>NZ_BAAGWN010000012.1:0-332612 GCF_054780335.1 Curvibacter fontanus
CAAGGCGCAAGGTGCTGGCTACCAGTCCCGGATCAATGCAGCGCTTCGCATGGAAGTGGAGCGAAATTTAACTGGTCGTCCAAGAGCGACAACGCGTAAGCGCGTCGCGGCTTGACTGCGCGTTGGGCAGACATGAACCTCGGCCCTTGGAACACATCCGATTTCGAGTCCATGTCATGGCATGACGTCCACGTTCAGCTGCCGCATATACTTTGGGTCCAGGCCCGCTGACACGGGGGCATCGCATCCCCCGGCGTGATGGAATGCCTTTGGTGCAGGCCTGTTTTCCATGCCGAGGCTCAGACCCGAGAACATGCGACGGCTTGAAACCAAGATACCCGCTCCTGTGGTCACCATCGCCATCGCCGCAGCCATGTGGCTGCTGCCGCACGCAGAGCCCGTGGCCGATGCGGTCGATGTGGTGCGGCTCGCCGCCATCGACCTCAGCATGAACCTGAGCGCGCTGGTGGCCATTGCCGCCTTTGCCGGTTTCTGGCAAGCCCGGACCACGATCAATCCGCTGCAGCCCGAGCGGGCCTCGGTGCTGGTCACCCATGGCATCTACCGCTACACACGCAATCCCATGTACCTCAGCCTGCTGCTGCTGCTCGTGGCCTACGCCAGCCACCTGGGGTGCTGGGCGGCCCTGGCCGGCCCGATGGCCTACGTGGCCTACGTCACCCGCTTCCAGATCCTGCCCGAAGAGCGGGTGCTGTTGGCCAAGTTCGGCGCCGAGTACGAGGCCTACAAGCGCCGCGTACGCCGCTGGATCTGAAGCGGGATCTTCCGTGCCCATCCGCGCCATGCGTTTCCCGCACCTCTGGCTCCTGGTCTGTACCCTGTTGCCGGTGGCTTGCGCAGCCCCGCGCACCAGTGGCCCGGCCGAGACCACGCTGCCCCTGCACCGCGCCTGGGTCGACGGCCACCAGGTCGAGTACGTGACGACCGACATCTCGGACGCCGCCATGGCCCGGCAGGAGGGCGTCAACCACGTGCCGCGCCTGGCCCTGGCCCTGGGCGCACCGGGCCGCCCCGGTGTGACCGAGCGGGTCTACAAGTTCGTGAACGGCGAACAGATCACCGTCTTCCAGTCCGCGCCGCTGCCCACGGGCGGGGCCAATGCCGACCGCAGCTATAGCCCGCTGTGGCGCATGGTGCTGGTGCGCTGGCGCCAGCCCGCGGCCCCGCGCGAGCTGCGTTCCGAGGAACAGGTGCTGGCGGCGCAGGAACGGGGCGAGATCGCCCTGGAGCTCACCGGCATCGTGGTCAACTGCCCCATCACGCGCTCGGTGGACGGGCAGGCGCTCAAGGGCGTGCGCTGAACAGTACGCCCGGGGGGGTCTGCGGGGCTGACCTTTGTCGAAACCGGTCCGGCCTATTCGTCGTACAGTCTGAGGGACTGCCTCGAACCATCTGAAGGGAACACACCATGAGCACCAACACCGTCCGCCTGCACCGTGTGCTGCGCGCCCCGGCCGAACGCGTCTACCTCGCCTTCATCGATCCCGCCGCCATGACCAAGTGGCTGCCGCCGCACGGTTTCACGGGCAAGGTGCACGAGATGGACGCCAGGGTGGGCGGGGGCTACAGGATGTCCTTCACCAACTTCAGCAACGGGCAGAGCCATTCCTTCGGCGGCACCTACCTGGAGCTGGTGCCGGGAGAGCGCATCGTGCACACCGATGTCTTCGACGACCCGAACCTGCCCGGGGAAATGCGGGTCACGTTGACGTTCAAGGCCGTGTTCTGCGGCACCGAGCTCAACGTGGTGCAGGAGGGCATTCCCGAGGTCATTCCTGCCGAAGCCTGTTACCTGGGCTGGCAGGAGTCGCTCACGCTGCTGGCCCAGCTGATCGAGGCGGAGATTCCG
Organism: Curvibacter fontanus; assembly: GCF_054780335.1. Classification (NCBI taxonomy): domain Bacteria; kingdom Pseudomonadati; phylum Pseudomonadota; class Betaproteobacteria; order Burkholderiales; family Comamonadaceae; genus Curvibacter; species Curvibacter fontanus. The sequence goes on from NZ_BAAGWN010000012.1 coordinate 1,871, forward strand.
GGCTGAGCGTGCGCGGTACCCGGCCAGCCAGCCCGCGCCGGTGTGCGCGCCATGACATCCAGGAGTTTTCATGCCCACCCTTCACGATTTCAACCAGCGCGGCGCGGCCATGTTGCCGGGGCATCTCGGCATCGTCATCACCCACATGGAGGCCGGCGAGGTGCGCGCCGAGATGCCGGTGCGCACCGAGGTGATGGCGCCCAACGGTTTCCTGCACGCGGGCAGCATCGTGACGCTGGCCGACACCTGCGCCGGCTACGGCTGCATCAACAGCCTGCCCGAGGGGGCCAGCGGCTTCACCACCGTCGAGCTCAAGTCCAACCACCTGGGCACGGCGCGCGACGGCGTGGTGCTCTGCGTGGCGCGAACCGTGCACAGCGGGCGCACCACCCAGGTCTGGGATGCGGTGGTGACGCACCGCGAGAGCGGCAAGACCCTGGCGCTGTTTCGCTGCACGCAGATGGTGCTCTACCCCAAGGCCGGCGCTTGAGCCTGGCGGGGCCCATCACCGGCGTCGATGGCTGCCCGGCGGGCTGGTACGCCGCGCATCTGCCGCCGGGCCGCAGCGAGGTCGAGGCCTGCGTCCATGCCCGCTTCGCGGACCTGCTGCGGGCCTGCCCGGCGCCGGCCTGCGTGGCGGTGGACATGCCGATCGGCCTGGGCGAGCAGGGCGAGCGCGCCTGCGACGAGGCCGCGCGCCAGCGCCTGAAGCAGCGCGGCAGTTCGGTGTTTGCGGCGCCCCTGCGGGCGGTGCTGGGCGCCGCCTCGCATGAGGAAGCGTCGGCGCGCCGCCGGGCCATCGACGGCAAGGGCATGTCCATCCAGGCCTACAACATCCTGCGCAAGGTGGAGCAGGTCGATGCCGCCTTGCGCGCCTCGGCCGCCGACGCGCTGCGCGTGCATGAGGTTCATCCCGAGCTCTGTTTCATGCAGATGAACGGCGGCCTGCCGCTGGCCCATGGCAAGAAGAGCGCCGCAGGGCGCGCGCTGCGCATCCGCCTGCTGGCGCCGCATTTCCCGGGCCAGGCCGAGCGCCTGCTGGACGGATTTCCCCGCAGGCAGGTGCAGGCCGACGACGTGCTGGACGCGCTGGCCTGCCTGTGGACGGCGCAGCGCCTGCTGCGGGGCCAGGCGCTCAGCCTGCCGGCCCGTGCGCCGCGCGACGCCTGCGGCCTGGCCATGGCCATCCACTGCTAGTAGACTGAATCCGTGAGATTCACTGGCACTCGTCTGCCCCTCGCTGTGCCATGCGGCGTTGCAAATGCTCGCCGGGCCTACGGGCCCGTCTGTGCTTTGCGCCTTGCCTGCCGCAGCGCTGGTCAGCCGCTTGCCGGCGATCTCTCAGATTCAGTCTACTAGCGCACGGCGGGGCCCCTACAGGGTCACGACCCGGTTGCGCCCCAGCTGCTTGGCGGTGTAGAGGGCCCGGTCGGCGCGCTCCAGGACCTCGGCAGCGCTCGTGTCGCTGGCCAGCGCCTGACTCAGGCCCAGGCTGACGGTGGCCTGGCCCGCCACGGCGAAGGGGGCGCTGGCCACGGTCTGGCGGATCTTCTCGGCCACGGTCAGCCCTTCCTCGTCGCTCTGGGTGTCGGGCACCAGCACGACGAATTCCTCGCCGCCATAACGCGCCACGAAATCGGTGACGCGGGTGCACTGGCTCAGCAGGCGGGCCAGCTGGCGCAGCACCTCGTCGCCGGCCTGGTGGCCGTGGCTGTCGTTGATCCGTTTGAAGTGGTCCACGTCCAGCAGGATCAGGCAGAAGCCGCGGCCCGTGCGGCGCAGCCGCTGGAAGCCCTCCACGAGCCGGGCGTCGAAACGGCGCCGGTTGTTCAGGCCGGTGAGGGCGTCGATGGTGGCCAGGCGTTCGAGCGCCTGGTTGGCCCGCGACAGCGCCTCGGTGCGGTCGCGCACCTGCAGCTCCAGCGAGGCGTTGAGGGCTTCGAGCTGTTGCTCGTGGCGCAGCAACGAGGCCGTCATGGACTGGATGGAGCCGCTGAGCTGGCTGATTTCGTGGAGCTGCCTGCCCGCCGGGTAGACCGGCTCGGCATCGCGCCGCTCGACATGGCGCACGGCCCGGGCCAGCTGTTCGATGGGCAGGCTGACGCGGGCGGCAAAGCGGTAGGCGATCAGCGAGAACAGCAGGGCCACGCCCAGGCCGAACAGCAGCAGCTGCTGGCGCAGGATCTGCACCGGCTCCAGCGCGACCTCCAGCGGCTGGCGCAGCACGACATGCCAGCCCAGCGAGACGCTGGTTGCGGCCGTGACCTCGGCCATGCTGGTGAGGTAGGCCTTGCCGTCGTCCCAGCGCAGGACTTCGTAGGGCGCGGTGCGCTGCTGGCGCGGCGGCAGCGACTTGCCGAGCTGCTTGTAGGGATAGAGGATGTTGCCCGACTTGTCGGCGATCAGCACCTCGATCTGGTGCCCGGAGGCGCTGCGGGTGACGACCGATTCTACCGTGTGGGTCACCCAGCTCCAGTGCGCATGCGCGCCCAGCACGCCGCGCAGCCGGCCCTGATCATCCAGAATGGGGGCGGCGAAGTCGATGAAGCGCAGCGGTTCGTTCGCGGCGCGCCGGGGCAACTGCCGGGCCAGCAGCAGGGCTTCGTGCACCACGCCGGTGTAGGGCCCCTTGAGCGCGGCCTGGAACCAGGGCCGCTGGTCCACCTGCAGTCCCATCAACATGCCGCCCGTGGCCTGCAGGACGCGGCCCTTGAGGTCGGCGATGCCGATCCAGGCGTATTCCTCGGAGCTCTGCTTGCGCAGATCCAGCTGCTTGCCGAGTTCGGGTGCGTGCAGATCGCCATGGGTGAAGGTGGGAATCTGGCGCAGCAGGCGGATTTCCTTGTCGCGCTCCTCCAGATTCGAGGCCAGCAGGTCGGCCGCCGAGCGCGCGCTGATGGACAGGGTCTGACCGCCGAAGTCCGCCAGCTCCTGGGTGGCGATATGCCCGACATAAAGGCCCACGCTCAGCAAGGTGGCGAGCGACAGGCCGCCGAACCAGAGGGTCAGGCGACCGCGGAAATGGCCCAGGCTGAAGTAGTGCCTCGGGGAAGATGGCATGCGCGATCCTTGTGTGACCCCCTGTCTGTCGGTTTTTTTTGGAATGCGCGCGCGCAGTGTAGGGGCAAATGCACCCGCAGCCCTGCCCGGGTCGGGCCGGCGATGCGGAATTTGTCACTTTTTCAGGCAGGCTGAAGCGTTTCCGACGGCGTCAGCAGCCTTTGCACCAGATCGCGCACGCCGCGCATCTGCGCGCCGAAGGGCAGGGCGCCGACGCCCCGGAAGAACAGGCCCTTTTTCAGGTCACCGCGCAGCGCGGCGGCGAGCTGGTGGTCGATGCAGAACTGGCCCCAGCCGGGCAGGCCGTCGCGCAGGCCGCACTGGGCCAGGCAGTCGAAGCTCTTGGTGCAGCGCGGCTTGGGGTGGGCCACGGCCTGCAGCTTGTGCTCGATCCTGAGGTAGGCGCGCAGCCAGGGTGTGGCCACCGCGCGCGCGGGCAGGCCGGCCACGCTGGTGAATTCGATCATGTCCTCTTCCTTCGCCTCGGCCAGTACGCGCTTGAACTCGGGGTGGGCGTCGCCCTCGGTGGTGACGGCAAAGGGCGTGCCCAGCTGCACGCCCGCCGCGCCCAGCGATTGCAGGCGCGCGATGTCGGCATGCGTGCGGATGCCGCCGGCGGCGATCAGCGGGATCTCCTTCTCGATACCGGCCGATCTGAGGAATTCGATGGATTGCGGGATCACGTTCTCGAAATCGAAGCGCGGGTCGTTGAGGTCGGCGATCTTCGCAGCACCCAGGTGGCCGCCGGCCAGGCGCGGATGCTCGATGACGATGGCGTCGGGCAGGCGCTTCTTGCGTTCCCATTTCTTCACGATGAGCTGCACGCCGCGCGCATCCGAGAGGATGGGGATCAGCGCCGCCCGGGGATGGTCCTGCGCCAGCTCGGGCAGGTCCAGCGGCAGGCCGGCGCCCACCACCACGGCGTCGATGCCGGCTTCGAGCGCGGCGGTGACGGAAGGCGCGTATGCGCCCACCGCGCGCATGACGTTGACAGCCAGCAGGCCCATGTCCGGTGAGAGCGCGCGCGCGGCACGGATCTCGCGCCGCAGTGCTTCTAGGTTGGCCGCGTCGATGGCGCGCTTGGCCGCCTCTGCGGCCGGCAACTGGCCGGTGGCCGCCATCAGGTCCGGGTGATGGCGGCGCAGGTCCACCGAGGACAGGGTGCCGACACCACCCAGCGCGGCCACGCTGCCGGCCAGGCGGTGTGCCGAGACACCGATGCCCATGCCGCCCTGGACGATGGGCAGCAGGGTGCGCCCGCCCAGCGTCAGCGCCCGCAGGCCGCTGTGCGCCAGCCAAGCGGCGCTGTCTGCGGGAATATGAGGAAAGCGAAGGGCAGCATGCATGAGGGGTTCCAGGCAAACGGGAACCCACGGCCCCCACGGCAGTACATGGCAGTACATGGCAGGCAGTCTAGGCAACTGCAAGCCGCAGGGTTTTGCGCTGCGTCAAGGAAAAAGACTTCAGCGCAGGCGCAATGGCGCGCTGCCCAGGCGGTAGCCGCCCACGCTGCCGGCCAGCTGGCGCGCCTGCTGCTCCAGGGCCTGGGCCGATGCGGCCGAGCGGTCCAGCACGGCGGTGTTGTCGCTGACCATCTGTTCCAGCTGCGTGATGGCGTCCTGCAGCTGGCTGAAACCCTGGTCCTGGGCCTGGCCTTCGCGTGTGATCTGCGCCATGGTTTCGGCGACCTGGCGCACCTGCCCCACCATCTCCTGCATGGTGCGGCCGGCCTGCTCGACCAGCTTGCCGCCTTCGGCCACGCTGCCGACCGAGGCATCGATGAGCTGCTTGATCTCCTTGGCCGCGGCGGCGCTGCGCCCGGCCAGGCTGCGCACCTCGCTGGCCACGACGGCAAAACCCCGACCCTGCTCGCCGGCCCGCGCCGCTTCCACCGCGGCGTTGAGCGCCAGGATATTGGTCTGGAAGGCGATGCCGTCGATCACGCCGATGATGTCGGCGATGCGGGCGGACGATGTGCGGATGTCCTGCATGGTGTCCACCACCTTGTTCACCACGGCGCCGCCGCGCTCGGCCACCTTGGCGGCTTCGGCCGCCAGGGCCTGGGCCTGGCGCCCGCTGTCATGGCTGTGCTTCAGGGCGCCGGCCAGGGCCTGCATGCTGGTCTGGGCCTGCTCCACGCGTGCCGCCTGCGGGCTGCGCCGGGCCTCGGCCTGTTCGGGGGCGGCCAATGCGCGTGTGCTGCTGGCCAGCTGCTCGGCGTCCTGGTGCACCTGCGCGATCAGCTGCTGCACGCCCTGCTGGATCTGCGCCAGGGCGGCCTGCACCTGGCCGCTTTCGTCGTGTGCGTGCGCTTCAATCGGGGTGTCGAGTTCGCCGCCGGCCAGCTGCCGCGCCGCGCGCAGGTTCTCGCGCAGGCCACGTGCGAGCGGCAGCAGCAGCCACAGGCCCCAGAGCGCGGCCAGCAGCACGGCGGCCACGCCGCAGTAGAGCAGCAGGGTGCGCGCGGCGGCGATGCTGCCGCGCTCCACGCTTTTGCGCTGCAGGGCGGTCAGGGTCTGGATGGACTGCTGCAGGGCCTTGAGCGCGGGCAGGGTCTCGCCGATGAAGAGCAGGGAGGCCTCGGGCCGCAGGTTTTCCTCGACCAGCTTGACCACACGTTCGGCCGATTCCGTATGGGCGGCGCGGTGGCGCTTGAGATCGGTCAGCACCTGGGCGTCGCTGCGCGAGCCCAGGCGCTCCAGCGTGGCCAGGGCCTGGTCGATCTGGCGGTTGGCCGCCGTCTGCTGCTCGCGGATCTGGCCGGTGGGGGCGGCGATGGGGGCGGTGATCTGCTGCTGGGTCAGGCGCGAGAGCTGCTCGGTGCTGGCCGTGATCTGCTGCGCGGCCTCGGTCTGGGCGCGGTCGCTGGCGCTCATGCGCTCGCTGGCGATACCGACCTGCTGCAGCTGTTGCAGGGCCAGCAGGGTGAGGCCTGCCAGCAGCAGCAGGGGCAGGCCCAGGGCCAGTCCGAGGCGGGTACCCAGTTTCCAGTCAGCGATACGCATGGATCCAGTCTCCTCATACGCCAACGGTCCGCGGGCCGGACGGGGCGCGCTAGGGCTTGTGCTCCTGGCGGGTGCCCCCGGCAGTCGCCTGCTGCGGCCGGTAGCTGTCGTCGATTTCGTTGAACAGCGCTTGGGCCATTGTGTCATCAGAGTCGGCACAGGGTCCAGTGCCGCTGTGCATGGCGCTGGAGGCCGGCACGAACCGCCCGCTTTTCACGTCGAACACATGCAGTGGCGGGACCGGGCCAGGGTGGCGGTGGGCAGACCGCTTCAGGGGTGCCAGTTGGAGATCACGGGCGGGGTGTCGGCGGAGCGGCTGCCGGCGAGGGCGTAGGACAACGCATTGGCCGCCCGGATCACGCTCTTCGCGTACTTTTGCAATTTTGTTGCCGAAAGCCGGGAGACCGGCCCCGAGATGCACATGGAGCCCAGCAGGCGCCAGTTCAGACCGAAGACCGGGGCCGCCACGCTGGCCACCTCGGGCTCGCGCTCACCCAGTGAGAGGTGATAGCCCCGCTTGCGGATCTCCTCGTAAGTCTCTCCGCGTTCGCCGCTGAAGGCGAGGATGACGCGCCCGGGGGCGCCCTTGTCCAGCGGCAGGCGCTCTCCGATGCGCACGTGGTGGCGCACCGCCTGGGAGCCTTCGACGCGGGCGATGCAGGCGCGGATTTTCCCCTCTCGCACGTAGAAGGTCGCGCTCTCCCCCGTCAGCTGCGCGAGTTCGCGCAGCACAGGTTCCACGGCATTGTTCACGTCGAAGCCGGCCTGGTACCTGGCGCCCAGCCAACCTGTCGCCGGCCCCAATCGCCATGGACCGTCCTCAGCCTGCACCATGTAGTTGGACAAGGCCAGCGTGCGGGCCAATCGCAGGACGGTGGTCTTGTGCATGCCTGTTCGGCGGCTCATTTCTGCCAGCGAAAGCGTGGATTCGTCGACCTGGAATGCCTCCAGCAGGGAGAGCGCGCGCGTGACGGCGGTGACCCCCTCCTCTTTGTCTTTCGGCTCGTTTCTTGGAGGATTGCGCACCATGGACCTTGTTTCATTGAGTGAAACGGCATTGTATCGAGTGCACCGAGCATCTAGAGTACCGGCGGATGGCAACCCTCGTTTGCCTGACTACAAGGAGATAAGCACCATGAAGTTTTTCAGTCGCGCCTTGATCGGCCTGATGTTCTCGTCCATCGTCGCCTCCCTGGCCCACGCACAGGCCTGGCCCGGCAAGCCGATTCGTCTGGTGGTTCCGTTTCCGGCCGGTGGAGGCACCGACATCATCGGCCGCGAGCTGACCCAGAAGATCACCGAAGCCAGCAAGTGGACTTTTATCGTTGACAACAAGCCCGGCTCGGGCGGCAATATCGGGATCGACAACATCGCGAAGTCGCCGGCGGATGGTTACAACCTCGTGCTGGGCCAGACCAGCAACCTGGCGATCAACCCCAGCCTCTATGCCAAGCTGCCCTATGACCCGGTCAAGGACCTGACGCCCATTTCCATGGTGGCCAGTGCGCCGCTGGCGCTCGTGGTCTCGGCCAACTCGCCGCTTCAAACCCTGGCAGATCTGGTGGCCGCGGCCAAGGCGCGCCCCGACCAGATCAACTTCGCCACCTCCGGTAACGGCACCGTGGCCCATCTGGCCACGGAGCTGTTCAAGAAAGAGGCCGGCATCAAGCTCGTGCACATACCCTACAAGGGCGCGGCGCAGGGCCTCAACGATGTGATCGGGGGGCAGGTGGAGGTTTACGTCTCTTCCATCCCCACCCTGATCGGACACATCAAGAACGGCAAATTGCGCGCGCTGGCCGTCACCTCCCTCAAGCGGGTGGATGACCTGCCGCAGGTCCCGACCATCGCCGAGTCCGGCTACAAGGGCTTTGAAGCCGTCACCTGGTTTGGCGTGCTGGGCCCGGCCAAGCTGCCCAGGGACATCACCGCCCGACTGAACGCCGAAATCAACAAGGCCCTGCAAACCGCCGAACTGAAGAAAAAACTGGGGGACCAGGGGGCCGATGTCGCCGGCAGCACCTCCGAGCAGTTCGCCAGGACGGTCCGTGAAGACATGGTCCGTTGGGGTGTGGTCGTGCGGGAATCCGGCGCGAAGATCGATTGAGTAACGACGACCAACAAGAAACCGATACCACCATGACACAAGCCGACATCATTCGCGACTTCGAGCGCGTCCCGCCCCAGGTCGTGACACAAGCCGCCGGGTATCAGGCGGCCATCCTGGCCGACGTGGCCGGCCGGCGTGGCGCCCTGCATGGACGCATCCGCGCCCTGCATCCCCGCGTGAAGGTCGCGGGCACGGCCTTCACCGTGGAGGTCCGCCCGGGCGACAACCTGATGATCCACGCCGCCATGTCCCTGGCCAAGCCGGGGGATGTGCTGGTGATCGACGGCAAGGGGGACCAGACCGCCGCGCTGATGGGCACCATCATGATCACGGCCTGCCGCAAGCTCGGCATCGCCGGGGTGGTCATCGACGGCGCCGTGCGGGATGCGCTGGAGCTGGAGGAAATAGGCTACCCGGTGTTCAGCGTCGGCACCAATCCGAACGGTCCGACCAAGCTGGTGCCGGGGCGCATCGGGCATCCGGTCACCGTGGGCGGCGTGACGGTCCATCCGGGCGACTTCGTCCTGGGCGATGCCGATGGCGTGGTGGTGGTCGAGCGCGACAGGATCGAGTCGCTGCTGCCCTTGGCGGCCAGGAAGGTGAAAGACGAGTCCGAACGCATCGCGGGCATCCACAAGGGCGACACCGCCGCCAAGTGGCTCGATGCCGCCTTGCGCGCCGCGGGGGTGCTCAAGGAAGGGGAGCGTCTGTGAGCATGGCGCCTGGACTGGGCAAGCCGGTGGTCCTGGTCACGGCAGCCGATCTGGCGCCGCAGGCCCTGGAGTTGCTGCGCGAATTCGAGGTGGTCTACGCGGGCAAGACACCGACCGAGGACGACATCGTGGCGCTCTGTGGCCGGCACAATCCCGTGGCCATCATCGTGCGCTACGGCGCCGTGGGCGCCCGGGCGATCGATGCCGCGCCGGCGCTGCGCGTGATCTCCAAGCACGGCAGCGGAACCGACACCATCGACAAGGTGGCGGCCCAGGCGCGCAAGGTGGAAGTATGCGCAGCAGCAGGGGCCAATGCCGCGGCTGTGGCCGAGCAGGCGCTGGCCTTGCTGCTGGCCTGCGCCAAGTCCGTACCGGCATTGAACGCACGCATGCACAGCGGCTTCTGGGACAAGGCAACGCACAAGAGCCTGGAGCTGGGCGGCCGTACCATCGGCCTGATCGGACTCGGGGCCATCGGCTTGCGATTTGCCAGGATGGTCCAGGCCCTGGACATGCGTGTCATCGGCTTCGATCCCTATGCGCGTGCCTTTCCGCCGGGGGTGGAGCCGGTGGATCTGGACACGCTGTGGCGGACATCGGATGCGATTTCGTTCCACTGCCCGCTGACCAGCGAGAACCGGAACATGCTGAACGAGAGCGCCCTGGCCTTGTGCAAACCCGGGGTCATTGTGGTGAACACCGCGCGCGGGGGATTGATCGACGAAGCGGCGCTGCTCGGTGCGTTCCGGTCGGGCCGGGTCGCCTCTGCCGGCCTGGACAGTTTTGCCGTGGAGCCCATGAGCGCAGGGCACCCGTTCCGGAACGAGGAGCGCATCGTGCTCAGTCCGCACATCGGCGGCGTCACCTCCGACGCCTACGTCAAGATGGGAGTGGCGTCGGTGGAAAATCTGCTGACCGTACTTCGTGCTTAGCTTCACTGCCTATGGCAGGCGAGCACGCTCCCCGGGATCGGGAGCCGGCGCGCCTACGCGGCGCCTGACGCCGCGGCCACGAAGTCCAGAAAGGTTTTGACGCGCAAGGACGTCCTGTGCTGCTGGGCGTAGACGGCATAGATGTCGGCGTCCGGGCTGTTGTAGCGGGGCAGCAGCTGCACCAGGCGACCCGACTGCAGGTATTTCTTCACATCCCATTCGGCCCGCAGCAGGATGCCGTGGCCGTCCAGCGCCCAGTTGACGGCAATGCCGCCGTCATTGCTCGTCAGGTTGCCCCTTACCCTCACGCTCTGGGTGGACTCGGCCCTGCTCTTGCCTTTGCCCTTGGGCGTGGAAAAGCGCCATTGCCCGTAGGCCTCATCACCCTGGCGTATGCCGATGCAGTTGTGCCGGGTGAGGTCGCCGGGGGTCTGGGGTTCCCCGTGCTTCTTCAGGTACATGGGTGACGCGACCACGACCCTGCGGTTGGCGGCGATGAACCTGGCGACGGAGCGGGAGTCCGGCGGGTTGCCGAACCGGAAGCAGATGTCGTAGGCATCGTCGCCGCTGGGTGGCGGGTTGACCGACAGCTGCAGCTGGATGTCCACCTTGGGGTATTTCCGGACGAACTCGGAAACCAGGGGGGCGATGTGGCTGCGCCCGAACCCCAGCGTTGCATTCACCCGCAGCAGTCCCTGGGGCGCGACGGTGGAGCCCAGAAGCTGGTCCTCCATCTCGCTGATGTTGCCAACGATCTTGCGTGCGTGGTCCAGATAGACCTCGCCTTCCGGCGTCAGGCCCATGCTCCGCGTGGTCCGGTTGAACAGCGGGACACCAAGCCGCGACTCCATGAGCGAGAGGCGCCTGCTGACCGCGGCCGGGGTGACGCTCAACTCGCGTGCGGTCTTGCTGATGGAGCAGGCGGTGGCCAAGGCGAGGAAGAACTCGATGTCGGCCGGGTTGATCAGCTTGGCCATATTTTTGATATCAAGTTAAGAATGCTTTGAATATTCGGCTGAATTTTAAATTCAATGCGCACTAAAGTTCAAGCCATCCGATGCCGGCAGGCTGACGAAAGCCCAAAGATCCAAGGAGACAAACATGGCTCACAAGTTCACCCTACAGGTCCTCGCCGCCGTCCTGTGCAGCGCGGCCGGATTCGCCTCGGCACAAGCCTGGCCCGCCAAAAGCGTCACGATCGTGGTCCCGTTTCCCGCGGGCGGAACGACGGATGTCCTGGCCCGCGCCGTGTCGACCAAGCTGTCGGCCGTCATCGGCCAGCCCGTGATCGTCGAGAACAAACCCGGTACAGGCGCCACCCTGGGCGCGGCCTTCGTGGCCAAGGCGCCTGCGGATGGCTACATCCTCCTGATGGGCGCGGTTCATCACACCGTGGCCACCAGCGTCTACAGGAACCTGCCGTACAGCTTTCAGAAAGACTTCGCACCCATCACGACCGTGGCACTGGTGCCCAACGTGCTGGTGGTGAGTGCCAAGGCGCCCTACACCAGCGTGAATGATCTGGTGGCCGCCGGCAAGGCATCCCCGGAGAAGCTGTCCTATGGCTCCAACGGCAACGGCACGGCGCAGCACATGATCGGCACCCAGTTCCAGATCGAAACCGGCGCCAGGGTCCTGCACGTGCCCTACAAGGGCAGCGCCCCGCTGACCACCGACCTGCTGGGTGGCCAGGTGGACATGTCTTTCGACACCATCACGCCGGTTCTCCCCTTCATCAAGGAGGGCAGGCTCAAGGCCCTGGCGGTGACCACGGCCAAGCGCTCCTCCACCCTGCCCGATGTGCCCACCCTGCAGGAATCCGGCATTCCCAACATCGCGATCGGCACCTGGTTCGGTCTGCTGGCGCCGGCCGCAACGCCCGGGAACGTGGTGGCACGGCTGAATACCGAGGTGGTCAAGATCATCCACTCGCCGGAGTTCAGGAAGCAGATGCAGGACATCGGCGCCGAGCCCGTCGGCAACAAGCCCGAAGAGATGGCCCGGCAGATCACGGAAGAGACCGAGAAGTTTGCCCAGCTGGTCAAGGCGGGCAAGGTCACCCTGGACTGAGTCCAGGCGTCGCATACCAGGAGAACCCCATGGACAAGCAAGCCGCCGCCGCCGACCTGACCCACCTGATGTCGAAGTTCACTTCCTACATCGGCAAGCGGCTCCCCACCGACGTGACCCAGAAGCTGGGGGAGCTGCGCGCGAAGGAGGTGAACTTCCTGGCCAAGGAAGTCTACGAATCCATGCGCCTGAACCAGGAAGCCGCCGACAAGCTGGACCGCCCCAGCTGCCAGGACACCGGCGTGATCCAGTACTTCCTCACGGCCGGCGCAAACTTTCCGCTGCTGGGTGAACTCGAAAGCATCCTGCTGGGCGCCACCGAAGGCGCCACCAGGGACGGCCCGCTGCGCCACAACGCGGTGGAGACCTTCGTCGAGAAGAACACCGGCACCAACACCGGCACCAAGATCCCGTGGCTGGACTGGGAGATCGTCCCCAACGACGACAGCGTCACCATCGACGTCTACATGGCCGGCGGCGGCTGCACGCTGCCGGGCGCCGCCAAGGTGCTGATGCCGGGCCAGGGTTACGAGGGCGTGGCCGAGTTCGTGTTCGACGTGATCACCTCGCGCGGCGTCAACGCCTGCCCGCCGCTGCTGGTGGGCGTGGGTGTGTCGACCTCGGCCGAAACCGCGGCACGCCTGTCGAAAAAGGCCATCCTGCGTCCGGTGACCTCGCGCCACAGCAACGACAACGCGGCCCTGATGGAAGAACTGATGACCGAAGGCCTGAACGAGCTGGGCCTGGGCCCGCAGGGCCTGACCGGCAACGCCAGCGTGATGGGCGTGAACATCGAATCGTCGGCCCGTCACCCCTCCACCATCGGCGTGGCGGTGTCCACGGGCTGCTGGGCGCACCGCCGCGGCAAGATCAGGATCCAGGCCGACATGTCTTACGAAGTCATCTCGCACGAAGGGTTCAAGCTGTGAAAAAGATACTCACCACCCCCATCCGGGACGAAGACCTGGAGTCGCTGAACATCGGTGACGTGGTCTACCTGACCGGCACCCTGGTCACCTGCCGTGACGTGGCGCATCGCCGCCTGATCGAGCTCGGCCGCGAGCTGCCGGTGGACCTCAAGGGCGGCGCCATCTTCCACGCCGGGCCGATCGTGCGGCAGAAGGAAGACGGAGAGTACGAGATGGTCTCCATCGGTCCGACCACCAGCATGCGCATGGAGAAGTTCGAGAAGGAATTCATCAGGCAGACCGGCGTGAAGCTGATCGTGGGCAAGGGCGGCATGGGGCCGGAGACCCAGGAAGGCTGTGTCGAGAACAAGGCGGTGCACGCCATCTTCCCCGGCGGTTGCGCTGTGCTCGCTGCCACTCAGGTGGAGAAGATCGAGGCCGCCGAGTGGACAGACCTGGGCATGCCCGAGACCCTGTGGGTCAACCGCGTGAGGGAGTTCGGCCCGCTGATCATCTCGATCGATACCAAGGGCAAGAACCTGATCGAGGAGAACAAGGCCATCTTCAATCAGAAGAAGAAACCCATTCTGGAGCGGATCAACGCCCAGGTGCGCTTCATCAAGTGATCGGCAGGAGACCGGGAAGCCGCCGCTTGCGGCGGCTTTTTCTTTGTCACAAAAAAACAGATGGGTGCAGGTCCATCCGGGTTGTTGATCGGCGCAATAGCCGCACCCCAAGTGCGGCCGGACTGGTCCTGCGCGCAGATCAGAAAGGGGGTGGGCTGCGCCAGCGCAGGGCGGCCCCCGTGATGGGGTGCGTGAGCGCCAGTTCGCTGGCGTGCAGCAGCAGGCGCGTGCTGCGCGCCAGGCTGTCCTCATCGGCGTAGAGCGCATCCCCGAGGATGGGGTGGCCGATGGCCTGCAGGTGCACGCGCAACTGGTGGGTGCGGCCGGTCACGGGTTCGAGTTCCAGCCGGGTCCGGGGCCGGCCCCGGGCGTCGCTTTCCTGCGCGAGCACGCGCCAGCGGGTCTGGCTGGGTTTGCCGTCGGCATCCACCCTCTGCCGCGGCCGGTTCGGCCAGTCGCTTTTCAGGGGCAGGGTGATCTCGCTCCAGGCGCCGGCGGTCGGGTCCAGGTGCCCGCTCACCACGGCCACATAACGCTTGTGCACCTCGCGTGATTCGAAGGCCATGCTGAGCCTGCGCTGCATGGCCACGCCGCGCGCCATCAGCAGCAGGCCCGAGGTGGCCATGTCCAGCCGGTGCACGATCAGCGCGTCGGGCCAATGCGCCTGCGCGCGGGTGCTGGCGCAGTCCTGCTTGTCGGCGCCACGGCCGGGCACCGCCAGCAGGCCGGCCGGTTTGTCCAGCACGAGCAGGGCCTCGTCGGCGTGCAGGCAGGAGATGCCTGCGCCAGGCTCAGGGCTTGATCTCACCTTGGATCAGGCGCTGCACGGTGTCGCAGAGCTCCGAGACGTCGTTGGGCTTGTGGATCAGCGCGCGCGCGCCGGCTTCCAGCGCGTTGGCCTCGATCTCCGGCGTGATGTAACCCGAAGCCAGGGCCATGGGCAGCTGGGGGCGGATGCGGCGCGCGTCGTTGAGCAGCTCCACGCCGCTGTAACCGGGCATGTTGTAGTCGGTCACCAGCAGGTCGTAGTCGTCGGGTTGCCCACGCAGCGCGGCCAGCGCAAGTTTCGGGTCGGTGTAGGCGCTGACCTTGAAGCCGCGCCGTCCCAGCACGCGCTCGACCAGGAAGGACAGGGCCTGGTCGTCGTCCACGTACATCACGTGACGGCCGAAGCCCATCACGGTCTGCAGGCGCGTGGGCTCGGCCGGGACCGAGGGGACGTCGTCATCGGCCACCGGGAAATAGAGGGTGAACTCGCTGCCCAGGCCGGGTGTGCTGCTCACATCCACCGTGCCCAGGTGGGTCCGCATCACGCCGTGCACCACGGCCAGACCCAGGCCCGTGCCCAGGCCCACGGGCTTGGTGGTGAAGAAGGGCTCGAAGATGCGCTGCAGGGTCTCGGGCTCCATGCCGCTGCCGCTGTCGCGCACGGCCAGGGCCACGTAGCGCCCGCCGGCCAGGCCCAGGCGCTGGCATTCCAGCAGGTCGGGGCTGGCGCTGTTGAGTTCGATGCTGACCGTGCCGCGTGTGCTGCCGATGGCGTGGATGGCGTTGGTGCACAGGTTGATCAGCGCCTGCTCGACCTGGGTGGCGTCGGCCAGCACGGCCGGCGTCTCGCGCAGGCGCACCTGGAGGTCCACCGTGGGCGGCAGCGTGACTTTCATGAGGCGCACCGATTCCTGCACCACCTCGATCAGCTGGATGGGGTGGCGTTTCGGGGTTTCGTTGCGGCTGAAGGTCAGGATCTGGCGCACCAGGTTGCGCCCGCGCCGGCCGGCCTTCTCGATCTCGCTCAGACTGACCTGCACCGGCGAGTCGGCCCCGGCATCCTGGCGCGCCAGCGTGACGTTGCCCAGGATGGCGCCCAGGATGTTGTTGAAGTCGTGCGCGATGCCACCGGCCATGGTGCCGATGGCCTGCATCTTGTGCGCCTCGCGCAGCTGGGCTTCGAGGATGTTGCGCTGCGCCTCCATCTGGCGGCGTGTCGTGAGGTCGCGCGCGAAGACGGTGGTGATGTCGCCGTCGCCCTCGGGCTGGCGCTCGCGCGAGACGCTGACCTCCAGTGCCAGCGGGTGGCCGTCGGCGGTGCGGCCGTTGACTTCGCCCAGCGTGGCCTGGGTCGAGAGGCGGGTGGCGGCGATGGCGTCGATCGATTCGGGCAGGAAACGCCCGAGCGAGGTCTTGAGCGCTTCTTCCGGCGGGCACTGGAAGAGCGCGGCGGCGGCCGGGTTGAAGACGGTGATGCGTTGTTCGGCGTCGACGCAGAGGATGGCGTCCAGGGACGAGTTGATGATGGCGGCCAGGCGGTTTTCGCTCAGGCGCAGCTCTTCGTTGCGCTGCTGCAGGGCCAGGGCGCTTTCCTGCAGGGCGCGGCGGCGTTCCTGCAGGGCGCGTCGTTCGGTCAGCAGCGGGCCCTGGTCGATCACGGCGCAGATGAAGTGGGTCAGGTCGCGGTCCTGCGAATACTGGATGCGCGCGATGTGCAGATCACCGGTGAAGCGGGCTTCCAGACCGCTGGAGAACACCACCTCGTTGGTGTCGCTGTGGCCCTGCAGCTTGGCCTCGTCCAGGGCCTGTTGCACGCGTTCGATGTGGTCGGGGGTGACCAGGGGCAGCAGGAAATTCAGCGGGGGGTCGGATTCCTTGGGGCGGAAGAGCTTGAGCGCCATGGCATTGCTCTGCTCCACCATGCCGAACTCGTCCACCACCATGAGCCCCAGGGGCACGTTGGAGAACAGGGATTCAAATCGTTCGGAGGCGCCCTCGGCGGCGATGCGGCTGAATTCGAGCGCGCTGTTCTGGGCTTCCAGTTCGGCCTGGTAGGTGCGCAGATCGTCGATCAGCTTGGGGAGGGCCCGGCGGCTCATGGCCCTGTCTCTCTAGTTGTTCTTGTTGGTGAACCAGAAGCTGACGACCGGCGCGGTCGGATCGTCGAAGGAGGCGCCCAGCGCCATCTCGCCCTTGTCCAGCAGCACGCATTCCTGGCGGCGCAGGGAGATCACGGCCGTGGAGCCGGCAAACCGCACCCAGGTGCCGTAGCTGCTGATGTCCGAGAGCACGAAGAGTTCACCGCGGCGGTCCAGCCGGGCGTGCAGGCGCGAAACGCGGGGGTCCAGCACCGCGAACTGGGCGTCGTTGCCGCGGCCGAGGAAGACCGGCATGTCCATGGCCTCGAACAGGATGTTGTGTTCGCGCCAGGTCAGCTCGATGGTGCTGGGCAGGCGGCTGCTGGGGGCGCCGACCGTTTCCAGCCCGGCCTGCATCGTCATGATCTCGGAGGTGGTCTCGCGCTGCCAGTCGATGCGGTAGACCGTGGCCGGCTCGCTCTTGCCCCGGATGTCCATGGGCCCGAGGTTGCGGAAGTTGATCTCGCCGTCGCTGTAGAGCGCGTCGATCACGCTCTCAGACGCGAAGATCTGCTCGGCGCCCGAGAGGTCGCTCAGGCGCGAGGCCATGTTGACGGCATCGCCGAAGCAGTCACCATCCTGTTCCACGACCTCGCCGCGCGCCAGGCCCACCTTGATCTGCATCTTGCTCATGCCGGGCAGGCCGCTGCTGCGCTCGCGCTGCATGCGCTGCATCTCGACCATGGCCAGCACGGCGGCCTGGTTGTCGCCAAAGGAGGCCAGCACACCGTCGCCCAGGTACTTGATGACACGGCCGCCGCGGCTCTGAAAGAGCTTGCCGATCCAGTGCGTGGTGCGGGTCACCACCTCGGCCGCTTTGGCATTGCCCAACGCTTCGAACAGCCCGGTGCTTCCGGTCAGGTCGGCAAAGACGATGGTGAGAACGGCCATGCGATCGGAATCTTCGAGAGTGTGGGTATGTTTATTATGCCGGCCCCGCCTCGCCTGCTCGCTGCCATGGGGACGACCTCTTAGACGCCGAGTATACGGGGC
This sequence comes from Curvibacter fontanus, assembly GCF_054780335.1. NCBI lineage: Bacteria > Pseudomonadati > Pseudomonadota > Betaproteobacteria > Burkholderiales > Comamonadaceae > Curvibacter > Curvibacter fontanus. The sequence continues at coordinate 19,194 of NZ_BAAGWN010000012.1, forward strand.
GTCCGGTCCTCAGGACGGCAGGGCGGCGCCCTGGCGCACACGCTGCAGGGTCAGTTGCAGCAGGCGGGCATCGGCGCTGGCGCGGTGGCGCTGGGGCCCGCGTTCATCGGCGATCTGCTGCTTGATGGCATGCCAGCGCTCGGCCTCGTCTTCCCGCAGCAGGGCGCGCAGGTTCTCCAGCTTGAAGCGCTGGCGCTGGCCGGCCGCGTCGTACAAGAGGGCCAGCCAGGTGTAATCGTGGTTCCAGCCGTCGGAGTAGACCGTTCGGCCCTGCAGTTGCTCGTTGAGCAGGGTGGCCACCTCGACCGCGGACCGGCCGCGGTTCAGCAGGGCGGGGCGGGGAATCTGGTGCAGGCGCTCGGCCTGCGGGTCCCAGTGGGTCCACTGGGGTTCAGGCCGGATCAGGGTGCAGAAGACGCGGCCGTCGGGCAGGGCGTAACCGACTTCGATGGGGTAGCTGTCGCGGCCGAAGCCGGACGCTTCCACGTCCAGCACGGCGGGCCTTGCCTCGGGGATGGGCTTCATCGCGGTCATTATGTTGAGGCTGGGGTTTCTGTGCAATCGTTCGCAAACTGCTGCGCAACGTTGCGCCGGGTTCGCCCGGAAACCCCGTCGGTGTGTAAGATGGGTAAAGGTGTTTCATGCATGCCGTCTTCCGAGGGTGTAACCAGGGCTACCAGAACATGGGTATCGATCCAGCCATCGTCCAGAACATCGCCGAGCGGGTGCGGGCCGAGATGTTGCCGCAACGTGCGGCCCCGGCCCTCAAGCTCGACCCGGCCATCATCCAGAAGATTGCGCAGAAGGTGCCGATCTTCGCCGGCATGAGCCAGCCCTGTCTGCTGGACACCCTGGCCACCGGCGAGCATTTCACCATCCAGGCCGGCGAGGCGGTGTTCCGCGAAGGCGACATGGGCAACTCCTTTTATGTGCTGATTGCCGGGGACGTGGTGGTCGAGAAACTGCGTGACGGCAAGCCGGTGGAGCTGGCCCGCCTGGGCCCCGGTGAATGCTTCGGCGAGATGGCCCTGGTGGGCAACGATGTGCGCTCGGCCACGGTGCGCGCCGCCGGTCCGCTGGTGGCCATGCGTTTCTACCGCGAGCTGATCGACGCCAACCCCGAAAGCGCCTCCGCCATCTACCGCAATATCGCCCGCATCCTGGCGTCCCGCCTGGGCGAGTCCAGCCTCATGCTGGCCGATCTGAAGAAGCGTTGACGCGGCGTCCATAAAGTCGGGTTCAGTCGGCTGCGGTTTTTTCGGGCCGGTGGCCGGCAGTCCAGGGCGCCAACAGGCCACCGATAGCCTCCAGCCTTGCCACCGTTGTCACGCCGGGAGGCGCGCGGCGCTGCAGCATGGGATGGCTGCCACCCGCCCAGAGCTGCACCTCAGCCGGCAGGCGGCTGCGCAGATCCTGCAGGCCGCGTTGCAACAGCTGCGAACTGAACGAGGGACTGAAGCTCAGGCCGACGATCTGGGCCCGGTTGGCCTGGGCCGCCTGCACGATCTCGGTCACCGGGGTCTGCGCACCCAGCGACACGCATTCGCAGCCCTCCAGCACCAGCATGATCTCGGCCATCAGCAGGCCCAGCACATGGGGTTCCTGTGGCAAGGTGGCCAGCAGCACGCGCGGCATGCCCGGGCGCGGCATGGAGGCCGTGCTGCCCAGCGCGCTGCGCAGCACGGCAATGACGCTCTCGGTGTACATGTGCTCTTCGAAGACCTGGATCTCGCCACGCACCCAGGCCTCGCCCACCAGCACATTCAGCGGCGCCAGCAGTTCGGTCAGGAAGTGGCCCAGGCCCAGGCGCAGCACGGCCTGGTTCAAGGTGCGGCGCAGGGTCATCACCTCATGGCGGCGCACCAGCATCAGGATGGCCTGCAGCTCGGGTTTGGCCAGCGCATCAGCGTCGACCGGGGCCGCCTCCTGCAGCATGGCATGCAGTTCGGCCAGGGGCAGGGGCACCACGCGCCCGGGACGCTGGCCACTGCCCAGCAGGCGCGCGATCAGGCGCAGGCGCTCGACCTGCTCGGGCGGGTAGTGCCGCTCGTCAAAAGCATCGCGCACCGGCTGCGGAAAGCCATAACGCCGCTCCCACACGCGCAGCGTGTCCTTGGAAAGACCGGTGTCGCGTTCGACCGCGGCAATAGGCAGGGCGCCGGGAATTGCAGTTCCTTTGCCTGAGTATTCGCTATGGTCTTTCACTTTTGCTATTTTTGTCTAGGACAAATAAAGATAATCTAGCCTGTAAAGTCGATATTAACGGTTTAAATAAAAATTTGTCTATGTCAAATATGAAAATCCCTGACAGACAATGTCAGGCAAGCCCAGCGCTGGCAGCTTCGAGCACACAGCCGCAGGTGCCCGCATGAAGATCGCGATTGTCGGTTCGGGCATTTCCGGCTTGGCCGTGGCCCATGCCCTGCAGGGGCAGGCGGAACTGACCCTGTTCGAAGCCGGGGACTATTTTGGCGGCCATACGCACACGGTGGACGTGACGCTGCCCACGGCGCATGGCCCCACCACCTGGGGCGTGGACACGGGCTTCCTGGTCTTCAACGAGCGCACCTATCCCAACCTGATCCGCCTGTTCGACGAACTGGACATCGCCACGGCCAAGACCGATATGTCCTTCTCGGTCCAGGCTGGTGTGACCGGCCGCCGTCTGGAATGGAATGGCGCCAGCCTCAACAGCGTGTTTGCCCAGCGGCGCAACCTGCTGAACTGGCGCTTCCTGCGCATGCTGCGCGAGGTGCTGCGTTTCAATCGCCTGGCCACCGCTCTGGCCGAAGCCGGCGCCGACGCGCAACTGGCCCAGCCCCTGGGCCCCTGGCTGGACGCGCAGGGTTTCAGCGCCGAATTCCGCGACTGGTACTTCCTGCCCATGATGGCCTGCATCTGGAGCTGCCCGACGGCGCAGATGCTGGAATTCCCGGTGGCCACCATGGTCCGCTTCTGCCACAACCACGGCCTGATCCAGGTGAACGGCCGGCCGCAGTGGTGGACGGTGACTGGCGGTGCGCGCCGTTATGTCGAGAAGATCGTGGCCCGCATCCCCGACAAGCGCCTGAACACGCCGGTGCGTTCCATCGAGCGCGACGGCCACGGCGTGACGGTCACCACCGAGCACGGCGCCCAGCGTTTCGACCAGGTCGTGCTGGCCACGCATTCCGACCAGGCCCTGGCCCTGCTGCACCAGCCCTCGGCCGAAGAGGAGCGCCTGCTCGGCGCCATCCGCTACCAGGCCAACCGTGCCGTGCTGCACACCGATGCCAGTGTGCTGCCTGAGCGCCGCCTGGCCTGGGCCGCCTGGAACTACGAGCGTGCCCCCGCCACCGGACAGGAAAACAGCCGCGTCTGCCTGCACTACCTGCTCAACCAGCTGCAGCCCCTGCCTTTCGAGCAGCCGGTACTGGTCTCGCTCAACCCCTTGCGCGAGATCGACCCGCAATATGTGCTGGGCAGCTACGACTATGCCCACCCGGTGTTCGACCTGGATGCCATCGCCGCGCAGAAGGCCTTGCCCCAGCTGCAGGGCCGCCAGTGCACCTGGTACACCGGCGCCTGGACAGGTTACGGTTTTCATGAGGACGGCCTCAAATCCGGCCTGTCGGTCGCGCAGCAACTGCTGGCACGCTTGGCGTACCGGGAGGCGGCATGAGCGATATTGGTGTGCCGCTCATCGGCCGTGGCCAAGTGCGCCACACGCGCCTGCGCCCGGCGCGCCATGCCTTTGCCTACGCCACCTTCTTCCTGATGCTGCCGCTGCGCAGCATGCGCCGCTACGGCAGCGGCGAGCTGGCGCACAACCGCGCCGGCTGGCTCAGCTTCCATGACAGCGACCACGGCGACGGCCGCAGCGCAGCCCAAGGCGGGGCCCTGGGCTGGATGGAAGAGCTGCTGCGGCGCGAAGGCATTCTTGATGCCGACGGCGAGGTCTGGTTGCACTGCTACCCGAGGGTGCTGGGCTACACCTTCAAGCCCGTGAGCTTCTGGTATTGCCACCGCGCCGACGGCACGCTGCGTGCCATTGTGGCCGAGGTCAACAACACCTTCGGCGAACGCCACTGCTACCTGCTCGATGCGCCGCGTTACGGCCAGGAGCAGCGCGCCAGCAAGGTCTTCCATGTGTCGCCGTTCTGCCGTGTGGAGGGCGAGTACCGCTTCCGTTTCCTGCGCACCGTGCGCGACGGCATGGAGCGCACCGTCGCCTGTGTCGACCTGGACGACAGCCAGGGCCTGCTGCTGCAGACCAGCGTCAGCGGCGTGCTGCAACCCTACACCACCCGCAGTGCCAGCCGTGTGCTGTGGCGCCAGCCGGCCATGACGCTGGCCTTGATCGCCCACATCCACTGGCAGGCCCTGCGCCTGTGGCTCAAGCGCGTCCCGTTCGTCCGCAAGCCGGCACCGCCGGCCGATTTCGTCACCCGTTCCCTTTCCAGCTGACATCGCCATGAACTCCACCACTGCCTCCCGCATGACGCTGCCGCGCAGCGCGCCCGCCAGTGCCCGCTCCGTCCTGCGCCTGCTCGAGCGCCTGCGCCACGGCACGCTGAGCCTGCAGTTGCCCGATGGCACGCAACTGCGCTACGGCAAGGGCGATGCGCCCCATGCCAGCCTGGTGCTGCATGACTGGGCCGTGTTCGGCGCCACCATCAAGTCCGGCGACATCGGCTTTGCCGAAAGTTACATGGCCGGCCAGTGGAGCAGCCATGATCTGGCCGCGTTGCTGCGCCTGTTCATCCGCAACCGTCAGGACCTGGAAGACCTGGTCTACGGCAGCTGGCTGGGCAGCCTGTACTACCGCCTGCGCCACCTTTTTCACCGCAACACCAAGGCCAACAGCCGCAAGAACATCCACGCCCATTACGACCTGGGCAACGCTTTCTACCGCCTGTGGCTGGACGAGACCATGAACTACTCCTCGGCCTGGTTCGAGGGCAATCTGGCCGGCGACATGGTCGCGGCCCAGCAGGCCAAGGTACGGCGCGCGTTGCGCATGGCCGGCGTGCAGCCGGGCGACCGCGTGCTGGAGATCGGCTGCGGCTGGGGCGCGCTGGCCGAGATGGCGGTCACCGAATTCGACGCCTCGCTCACCGGTGTCACGCTCAGCACCGAGCAGCTGGGCTGGGCCCAGGAACGCATGGGCAAGCTCGGCGCCGAGGCTGCCGGGCGCGCCGACCTGCGCCTGCAGGACTACCGTGACATCAACGACGGCCCCTATGACGCGGTCTGCTCCATCGAGATGATCGAGGCCGTCGGCCGGGAATACTGGCCCACCTACTTCGAAAGCGTGGCGCGCCTGCTCAAGACCGGCGGCCGCGCCTGCATCCAGAGCATCGTCATCGAGGACCGCCTGTTCGATCGTTACGTCCAGTCGACCGATTTCATCCAGCAGTACATCTTCCCCGGCGGCTGCCTGCCCTGTCCGGCCGAATTCCGCCGCCAGGCCGAGGCCGCGGGCCTGAAGGTGGTGGACGCGCTGCCCTTCGGCCCGGACTACGCCGAAACCCTGCGTCGCTGGCGCCACCAGTTCCTGGCCGAACGCCAGCGCATCCTGCCCCTCGGATTTGACGAAAGGTTCATGCACCTATGGGAGTTCTACCTCGCCTACTGCGAAGCCGCGTTCGACGAAGCCAATATCGACGTGGTGCAGTACACGCTACAAAAAATGTAGCAATTGCTGCCGGTCTGGCCCTGCTGCTGGCGATTGCGCCGGCCTGGGCCGAGATCGCCTCCGCAGCGGCAACGCCCCCCGCGCCGCTGTTGGCACAGCCACGCCAGGCCGGCAGCGGCCTCTACACCTGGTGGGGTTTCGAGGTCTACCAGGCCAGCCTGTGGGTCGAGCCCGGCTTCGATCCGCAGGCCCTGGCACGCCAGCGTTATGCGTTGGACCTGCATTACCTGCGCAACTTCAGGGGCCGCGACATTGCCGAGCGTTCCATCGCCGAGATGCGCCGTCTGGGCAGCTTCAGCGAGGCGCAGGCGCAGCGCTGGCTGCTGGCCATGCAGGCGGTTTTCCCCGACGTGGCAGCCGGCGACCGTCTGACCGGTGTGCATCTGCCCGGACGCGGTGCGCAGTTTTACGCCAACGGCGAACCCACGGGAGAAATTGCCGATCCCGAATTCGCCCGCCTGTTCTTCGGCATCTGGCTGTCGGAACAGACCTCGGCGCCCAAGTTGCGCCTGGCCCTGCTGGGCCAGTCCTTGAGCACCCGCTGAACGGCATGCTCCCATGACAGCCGCTGCCACGCTCTCTGTCGCGCAAGCCTGGCGCTACGGCCTCATGGGCCTGCCCCTGGCTTTCGTGGCGCTGCCGTTGTACGTGCTGCTGCCCAACCACTATGCGCGCGAGTTCGGTGTGCCCTTGGCCACGCTGGGGGCGCTGCTGCTGGCCACGCGCCTGGCCGACGCGCTGATCGACCCGCTGCTGGGCCGCCTGAGCGACCGGCTCTACCGCCGTTCCGCATCGGCCTTGCTGGCCTGGGCGGCGGCGGCCTGTGTGTTGATGGGTGCGGGCTTCGCGCTGCTCTTCTTTCCGCCGCTGCGCAGTGGCGGCGGCCTGCTCATCGTGAGTGCCTTGCTGCTGATGCTCACCTACGCCAGCTTCAGCGGCGTGACCCTGTCGCACCAGGCCTGGGGCGCACTGCTCGGTGGCGACGCGCTGAACCAGAGTCGCCTGGTGGCCTGGCGCGAAGGCCTGGGCCTGGTCGGTGTGCTGCTGGCATCGGTGGCGCCCGTGCTCTGGGGGCTGGAGGCCATGGTGGGTCTGTTCTGGCTGGCGCTGGGGCTGGGCTGGCTGGCCTGGCGTGCGGGGCCGCGCCCCGCGGACCACGCCCTCACGGGCACGGCAGCCGAGGCTGGCAAGCTGTGGCAACCCTGGCAGCGCGCACCCTTTCGCCGCCTGTTGGCCGTTTTCATGCTCAACGGCATTGCCAGCGCGGTGCCGGCCACCCTGGTGCTGTTTTTCGTGCAGGACCGCTTGCAGGCGCCCACCCGCATGGAACCGCTCTTTCTCGGCAGCTACTTCCTGAGCGCCGCGCTGTCCATGCCCCTGTGGCTGGCCGCCGTGCGCCGCTTCGGCCTGGCGCGCAGCTGGCTGGGCGGCATGGCGCTGGCCGTGGTCGTTTTCGCCTGGGCGGCCATGCTGGACACGGGGGACGCATGGTTTTTCATCGCCATCTGCATACTCTCGGGCGCGGCGCTCGGGGCCGATCTGGTCATGCCCGGCGCCATGCTGGCCGGCCTGATCGCCCGCGCCGGTGACCTGGGCCGCACGCAAGGCGCTTATTACGGCTGGTGGAACTTCGCCACCAAACTCAACCTGGCCCTGGCCGCCGGCCTGGCTCTTCCGCTTCTGGGCCTCTACGGCTACGCGCCCGGCGCGCGCGAACCGCAGGCCCTGCAGGCTCTCACCGCCGCCTACTGCCTGCTGCCCTGTGCGCTCAAGCTTGCAGCGGGCGGCCTGCTGTATTCATTCTTCATCCATCGCAACAAGGATTCCATATGAAACGACGTCTGCTGCTGACCGGTACCGCGGCCCTGGGCGCGGTTGCACTCTCGGGCTGCGCCTCGCCCTCCATCGCCGATTACGCGGGCGAAAAACCCGAGCTCGACCTGCGCCGTTATTTCAGCGGCACGGTCGATGCCTATGGTGTCTTCACCGACCGCTCGGGCAAGGTGGTCAAGCGTTTCACCGTGGTCATGAACTGCCGCTGGAGCGGCGAGAGCGGCCGCGAAGTGGGCGTGCTCGACGAAGACTTCACCTACTCCGACGGTACGACACAGAAGCGCGTCTGGACGCTCAAGCGCCGGCCCGGCGTGGGCGGCCAGGGCCTGTACATCGGCACCGCCGGGGACGTGGTGGGCGAGGCCCTGGGCGAGGAGCGCGGCAACGCCTTCTACTGGGCCTATGAGCTCGATCTGCCGGTGGACGGGCGCAACATCGTTGTACATTTCGAGGACTGGATGTACCAGATGAACGACCGTGTCATGCTCAACCGCGCCACCATGAGCAAATGGGGTGTGCGCCTGGGTGAAGTCACCCTGTCTTTCACCAAGCGCTGAAACATGTCCCTCAATCCCCACCTGCGTGACTGGGCCGGCAAGAGGGTCTGGCTGGTCGGCGCCTCCAGCGGCATCGGCCAGGCCTGCGCCGATCTGCTGCACGCACAAGGCGCTACGGTTTTTGTCTCGGCCCGCAAGGCAGCGCAACTCGATGCCTGGGTGGCCGCGCATCCGGGGCAGGATGCCCAGGGTCGCGTGCGTGCCATGGCCCTGCCGCTGGATGTGACGGACCGCCACGCCCTGAGGCTGGCCAGCGATGTCATCATCGAGCGCGGCCCGCTGGACCTGGTGGTTTACTGCGCCGGTTATTACCTGCCGGTCGATGCCCGGGCCTACAGCCTGGAGGAAATGCTGCGCCACGAGCAGGTCAACTACGTGGGTGCGCTCTACCTGCTGGAAGCCGTGTTGCCTCATCTGAAGCAGCAGGCCGAGCGCGGGCAGGGCGGGCATCTGAGCCTGGTCAGCAGCGTGGCGGGTTTCCGTGGCCTGCCCAGGAGCCTGGCCTACGGGCCGACCAAGGCCGCCCTCATCAACCTGGCCGAAGCCCTGTACCTGGACCTGGGTCCTCTGGGCCTGGGTGTGAGCGTGGTCAACCCCGGGTTCGTCGAAACGCCGCTGACCGCGCAGAACGACTTCAAGATGCCGGCGCTGATCACACCCGAAGTCGCCGCGCGCGAGATGCTGGCCGGCTGGGCGCGTGGTGACTTCGAGCTGCACTTTCCCAAACGCTTCACGCGCTGGCTCAAGTTCATGCGCCTGCTGCCCTACCGTCTTTATTTCCCCCTGACCCGAAAATTCACCGGACTATGAGTCACGCCGTCGAAAAAATCGCCGTCTTCTTCGAAACGCTGAGCCCGCAGGGCGTGGAGCGTTTCAGCCAGTTCTATACCGAAGACGCCTGCTTCAAGGACCCCTTCAACGAGGTGCGCGGCGTGCCGGCCATCCAGCGCATCTTTCAGCACATGTACCAGTCGCTGGATGAACCGCACTTTGTGGTCACCAACCGTCTGGTCGAAGGCGACCAGGTTTTCCTGAGCTGGGATTTTCACTTCCGTTTCCGCAACTTCAAGGCCGCCCAGTTGCAGACCATACGGGGCGCCACCCACCTGCGCCTGGCGCAGGACGGCCGCATCCGCACCCACCGCGACTACTGGGACGCGGCCGAGGAGCTCTACGAGAAGCTGCCGATGGTGGGGGGGCTGATGCGCTGGTTGAAGAAGCGCGCGAACAGCTGAGTCAGCACAACAGCACCTCGAAGCCACCCTCGGGCTGGAAGCGCTTGCCGCTGTAGCGCAGCCGCGTGGGGCCGGGCAGGGCGCGTACGCTCACGCTGTGGCGTGGATCCCCCGGGTAGCACAGCACGCGCACGCCGTTTTCATCGTCATAGGGCTCGGGCTGCACCAGGGCCGGACTTTTGCCCCGGGCCTCGGTCAGCACGCTGGCCACGCTGGCGTGGCGCGCCAGATGCGCCAGGCTCATGATCTGCGGCGGCGCCAGGTCGATGTGCCCGTCACGGTACTGTTCCAGCGCGGCGCGGGGCGCCACCCATACGCTCTCGGTCGCCTCATGGTTGTCGTGCCGTGCGGTCTGTACCGCCGGTACGGCGGCCACGAAAAAACGCGTGTCGAAACGCCTGGAACTGACCGAAGCCATCCTGGGCGTGACCCAGCGCGACCAGGGCAGCACGCTGCGGGTGTCGAGCTTGAGGCCCAGGCGGGTGAGCACCTCGGCAAAACCATGGCCCTCGCGCAGCAGCGCCGTGGCCTGTGCCACCTGCTGCGCGCTGGCATCGTGCGCGTACAGCACACCCGATTCCTCGAAGGCCTCGCGCAGCGCCGCCACGTAGCAGCTCGCGGCGAGCTCCGCCGCCGTTCCGGGTTCGCCCAGCGCACCGTGCAGCGCGGCCAGGGGCTGGTCCAGCTGGGGAATGAGCGCGGCGTCTTCGGCGTCGATCTTGCCGCCGGGAAACACATAGGCCCCGCCCAGCACGTCCGAGGCGCTGTGCCGCTTGAGCAGGAAGACCTCCAGCCCGCCGGGCGCGTCGCGCAGCATGACCACGGTGGCCGCGTCGCGGGGCGGGGTTTCGATGACGGTGCGGTTCAGTTCCATGTCGCTGTCCGTCAGGTGACCTGACGTGAAGTGTTGGTCCAGTAAGATTTGAACATACGCTGACAGTCAACAAGGAGACAGCATGATCGACTTCAAGGGCCGCGTGGCCATCGTGACCGGGGCCGGCGGTGGTCTGGGCCGCCAGCACGCGCTGGCCCTGGCCCGGCGCGGCGCCAGGGTGGTGGTGAACGATCTGGGCGGCGCGCGCGACGGCTCGGGCGGCTCGGCCGGCGCCGCGCAACAGGTGGTGGACGAGATCCGCGCCGCGGGCGGCGAGGCCATGGCCAACGCGGCCTCCGTCACCGACTTCGAGGCCGTCCAGGCCATGGTGCAGCAGGCGGTGGATGCCTGGGGCCGCGTGGACATCCTTGTCAACAACGCCGGCATCCTGCGCGACAAGACCTTCGCCAAGATGGAACTGGCCGACTTCCGCCTCGTGCTGGACGTGCACCTCATGGGCGCCGTGCACTGCTGCAAGGCGGTGTGGCCGCACATGACCGCGCAGAAATACGGCCGCATCGTGATGACGACGTCTTCCAGCGGCCTCTACGGCAACTTCGGCCAGTCCAACTACGGCGCGGCCAAGCTGGCCCTGGTCGGGCTGATGCAGACCCTCTCACTCGAAGGCGCAAAGAACGACATCCGCGTCAACTGCCTGGCCCCTACCGCCGCCACGCGCATGACCGAAGACCTCATGCCTGCCGAAGTGCTGCGCGCCCTGCAGCCCGAGGCCGTGGTCCCCGCCATGCTGGCGCTGGCCAGCGCCGATGCCCCCACGCGCACCACGCTCTGTGCGGGCGCCGGCAGCGTGGAGGCGGCCCACATCACCATGACCCGAGGCGTCTGGATCGGCCTCGACGAGAACGCCGACGTGCGCCTGCAGCAGCACCTGGCCGAAGTGCTGGACCGCACCCACGAGACGGTGCCGGGCAGCGGCAGCGCCCAGGGTACGCATGAGGTGGGGCGGGCGATGGCGATGCTGGGTAAGCAGTGAGTGTCAGCCTCGTTCGCGCATGGCGAACCACCACACTCCGGGCATTACTGGGGGCGTCAAGATGAAGGTCACAACTGCAAGCAGAAAAGCCTCGAATGCCAGGCCATAGTTTTCACTTTGCTCCGCTCGGGTTTGACCGGTTTGGAACAGGTGAATTGCCATCTGGATCTCGGTAACGATAAAGGCCGCCAGGATCGGGAATATGAAGCGGACAAGCAGGAAGATCAGATGTGTCATCCATCGATGACGCAACAGAAAGAATTTTTGTATTTGTTTTTTCATGCTTGGCCCTCTTGCGAGGGGATAAGTTATTTTGTCCAGTGCCAGTTACCTCCCCAAGGTGAACTCAGCAGAACGAAGCCGGCGATGTTGATCAGTACGGTGAGCCAGAACAGCAGCAGAAAGCGCGTCTTGCTCGTTTTGTGACGCAAGCGCTGCTGCGCGAGCAGTGCACCCGGCCAGCCACCGAGCAGGGCCAGCAGATGCAGGGTGCTCTCGCGAGTTCGCCATTGCCCCGAGCATGCGGCGGACTTGTCTCGCGCATAGACCACAAAGCAGAGCAGGCTCAGGCCCAGATAGCCTGCGCCGACCTGGAGCGGGACGTGCCAGAGCCGCGTGAGAGCCGCATAGAGCAGAAGGAAGAGCAGGAGCATGCGCGTCCCTGCAGTCTGCCACAGCGTCCGGATTCGCTGCACGTCTGTGGGCCAAGACGCATGGTGGACTATCTTTGGCCATGCGCCTGTTTGCAGGGTATTCAGGCAACCATCACCGGTCTGCACGTGAAAGAATGGTCCCGTGTCCCGATCGCTGCGCTCTGCTTGCCGGCCTTGCCTGCAAGGTCTGGTGATCTGCGGGATATTGCTGGTGACCGTGACGGGCCTGGCCGCGGAGCCCGAAGTGCCTCTGGCACCAGCCAGCGACGCGGTTTGGCAGGTGGTCGTCAGTCCCTGGACGCATCACTACCAGGCCAGGCCGGAGTACAAACAGGTGTGGGCCTTGGGGCTGGAGCGCGAGATGCCCGACCATTCCCTCTACGGCCTGGCCCTGTTTTCCAACTCCTATGGCCAGCCCAGTGCCTATGCCTACTATGGCCACGTCTTCAACAATGTCACCAGTTGGTCCGAATCGATCTACGTGAAGCTGACGGTCGGCGTGATCTACGGTTATGTCCAGCCCTATGAGGACCGGATGCTGCTGAACTACCATGGCTTCTCACCCGCCATCATTCCAGGCATCGGCTGGCGTCTCGATCCCGACTGGAGCATCCAGGCGAACTTTCCCGGCACGGAAGTTGTCATGTTCACGCTGAGCCGAGGACTCTAGACCGGCTCGGGGCTGCAGCAGCGACTCCGCTTCCTGCCGCCAGTACTCCGCTGCGGCATAAAAACCTTCCCACACGCAACCATTGCAACCCCGCCCGCAGCAGCCCGTGGGCAGGGGCGGCGGGCTGCGCAGGATCACGCTGGTGACCTGTGCCTGCTGCTGCAGAGCGGCAAACATGGCCTGGGTGTCGGCCAGCGGGCCTTGGGTTATGACGATGCTCGGACTGTCGCTCATTTGGGGAAAGGGACGGGTCTTGACCCCGCGCAGCAGGGTTTATCCCGTCATGGTAACTTCCGGGTCCGATTACAAATAGAACAGCCGCAGGATTTCCCGCATGAGCAGCCCCGTCGCCCACCCTCTCCCCGACTCCGAGCGCCTGCTGGGCATTCGCCGCGGCATCGAGAAGGAGAGCCTGCGCGCGCTGCCCGACGGCAAACTGGCGCTCACGCCGCATCCGGCCGCTCTGGGTTCGGCGCTCACGCACCCGCATATCACCACCGACTATTCCGAGTCCCAGCTCGAACTCATCACCGGTGTGCATGCCGGCGTGCAGGCCTGTCTGGACGAACTCACCGAAACCCACCAGTACACCTACCGCACCCTGCGCGATGCCGGGGAAGAGATGCTCTGGGTCTCCAGCATGCCCTGCGGCCTGCCCACGGACGAGACCATCCCCCTGGGCCGTTACGGCTCATCGAACATCGGGCGCGCCAAGAGCGTCTACCGCATGGGCCTGGGCCATCGTTATGGCCGGCGCATGCAGACCATCTCGGGCATCCACTACAACTGGTCACTGCCCGGCGTGAGCAATGCGGAGTATTTCGCGCTGATCCGCAACTTCCGTCGCCACGCCTTCCTGCTGCTCTACCTCTTCGGCGCTTCGCCCGCCCTGTGCCCCACCTTTGTCGAAGGCCGCCAGCACGAGCTGCGGTCGCTCAACGGCCAGGCGCTGTACATGCCGCACGGTACCTCGCTGCGCATGGGCCGCCTGGGTTACCAGAGCGATGCCCAGGCCTCACTGGCGGTCAGCTACAACAGCCTGGAGGGCTACGCCGCCTCGCTGCACGACGCGCTCACACGTCCCTGGCCGGCCTACGAAGCCCTGGGTGTGCTGAACCCGGGTGGTGACTACATCCAGCTCGCCACCAGCCTGCTGCAGATCGAGAACGAGTTCTACGGCACCATCCGCCCCAAACGCACCATCTTCCAGGGCGAACGTCCGCTGCACGCGCTGCGCGAGCGCGGCGTGGAGTACGTGGAAGTGCGTCTCATGGACCTGGACCCCTTCGAGCCCGTGGGCATCAACGCACAGACCATGCGTTTCCTCGATGTCTTCCTGCTGCACTGCCTGCAGAGCGAGAGCCCGCCCGACACGCCGCAGGAAATCGCCGAGCTCGCACGCAACCAGCACCTCACGGCCGCGCGCGGGCGCGAGCCGGGACTGCAACTGCTGCGCGGTGGACAAGCCGTCACGCTGAAAGACTGGGGCAGTGAACTGGTGCAGGCCTGCGAGCCCATCGCGCGCGCGCTGGATGCTGCGCACGGCGGCAGCGACTACAGCGCGGCCCTGGCCTCGGCCCGTGCCGGCCTGGCCGATCCTTCGACCCTGCCTTCGGCCCGTGTGCTGGCCGAGATGGCCAGCGGTCACGACAACTCTTTCCTGCGTTTCGTGCGCGCCCGCTCGCAGCAGACCCGTCAGGACCTGTTGGCCCGCTCGTGGACTCCGCAGCAGCAGTTGCGCTTGGAGGCGATGGCGCGCAAGTCGCTCGAAGATCAGCGCGCCATCGAGGCGGCCGACACCATGCCCTTCGAGATCTTCCGCCAGCAGTACGTTTCGCCCACGCGACTGGGGTTACCTTCTCGCGCGACGACGCAGGAAGTACTGGCCTAAAAAGGCTATTCCCAGGACGAGGGCGAACCAGCCCACGACGGCACCGCCGGTCAACAACTCCTGCACAGACGGCGAACGGCTGACGTAGGGGCCCAGGAGGATGACCACGCCGATCAGAGCGATCACGAGGCCCTTGAAGAGCAGGTCCTGATCGGCTTTGCGGCGCTCGGCCTCTTGTCGGGTTGGATTCGTCATGGGGTGATTATCGTTGCTGGTCTGGTTCTCGCTTTCTCTTTTGCTGGCTTGGCATTTGCGGGCGCACATTCCGACAACACCTCGCTAAAAACAGCGCCATGCAGAAACAGAAAAGGCACCCTAAGGTGCCTTTTCTGACTGCGAGCGCAAAGAGACTCAGCCTTGAGCAGAACCCTGCTCAAAAGGCAGCTTCATCTCCCGCAGATCCTTGCGGGTCTCGACCAGGATCAGCGGACCCTCATCGATCACCACCGGCGCCGGCCGCTCGCGCGGCACGTGCACCGGCTTGGGTTCTGCGGCAATGGCGGCCTGCACGACGGCGATCTTGTCGGCGTCGGAGTTGATCCATTGCAGGCCGGCCGTGCTGGCGATCTGGTTCAGGTCGGACAGCGGCAGGTTATAGGACGGCACGCGCGGCAGTGCACGCCCAGACTGGGCTGCTGCAGGCGCAGCGGTCTTGGCCGGAACAGGCGCGCTGCGAACTTCGGCCGCCAGCGCCGGTGTGCGCTCGGTGGCGTCGGCTGTCTCAGAGGCGGCAGCATCCTGGGCCGGGCGTTCCTGGCTTTCACCACGTTCACCGCGCTCGCCACGTTGGCGGTCACGGCCGTAACGGTCACGCGAACGGCGCTCGCGCTGGCCGTTGCTCTCGCCTTCGGGGCGGGCGTCAGCCATGGGTTGCGTGTCAGCGCCGTTCAGGGCTTCGACGGGCAGTTGCTGCTCGACAGCACCGTCCTGCGGGCGGATGTCTTCGGCGGGACGACGCTCGCCCTCGGGGCGCGGGCCACGCTCCTGGCGTTCTCCACGTTCCTGGCGCTCGCCGCGTTGCTGATCACCACGTTCGCCACGACCACGCTGCTCGCCGTTGCGCGGCGCGCGTTCCTGGCGCGGCGGCTGCTCACCGCCGGCCTCTGCCGTCTGGGGGGCGCGTTGCTCGGCATCGCCACGCTGGCCTTGACGATCACCACGTTCGCCACGGCTGCCACGTTCCTGGCGCTCGCCGCGTTGCTGATCACCACGTTCGCCACGACCACGCTGCTCGCCGTTGCGCGGCGCGCGTTCCTGGCGCGGCGGCTGCTCACCGCCGGCCTCTGCCGTCTGGGGCGCGCGTTGCTCGGCATCGCCACGCTGGCCCTGGCGCTCGCCACGGTTGCCGCGTTGTTCATTGCGCTCGCCGCGTTCCTGGCGTTCACCACGCTCGCCGCGGCCACCGCGGCCGCCACGACCCCGGCCTTCACCGCGGCCTTCGCTGCGGTTGCCGTCACGGCCGCCACGGGCTTCGCGTTTCTCTTCCTTCTTCTCGGCGAGCTTGGCCGGCTCGGCGGCCGGCTTGCTGCCGAACAGGCCCTTGAGCCAGCCGACGAAGCCTGCGCTGGCCGGCTGCTCGACCTTGCGCGCCGCGGGCTTGGCGGCCGGCTGCGGCTCGGCCACCGGCTTCGGCGCCACGATCGGAGCCGGTGCATCGGGCAGCACACCCTTGATGACCGGGGTCTGCCTGTTGGTCGGCTCCTGCGAGCGTCGTGTGACGGCGGTGGGATCCTCGATCTCCTCGACCATCTGGTAGCTGGCTTCGATGTGGTCCAGGCGCGGGTCGTCGTGCTTGAGGCGCTCGAGCTTGTAGTTCGGCGTTTCCAACGACTTGTTGGGCACCATGAGCACGTTGAGGCGCTGCTTGAGCTCGATCTTGGTGATCTCGTTGCGCTTCTCGTTGAGCAGGAAGGAGGCCACGTCCACCGGCACCTGCACATGCACGGCGGCGGTGTTGTCCTTCTGGGCCTCTTCCTGGATGATGCGCAGGATCTGCAGGGCCGAGCTCTCGGTGTCGCGGATGTGGCCGGAGCCGCCGCAACGCGGGCAGGGGATGGACGCCCCTTCGGAGAGGGCCGGGCGCAGGCGCTGGCGGCTCATTTCCATCAGGCCGAACTTGGAGATGGTGCCGAACTGCACGCGGGCGCGGTCCTGGCGCAGCGCGTCGCGCAGGCGGTTTTCCACTTCGCGGCGGTTCTTCGACTCTTCCATGTCGATGAAGTCGATCACGATCAGGCCGCCCAAATCGCGCAGGCGCATCTGGCGCGCCACTTCGTCGGCGGCTTCCAGGTTGGTGCGGGTGGCGGTTTCCTCGATGTCGCTGCCCTTGATGGCGCGCGCCGAGTTCACGTCCACCGAAACCAGGGCCTCGGTGTGGTCGATCACGATGGCGCCGCCCGAGGGCAGGGTCACGGTGCGGGCGTAGGCCGATTCGATCTGGTGTTCGATCTGGAAGCGGCTGAACAGCGGCGCGTTGTCGCGGTAGCGTTTCACGCGGGCGGCATGCTCGGGCATGACGTGCGCCATGAACTGCTGGGCCTGCTCGTACACGTCGTCGGTGTCGATCAGGATGTCGCCGATGTCGTTGTTGAAGTAATCACGGATGGCGCGGATCACCAGGCTGGATTCCTGGTAGATCAGGTAGGCGCCCTTGCCGCCCTTGGTGGCGCCGTCGATGGCGGTCCACAGCTTGAGCAGGTAGTTCAGGTCCCACTGCAGCTCGGGCGCGGCGCGGCCGATGCCGGCGGTGCGCGCGATGATGGACATGCCGTTGGGGTATTCGAGCTGATCGAGTGCTTCCTTCAGATCGGCCCGGTCGTCACCCTCGATGCGGCGGCTGACGCCACCGCCACGCGGGTTGTTGGGCATGAGCACGACATAACGGCCGGCCAGCGAGACGAAGGTGGTCAGGGCTGCGCCCTTGTTGCCGCGTTCCTCCTTTTCCACCTGGACCAGCAGTTCCTGGCCCTCCTTGATGGCGTCCTGGATGCGGGCCTGGCTGACCGAGACACCCTGCTGGAAATACTGGCGGGAGATTTCCTTGAAAGGCAGGAAACCGTGGCGGTCTTCGCCGTAGTCGACGAAGCAGGCTTCGAGCGAGGGCTCGACGCGCGTGACGACGGCCTTGTAGATATTGCCCTTGCGCTGTTCGCGCCCTTCAACCTCGATTTCGTAGTCGAGGAGCTTTTGCCCGTCGACGATGGCCAGGCGGCGTTCTTCAGCCTGCGTGGCGTTGATCAGCATCCGTTTCATGGGATGTTTTCCTTTACATCAGTACACATGCCCTGTGCGGGCGCACGATGCCGGAACTGACGCTTCGAAACGGATGGAATTGCCGGAGAACCGCAGGCTCAGGGGGTGAGCCGCGGCATAGGCGCGTGGATGGGGGCGAGGGGAGGTGAGTGTGGGGCCACCACCAACTTGGTGGCCCAGGCAGCCCGCACTGCGGGCGCTGACGGCTGACCCGTGCCGAGGAACAGCACGCGTACGCGCTGCAGGCACATGAGGTTCAGGCTCATCATCACAAACATTTCGCTTAGATCCGGCTGCCAGCTTGTGGCTGGCAGCACTGGGTATTCCGTTCAGTGTTTCAAGGCGTCGGTTGCGCCTTCCACTGGGCAGGCCACGGCAAGCAGCTGGCTTGCGGTTTGCGTACCCGGTGGTCGGTGACATCGACCTTCCAGCGCGGCCGGTGGTGTCATGTGGACTAAACTCCAGACAAATCAACCACTTACAGCGCGTCGCTAGTGAAACACATTATAGGGGGCAAATCGGCTCCCGCGAGTCCAGAAGTCAAACAGGTGACGGTCGATGAAGAATCGGCCGGCCAGCGCCTGGACAACTTCCTGCTGCGCCAGCTCAAAGGGGTGCCCAAGACCCATGTCTACCGCATCATCCGCAGCGGCGAAGTGAGGGTTAACAAAGGCCGGGCCTCTGCAGATACAAGGGTTCAGGCGGGTGATGTGGTGCGCGTGCCGCCCGTGCGCCTGTCCGAACGCGCGACGGAAAAGGCCGAGGCCATGGCGGGCCTGGTGGCCAAGGGGGCGCCGGGGAGGGAATTCCCAGTGCTGTACGAGGATGAGGCAGTGCTGGCCATCGACAAGCCGGCCGGGGTGGCCGTGCATGGCGGCTCGGGCGTGAGTTTCGGGGTGATCGAGCAGCTGCGCATGGCGCGGCCGCAGGCCAAATTCCTGGAACTGGTGCACCGGCTGGACCGCGAGACCAGCGGCATCCTGCTGCTGGCCAAGAAGCGCAGCGCCCTGAAGCACCTGCAGGACCAGTTTCGCGAGCGCGAGACCGGCAAGACCTACCTGGCCCTGGTGGCCGGGCAGTGGCCGCTGAACAAGAAGGTGCTGGACAAGCCCCTGCACAAATACCTGCTGGACGATGGCGAGCGCCGCGTCAAGGTGGTGGCGCGCGACGACCCGGAGGGCATGAAGGCCGTCACTCTGGTCAAGGTGCGCAGCCGCTCGCCGGGGGCGCCCGGCTACAGCCTGCTGGAAGTGACCATCAAGACCGGTCGCACGCACCAGATCCGCGTGCACCTGGCCTCCGAGGGGCTGCCCATCGTCGGTGACGACAAATACGGTGATTTCGAGCTCAATAAAGCGCTGCAGAAACCCACCGCCACAGCGGGGCGTGTGCCGCTCAAACGCATGTTCCTGCACGCCTGGCGTTTACAGTTCAACCATCCGGTCAGCGGCGAGCGCATCGAGTTGCTGGCCCCCTTGCCGCCGGAGCTGGAACAATTCCAGGCCCAGGTTATTCCTGACAAGACTTGAAGATTTCATGAGTTCTCGACCCAGACAGTACGACCTGATCGCCTTCGATTGGGACGGTACGCTGTTCGATTCGACCGCCATCATCACGCGTTGCATCCAGGATGCGGTGCGCGATGTGGGCGGCACCGTGCCCAGCGACAAGGACGCCGCCTACGTCATCGGCATGGGCCTGATGCAGGCGCTGGCCCATGCGGCGCCCGATGTGCCGGCCGACAAATACCCTCTGCTGGGGGAACGTTACCGTTTCCATTACATGGCGCGTCAGAACGATCTGAGCCTGTTCACGGGTGTGCTGGAGTTGCTGGCCGACCTGAAGCAACGCCACCACTGGCTGGCCGTGGCCACGGGCAAGAGCCGGCGTGGCCTGGACGAGGTGCTGCAGACGGTGCAGCTCAAGGGCGTATTCGACGGCTCGCGCACGGCCGACGAGACAGCAGGCAAACCGAACCCGCGCATGTTACAGGAGCTCATGCGCGAGTTCGGCGTGGAGCCCGATCGCACGCTGATGATCGGTGACACCACGCACGATTTGCAGATGGCGCTCAACGCCGACTGCGCCAGTGTGGGGGTGAGTTACGGCGCGCACGAACCCGAGGCCTTTCATGCCCTGCAGCCTCTGCATGTGGCCCACTCGGTGCGTGACCTGCACGACTGGCTTTTGGAAAATGCTTAGCCCCCACGGTCGTCACTGCGTGTACTCCCTGCCCCCCCGAGGGGGCCGTCGCCGTCCTTGGGGCGGCCCGGCGGACGGCGATCGCCTGACATCATGGACGAGGCCCTGATCCCCCTGTGCAATGCGGCCGACCTGGCCGACGGCGGGCTGGCCGTGCCCTTCGACGTGGTCTACGGTGGCCAGACCTGCCGCGCCTTTGCCGTACGCTACCAGGGCCGTGTGCAGGCCTACCTGAACCGCTGCACGCACGTGGCCATGGAGCTGGACTACCAGCCCAACCAGTTCTTCGACCTCACCGGGCACTGGCTGATCTGTTCCACGCACGGCGCCCTGTACTCGCCCGAAACCGGAGCCTGCCGTGGTGGACCCTGCCGCGGGGGGCTGGTCAAGATAGCCCTGACCGAGCACGATGGCGTCGTGCACTGGCATACTGCCTACAACCTGAAACCCCTCGAGTTCTGACATGAGTGACAACCTTGGCGCCGAGTCCGGCAGCCGCCAGCAAGAAACCTCCGCCACGCCCGGCTGGGAACGCGCTGTCCTGGAAAAGCTGGCTTTTGCCGCGCTGGAGGAGCAGCGCGCCGCGCGCCGCTGGAAAATCATCAGCCGCCTGACCACACTGGCGATCCTGCTCCTGCTGGCCTGGCTGGTGTTCGGCCTGAGCCAGAGTGGCAATGCCCCCAGCACGCGTCACACCGCGCTGGTGGAAATCAAGGGCGAAATTGCCTCGGACAGCGAAGCCAGCGCCGACCTGGTGGTGGCCGCCATCCGTAATGCTTTCGAAGACCAGGGTGCGCAAGCCGTGGTGCTGCTGATCAACTCCCCCGGGGGCAGCCCGGTGCAGGCCGGCATCATCAATGACGAGATCCGCCGCCTCAAGGCCAAGCACAGGAAGCCGGTGTATGCGGTGGTGGAAGAGTCCTGCGCTTCGGCGGCCTACTACATCGCCGTTTCGGCCGACAAGATCTACGTCGACAAGGCCAGCATCGTGGGCAGCATCGGCGTGCTGATGGACGGTTTCGGTTTCACCGGTCTGATGGACAAGCTGGGCGTCGAGCGCCGCCTCATGACGGCGGGCGAGAACAAGGGTTTTCTCGACCCCTTCAGTCCGCAGACCGAGAAGCAGCGCGCCTTCGCCCAGGCCATGCTGGACCAGATCCACAAGCAGTTCATCGGTGTCGTCAAGGAAGGGCGTGGCAAGCGTCTGAAGGAAACGCCCGATATGTTCAGCGGCCTGTTCTGGACCGGCCAGCAGGCCGTGGACCTGGGCCTGGCCGACCATCTCGGCAACCTGGACTACGTGGCGCGCGAGGTGGTCCAGGCCGAGGAGATCGTCGACTACACGCGCCATCCGAACGTGGCCGAGCGCCTGATCAAGCGTTTCGGTTCGGCCATCGGCGAAGGCTCGGTCAAGGCCCTGCGCGCCCAGCCGGCCTGGCGCTGAGCGCCTTCATTCCCCGCTCAGGCGGCGGAAGCGGGCCCGGGGCTCGCTTCCGCAGTGGGGGCAAGCTGGTTGTAGCCATAGATCCGCTCGGGTGGCATGCGGGCGACCAGTGACTTGTCGGCCACGCTGCCGACGATGGCGTAGGCTGGCAAAGACGTATCGCGCTGCACGGTGTGCACCGAAGGCTGACCCCGCTCATCGGTGATGGCGGCCACCAGCGGGCATTTCACACTGTCGGTGCGTCGCATCACGACGCCGATTTCACCGCAGGCCAGCTTCACCACCTCACCCGGTGGGTAGAGCCCGAACTCCTTGATGACGGCCGAGGAGAGCGGGCCGCCGTGATCTTCGCGGAACAGCTGCCGCGCCGCCTCCTGGATCGGCAGCGCGGTGCGCAGCTTGCGCCGGCTGATCTTGGCGGTGAAGACATCGGCGACACGCAGCGCAATGGCCAGGTCGCAGGGGTCCGCGCGGCCCTGCGGATAGCCCGTGCCGTCGGCATGCTCATGGTGCTGGGCGATGGCGGCGAGCCAGTCGCCATCGGTGACGCCGGCTTCGCTCAGCCAGCGCACGGCCAGTTCCGGGTGGGCCTGGATCTGGATTTTCTGGCTTTCGCGCATGGGCTCATCCTGCTCGGCCATCACACCCTGCAGTTGCAGGATGGACAGGTTCATGGTGAGTGCGGCGTGCATCAGGCTCAGAAGCCTGGCTTGCGGCCATTGCAGCCGGCGCGCCATCAACAGGCAGAGGACGGCGGTGTGGATGGCGTGGTTGTAGCCGTAGTAATAAAGATGGGCCGATTCCTGCCGCACCACGTGGTACAGGGCCATGTCCACATCCTGGTCCACCAGCGCCATCAGCCGGGCGGAAAAATCGGTGATCTGGCCAGGGGGTGGTGCGCTCTCGGGCTGATCGCCCAGGATTTGGCGCAGCTCCTGCGCCGTCTGGTCCCACAGGCTGAACAGGTTCTGCGGGCGCTTCAGGGCAGAAAGGTTGGCGCGCTCCTGCGCGGCCATCTCGTCCTGGTGGGCGACCGCGCGGGCTTCCTCGATGTCGACAAACGCACCCCGTGTCAGCAACTCTTCAAGCTGCTCTTCGCTTTCGATGACATAACCCCGCGACAGCAGGAGCCGGGTACTCTCGTCACGCACGCTCCATGGCAGGGGTTCGCCCAGACGGACCTTCGAGCGAGGCAGTCGCAGCAGTTTCATGGTGAACCATTATGAGGACGATTCCTCCAGGCAACAAGTCAGACGCGGGCCGTGTGCGGTTTTCAACGCCCGATCGCGAAGACGGCGGGGGTGTCCCTGCCGGGGGCTGGTGTTTGCTGTTTCCAGTGCTTGACCGTGTGGCTGCGCACCTGAGCCCCCGCCAGGGTCAGGCCGCTGGCCACGGCCAGGCGCGTGTTGTGCTGCAAGGTCTTGAGCAGGGCATCCTGTAGGGCGGCATTGCGGTAGGGCGTTTCGATGAAAAGCTGGGTCTGTCCGCTCTTGAGCGCTAGCGATTCCAGCTCACGGATGCGTGTCACCCGCTCGACGGCGTCCTGGGGCAGATAACCCACAAAGGCGAAGTTCTGGCCCGACAAACCGCTGGCGGCCAGCGCCAAGAGCAGCGAGACCGGACCCACCAGCGGCACGACTTCGATGCCCAATTCGTGCGCGGCACGTACCACCGAAGAACCCGGATCGGCCACGGCGGGCATGCCGGCTTCACTCAGCAGCCCCAGATCCTGGCCAGCCAACGCCGGGGCCAGCAGCGGCCGGGCGTCGAAACTCGTGCTGCCGTGGTCGCCCTTCTTGTGGACCTCTCGCGGCAGTTCCTGGATGTCCAGTGACTGGATCGAGCCCACCAGAGGATGCAGTTCACCTACGCGCTTGAGATAGGCGCGGGCGCTCTTGGCGTTCTCGCAGATCCAGTGCTGCAGGCGTGCGGCCACGGCCAGGGTGCCAGCAGGCAGCACCTCGGTCAGCGGCGTTTGGGTGCTGCAGCCGAAGTCCAGCGGCGCTGGCACCAGATAGAGCCTGCCGGGCGTACTCATGCTGTGCCCAGCAGGGACAGACCGGCCGCGCGCAGCAGGCGGGCCGTGCGTATCAGTGGCAGGCCGACCAGCGCGGTCGGGTCATCGCTCTCGATGGCGTCGAGCAGGGCGATGCCCAGACCCTCGCTTTTGGCGCTGCCGGCGCAGTCATAGGGGGTCTCGGCACGCAGATAGCTTTCGATCTCGGCGTCTGTCAGATCGCGAAAGCGCACGCGCGCCGGCGCCAGTTCGATCTGCCCGAAACCGGTCTCGACGCAGACCACGGCCACGGCGGTCTGGAAGATCACGGTGCGGCCGCGCATGCGGCGCAACTGGGCCACGGCGCGTTCGTGCGTGCCGGGCTTGCCCAGCGGCTCGCCGCCCAGGTCGGCCACCTGGTCCGAACCGATGACCACGGCCGACGGGTGGCGTGTGGCCACTGCGCGCGCCTTGGCCAGGGCCAGCCGCAGGGCCAGGTCGCGCGGGTTTTCGCCGGGCTGGGGGGTTTCATCGACCGCAGGCGAGATCACTTCGAAAGGCAGGCGCAGGCGCTGCAGCAGTTCGCGCCGGTAGGTCGAGGTGGAGCCGAGGATCAGGGGGCGGGGGGCGGGGGCGCTCATGCGGTGATTCTCTTACACTGCGGGCATGACACCAGAGTTTCATGCCCACCGCCTGGATATCAAGGCTTTTGCCCAGGCCGGTGGCGTCCTGTCCGGCCGGGATTTGCTATCAAAATATGAGCGATTACTGTCGGAAACCGGTGGCTTGGGCGCCGAGCGCCCGGTCCGCTGGGAAGCCCGGGGCGCGTTGCGCACTGACGCCAGTGGGTATGCCCAAGTCTGGTTGCATCTGAGCGCCGAGGTCGGCCTGCCCATGACTTGTCAGCGCTGCCTGGGGCCGGCTGACATCGAACTCGCGGTGGCGCGTGACTTCCGTTTTGTGGCCAGCGAAGAGCAGGCCGAGGCCGAGGATGAGGCGGCCGAGGAAGACGTGCTGGCCTTGACCCGCGAGTTCAATCTGCAGGAGCTGATCGAAGACGAGCTGCTGATGGAGTTGCCCGTGGTGCCGCGCCACGAGGTGTGCCCCACCGAAGTCAAACTGGCTGCCCAGGACGCGGATTTCGAGGCGGCCCAGGCTGAAAAGCCCAACCCCTTTGCCGCCTTGGCAGGCCTGAAAGGCGCCAGGAAGGGCTGAGGGCCGGGCCCGCTTTGCAAAACTGGGGTCAAATCAACAAGTTAGGCTATAATTCATGGTTTCGCGCAGACCCAAGCTGTGCCGATCCCGTCCAACCCTTGAACCACCTGTGCCGAGCGTCCGTCGCGCGGCCTGATTACCAGGAGCCAACCATGGCAGTCCAGCAAAACAAGAAGTCGCCTTCCAAGCGCGGCATGCACCGTTCGCACAACGCCCTGAACGTGCCCGGCATCGCTGTCGAGCCGACCACGGGTGAGACCCATCTGCGCCACCACATCAGCCCCAACGGTTTCTACCGTGGCCGCAAGGTGCTGAAGACCAAGTCCGAAGCCTGATCATCTCAGGTTCCAGAGGGCCCGACGCTACACCCTATGTAGCTCGGGCCTTTGTCTTGATGCCGATCCTCTTTTCGGTTCCTGTCGCGCCTGAACGCGCTGCCTGCCCATGATCACCATCGCTGTGGACTGCATGGGGGGCGACCACGGCCCACGCGTCACGCTGGCGGCGTGCCGCAACTTCCTTGACCATCATCCCGAGGCCGAGCTGCTTCTCGTCGGCCTGCCCGACCGCCTGGGCGGTCCGATCCATGCGCGCGCGCGTATCGTTGCCGCCAGCGAAGTGGTGGGCATGGACGACCCGATCGAGGTGGCCTTGCGCCGCAAGAAGGATTCGTCCATGCGTGTGGCCATCGAGCAGGTCAAGACCGGTGCGGCCCAGGCGGCGGTTTCGGCGGGCAATACCGGCGCACTGATGGCCATTGCCCGTTATGTGCTCAAGACGCTGGAGGGTATTGACCGTCCGGCCATTGCCACCCAACTCCCCAATGCCAAGGGTGGCGCCACCACGGTGCTGGACCTGGGGGCCAATGTGGATTGCTCGGCCGAACACCTGCTGCAGTTTGCGGTCATGGGCTCGGCCTTGGTGTCGGCCTTGCGTGACGAGTCCAATCCTTCGGTTGGTCTGCTCAATATTGGTGAAGAAGTCATCAAAGGCAATGAAGTCATCAAAAAAGCGGGAGAACTTCTTCGATCTGCTGCCAACTCGGGTGATCTGAATTTCTATGGCAATGTCGAGGGCAACGATATCTTCAAGGGGACGACCGATATCGTGGTTTGCGATGGCTTTGTGGGCAACGTCGCTTTGAAGGCCGTGGAAGGTATGGCATCAATGATCGGTGGTTTCCTCAAGCAGGAATTCTCTCGAAACATCTTTACCAAATTGGCTGCGATTTGCGCCTATCCCGCACTTTCTGCGCTTAAAAAGCGCATGGACTACCGTCGTTACAACGGCGCGGCCCTGCTGGGGCTGCGTGGTCTGGTCTTCAAGAGCCATGGCTCGGCCGACGAAATGGCTTTTGAGCAGGCGCTGAACCGCGCGTATGATGCAGCCCGGAACAAGCTGCTCGAACGGGTCCAGGCCCGCATCGCGCATGCCGCTCCGCTGCTGGCCGGCGTGGCCGCCGCGGAGTAGCCGGGGCGGGCCGTCGGCCCGCCACCGGAACTACAAACAGAACCCTACATGAGTCGCTATTCCCGAATCACTGGTACTGGCAGCTTTTTGCCGCCCAAACGCCTGAGCAACGCCGATCTGGTCGCCCAACTGGCCGCTGACGGTATTGAAAGCTCCGATGAGTGGATCGTCGAGCGCACCGGTATCCGGGCGCGCCACTTTGCCGCTGCCGGTGTGACCAGCAGCGACCTGGGGGTCGAGGCCGCACGCCGTGCACTGGACGCGGCCGGGGTGGCTGCCCAGGACATCGACCTGATCATCGTGGCGACTTCGACGCCGGACATGGTGTTCCCCTCGGTCGCCTGCATCCTGCAGAACAAGATTGGCGCCAATGGCTGCCCGGCTTTTGACGTGCAGGCGGTGTGCAGCGGATTTGTCTATGCCCTGACCGTGGCCGATGCCATGATCAAGGCCGGCACGGCCAGCAAGGCGCTGGTGGTGGGGGCGGAAGTGTTCTCGCGCATCATCGATTTCAAGGACCGCACCACCTGCGTGCTGTTCGGCGACGGCGCCGGCGCCGTGGTGCTGGAGGCCTCGGATGAGCCTGGCATCCTGGCCAGTGATCTGCATGCCGACGGCAAGCACGTGGGCATCCTGTGCACGCCCGGGCATGTGTCTGGCGGCCAGGTGCTGGGGGATCCTTTCCTCAAGATGGACGGCCAGGCCGTGTTCAAGCTCGCCGTGGGCGTGCTGGAAGACGCCGCACGCGCCGTGCTGGCCAAGGCCGGCAAGCAGGAGAGCGGCATCGACTGGCTGATTCCGCACCAGGCCAATATCCGCATCATGCAGAGCACAGCCAAGAAGCTCAAGCTGCCCATGGACAAGGTCATCGTCACTGTCGATCAGCACGGCAACACTTCGGCCGCTTCGATCCCGCTGGCGCTGGACGCCGGCGTGCGCAGTGGCCGCGTCAAGTCGGGTGAACTGGTCATGCTCGAAGGCGTGGGTGGCGGTTTCACCTGGGGCGCTGTCCTGCTGAAAATGTAGGCAGGAATGCCGCACGCAGCTCCATTCCAAAGCACAACATCAATTCAATACCATGAAACCGTTTGCCTTTGTCTTTCCGGGCCAGGGGTCGCAGTCGGTCGGCATGCTTGACGCCTGGGGTGAGCGTGCCGAAGTGCGCGAAGCGCTGCAGGAAGCTTCCGATGCCCTGGGCGAAAACCTGGGCCAGCTGATCAAGGCGGGCCCCAAGGAGGCCTTGGCGCTCACGACCAATACCCAGCCGGTGATGCTGGTGGCCGGCGTTGTTGCCTACCGTGTCTGGATGAGCGAAACCGGTGTGACCCCGGCGGCCGTGGCCGGCCATTCGCTGGGCGAGTATTCGGCCATGGTGGCCGCTGGCGTGTTGACGCTGTCGCAAGCCGTGCCGCTGGTGCGCTTCCGCGCCCAGGCCATGCAGGAAGCCGTACCGGTGGGCACCGGCGCCATGGCAGCCATTCTGGGCATGGAGGCAGCCAAGGTGATCGCGGGTTGCGCCGAAGCGGCACAGTCCTTCGGCCCGAATTCAAACGAAGTGGTCGAGGCCGTCAATTTCAACGACCCGGCCCAGACCGTGATCGCCGGCTCCAAGGCAGCGGTCGAGAAGGCTTGTGAGGTGCTCAAGGCCAACGGCGCCAAACGCGCCTTGCCGCTGCCGGTGTCCGCTCCTTTTCACTCCAGCCTCATGAAGCCCGCGGCCGAAAAACTGCGTGAGCGCCTGGAAGAGGTGGAATTCGGCGAGCCCCGAATCACTCTGGTCAACAACATCGACGTGGCGGTCGAGGTCGATGCCGACCGCATCCGCGACGCCCTGTACCGCCAGGCTTTCGGCCCGGTGCGCTGGGTGGAGTGCGTGCAGGCCATCAAGGCGCACGGCATCGCCCACATTGTGGAATGCGGTCCGGGCAAGGTGCTGGCCGGCATGGTCAGGCGCATCGACGCGGAACTGACCGGACTGCCCCTGCTGGATCCCGCCACATTGGCAGAAGTCAAAGGAGCTTTGGCATGAGTGAAACGACGTTCGACGGCCAGGTGGCTTTGGTGACGGGTGCATCCCGCGGTATCGGCGCAGCCATCGCCCATGAGCTGGCCCTGCGTGGCCTCAAGGTCATCGGCACGGCCACCAGCGACGAGGGTGCTGCCAGGATCGGCGCTGCCCTGGCCGCCTTCAAGGATTGCAAGGGCATCAAGCTCAACGTGAACGACGCTGCCGGTTGCGAAGCGGCGATCGAGACCATCGTCAAGGAACAGGGTGCTCTGCACGTGCTGGTCAACAACGCCGGCATCACCCGCGACAATCTGGCCATGCGCATGAAAGACAGCGAGTGGGACGAGGTGCTGGACACCAATCTCAAGGCCGTGTTCCGCATGAGCCGCGCCGTGATGCGCACCATGATGAAGCAGCGGTATGGCCGCATCATCAGCATCACTTCGGTGGTGGGTGCTTCGGGCAATGCGGGTCAGGCCAATTACGCAGCCGCCAAAGCCGGCGTGACCGGCATGACGCGTGCGCTGGCGCGCGAGCTCGGTTCGCGTAACATCACGGTCAACTGCGTGGCGCCCGGTTTCATCGAGACCGACATGACGGCGCATCTGCCCGACGCGCAGCAAAAAGCCCTGTTGGGCCAGATCCCGCTGGGTCATCTGGGTAAACCGGCCGATATTGCACACGCTGTGGCCTATCTGGCCTCGCCGCAAGCCGCTTATGTGACGGGGCAGGAGCTGCACGTCAACGGCGGCATGCATATGTAAGTAACGCAAGCAAGGTTCAAGCCGTTTATCCGTACGGCAGACAGCCCGGGAAAACCCTTTTCCCGGGCCAGCTAAAATCACGGATTCATTTACAACCCTCTGAGGGAAACATGAGCGATATCGAAGCACGCGTCAAGAAAATCATTGCCGAACAACTCGGTGTGGAAGAGTCCCAGGTGACCAGCGAGAAGGCTTTCGTGGCTGATCTGGGCGCCGACTCCCTGGATACCGTCGAGCTGGTGATGGCACTGGAAGACGAGTTCGGCATCGAGATCCCGGACGAAGACGCCGAGAAGATCACGACAGTGCAAAACGCCATCGATTACGCCAAGGCGCACCAGAAGGCCTGATGGCCGTCCGGCGGCACATGCGTACCGTGTGTCCACCCTGCAAGCGGCCTGCCCAAAGAGAGGGCACCTCCCGCTTGCGGCGGTTTCCCTTTCCTAGCCAGCATATCCATCTATGTCTCGTCGTCGTGTCGTCGTCACAGGCCTGGGCTGCATCAGCCCGGTCGGTAATACCGTGGCCGAGTCCTGGTCCAGCCTGCTGGCCGGCCGCTCCGGCATTGATCTGATCACCAAATTCGATGCCAGCGCTTTCGCCTGCAAATTCGCCGGCGAGGTCAAGGGTTTCGAACTGGAGAAGTACATCGGCAGCAAGGAAGCGCGCACGATGGACACCTTCATCCATTACGGTGTTGCTGCGGCCATGCAGGCGGTGGAGGACTCAGGCCTGCCCACCGGCGAGGGGCTGGGGGAAGAAGAGTCGGTGCGCATCGGTTGTCTGATCGGTTCGGGCATCGGCGGCCTGCCGCTGATCGAGGAGACGCATGCCGAGTACACCAGCCGCGGTCCGCGCCGCATCTCGCCCTTCTTCGTGCCTGCCTCCATCATCAACATGATCTCCGGTCATGTCTCGATGCGTTATGGTTTCAAGGGGCCGAACCTGGCCATCGTGACGGCCTGCACCACGGGCTTGCACAGCATCGGCCAGGCCGGGCGCCTGATCGAGTACGGTGACGCTGACGTGATGATTGCCGGGGGTTCCGAGGCCACCGTGTCGCCCCTGGGTGTCGGTGGTTTTGCCGCCATGCGCGCCCTGTCCACTCGCAACGACGACCCCAAGACGGCTTCGCGCCCCTGGGACAAGGACCGCGATGGCTTCGTGCTGGGCGAGGGCGCTGGTGTCCTGGTGCTGGAAGAGTACGAACACGCCAAGGCCCGCGGCGCCAAGATCTATGCCGAACTGAGCGGTTTTGGCATGAGCGCCGATGCCGGCCACATGACTGCGCCGAACATGGATGGTCCGCGTCGCGCCATGCTGGGCGCCCTGCGCAATGCCGGCGTCAACGCCGACCAGGTCGATTACCTCAACGCCCACGGCACGTCCACGCCCCTGGGCGATATCAATGAATCCAATGCCATCAAGGCGGCGCTGGGTGATCACGCGAAGAAGGTGGTGGTCAATTCGACCAAATCCATGACGGGCCACCTGCTGGGCGGCGCCGGTGGCATCGAGTCGGTGTTCACGGTGCTGGCGCTGCATCACCAGAAGAGCCCGCCGACCATCAACATCTTCAACCAGGATCCGGAGTGTGATCTCGATTACTGCGCCAACACCGCGCGGGATGTGAAGATCGACGTCGCGGTGAAGAACAACTTCGGCTTCGGCGGAACCAACGGTACCCTGGTCTTCAAGCGCGCCTGACGCGCAGAATCCACCAGCGACACATGCACAGCGCCCCAGCGGTTTCCTATCCGGTGGGGCGTTCTTCCATGCGCACAGCCTGTCTGCTGTCGCCCTGGCTGCTGGCGGGGCTGGTCTGTGCCGCCTGGGCTCTGCAGTCCGATCTCTTCTCCACCGCCCACGGCCTGGCCTTGCTCTTGTGGCTGAGTGGCGCGCGGCTGGTCCATGCCGCGCTGAGCCGGCCGGCCGAGGGTCTGCTGGCCTGGGACGGCCAGAACTGGAACTGGGAGTCCCCCGGGATGCAATCTGCCGGTCAGGTTCACCGGCGCCTGGATTGGCAGCGCGGGCTGCTGCTGGAATTCCTGCCGCTGGCTGGCCGCAGCTTCTGGCTCTGGGTCGAGCGGGGGACGGCGCCCCAGCAGTGGGAGGGCTTGCGGCGTGCCGTGTACGCGCCTGTGGCATCGGCCCCGTCGGTCGTGCCGGTGCAGCAGGAGACCGGATCGTGAAGGACAGTCCGTCCCCGGCCGGCGACAGCGATGCCCTGCTGGTGGCGCGCACCCTGAGCGGTGACAGCCGGGCTTTCGAACTGCTGGTGATCAAGTACCAGCGCCGCATTCAGCGCCTGATCGCACGCATGGTGCGCGACGTCGATCTGGTGGAGGACATCGCGCAGGAGACCTTTATCCGGGCCTACCGGGCGCTGCACCAGTTCCGCGGTGAGGCCCAGTTCTACACCTGGCTTTACCGTATTGCCGTCAATACGGCCAAGAAAACCCTGCTCGACTTCAAGAACGACCCCCTGGTGACCGAGGCGGCCTTGCGGCCAGCCGGCGACGACGATGAAACTTTTCAGCCCGGAAATGAACCAATAGCAGAAGAAACGCCCGAAACCCTGCTGGCTGCGCGCGAAATCGCCGAAGCCGTGCAGGCCGCTCTGGACGCGCTGCCGGAGGATCTGCGCCAAGCCGTGACGCTGCGCGAGATCGAGGGCTTGAGCTACGAGGATATTGCCGCCGTGATGGCGTGTCCGATCGGCACGGTTCGCTCACGCATTTTTCGAGCACGCGAGGCGATTTCGGCCAAGGTGCGTCCGATGCTGGAGCGCCAGACCGGCAAACGTTGGTAGGAACAGAGATGCAAGACACCCAGAGGCAGCCTGCTGATCAGGCACATGAATTGGCTTCGGCGCTGGCCGACGGCGAATTGCGGGGCGCTGAGCTCATCCATGCCCTGGCCGCCTTGCAGTCCGGTGCTGAGGCGCAAGCCTGCTGGCACAGTTACCACCTGGTCGGTGATGTGATGCGTGCGGGGGCCGGCGCGGCCATCGGAGCGCATGATGCCGCCTTCATGGCGCGCCTGCGCGAGCGGCTGCAGTTTGAGGCCCGCCACCCATTGGGGGAGGCCCAGGCCAGCCGGGTGGTTCCGCAGCCCAGTGCCAACGACAGCGTCTGGCGCTGGAAGCTGGTGGCCGGTCTGAGCTCGCTGTCCGTGGTGGCTGTGCTGGCCTGGCAATTGGCCGTTCCGTCGCCGAAGGTCGTGCAGCTGGCTTCCCCGGGGGCGATGTCCGCGCAACAACAGGCCTTGGTGGCACAGGCTGGTGCTGAAGCCCCTGTCATGATCCGTGACCCGCGGCTGGACCAGCTGATCGCTGCGCATCAGCAGCTCGGTGGCACCTCGGCTCTGCAGATGCCGGCGGGTTTCCTGCGCAACGCCACCTTCGAGCGCCCGGCACGCTGAATCCGTCCATGGTCATGCTCCGTCTGACATTCTTGTTCTGGTCTCGCCTGCTGCTGCTGGCGGTCTCGCTCTCCGGGCTGGCGCTGCCGGTCCGCGCTGAGCAGGCCGCTGGCGCCTCCCGGGCCGCACCGCGCGAACGCAGCATTTCCGAGTGGCTGCTGCGCATGCACGAGGCCTCGCGCCGCCGCGCCTACATCGGCACGCTGGTGGTGTCTTCAGGCGGCAGCATCGCCAGTTCTCGGGTCTGGCATGTGTGTGATGGCCAGCAGCAGATGGAGCGCGTGGAATCGCTGACCGGCACGCCACGCTCGACCTTCCGGCGCAACGACGAGGTGATCACCTTCTCGCCGCAGAGCCGCGTGGCCGTGGTGGAAAAGCGAGAGGCCCTGGGCCTGTTCCCGCACCTGCTCAAGTCTGTGGATGCATCGATCGAACGGTTTTACAGCGCCAGCCCGCAGGGCAGTGAGCGCGTGGCCGGTTTCGAGGCCGACATTGTCCAGTTGGCGCCCAAGGATGGCTTGCGCTTCGGTTACCGGATCTGGAGCGAGAAACGCAGTGGTCTGGTCGTCAAGCTGCAGACCCTGGACGCCCAGGGCAGGGTGCTGGAACAGGTGGCTTTCTCCGAACTGCAACTGGATGCGCCAGTCAGCATGGACAAACTCAGCCGCATGATGGGTAATACCGAAGGCTACAAGGTGGAAACCCCCGCTTTGGTCAAAACGACGCCGGCCACCGAGGGGTGGCGGCTGGCCCAGGAGGTGCCCGGCTTCCGTCCCATGAGTTGCTACCGGCGCCCCTCGGCCTCCGGTGAGGAGGCCGTGCAGTGGGTGTTTTCCGATGGCCTGGCTTCGGTCTCCTTTTTCATCGAGGCCTATGATCCTCGCCGGCATGGACAGGAAGGGCAGCAGACTCTGGGCGCCACCCATGCCCTGGTGCGTCGTATGCAGGGTGGCGGCAAGGCCTGGTGGCTCACGCTTGTGGGTGAGGTTCCGGCCCAGACCTTGCAGGCTTTTGCCCAGGGGTTGGAGCGCGTGCCATGAAATCACGGGCCCACGGCATTCCAGTTTTGTTTTTATCGTTTGATCACATGAGGTTCAAGATGTCTGCGATGGCTTTACCGATGCCTGCCCAATTCAGGCGCAAGCTGTACACATGGGGGATGGCCCTGCTGCTGCTGGTGGTTGGCTACGCTGTGAGCGGCACGGCCGCTGCCCAGGGGCGCGGCCTGCCGGATTTCACCGAACTCGTTGATCAGGTCGGGCCTTCGGTCGTCAATATCCGGACCCTGGAGAAGGTCAGTGCGCGTAGCGCCGAAGACGGCGCGACGGACGAAGAGATGCTGGAGTTCTTCCGGCGCTTCGGTCTGCCGGTGCCACCGAACGTTCCGCGCCAGACGCCGCGTTCGGGCCGGCCCCAGCCTGAGGACCAGCCGCGCGGCGTGGGCTCGGGTTTCATCGTCTCGGCGGACGGTTACATCATGACCAATGCGCATGTGGTGGATGGCGCCGACGAGGTCATCGTCACGCTGACGGACAAGCGCGAGTTCAAGGCCAAGATCGTCGGCGCCGACAAGCGCACCGATGTGGCCGTCGTGAAGATCGAGACCACGGGCCTGCCGGCGGTCAAGGTGGGTGATGTGAGCCGCCTCAAGGTCGGCGAATGGGTCATGGCCATCGGCTCACCCTTCGGCCTGGAGAACACCGTGACGGCCGGTATCGTCAGCGCCAAGCAGCGTGACACGGGTGACTATCTGGCCCTGATCCAGACCGACGTAGCGATCAATCCCGGCAATTCGGGCGGGCCGCTGATCAATCTGCGCGGCGAGGTGGTGGGCATCAACAGCCAGATCTATTCGCGCTCGGGTGGTTACATGGGCATTGCCTTTGCCATCCCGATCGACGAGGCGATCCGCGTCAGCGAGCAGCTGCGGGCCAGCGGGCGCGTGACGCGCGGGCGCATCGGCGTGCAGATCGACCAGGTGACCAAGGAGGTGGCCGAGGCCATCGGTCTGGGCAAGCCTCAGGGCGCGCTGGTGCGCGGGGTGGAGAGCGGTTCGCCGGCCGAGAAGGCCGGTGTGGAGGCTGGCGACATCATCACCCGGGTCGATGGCAAGGCGATCGAGAAATCGACCGATCTGCCGCGCATGGTGGGCGGCCTCAAGCCGGGCACACGCAGCACCCTGACGGTGTTCCGCCGTGGCGCCAGCAAGGACCTGTCGGTCACCATTGGTGAATTCGAGGTCGAGAAACCGGTGGCGCGCAAGGAGCGCGAGGACAAACCGCGTTCCGGCGCAGCGCCGACGCTGGGCTTGACGGTGACCGATCTGAGCGAGGCCCAGAAAAAGGAACTCAGGCTCAAGGGGGGGGTGCGGGTCGAGTCGGCTGTCGAGGCGGCTGCCCGCGCCGGTTTGCGCGAGGGGGATGTGATCATGGCCCTGGCCAATGTCGAGGTGAGCAGCGTGCGTGAATTCGAGGCCTTGCTGGGCAAACTGGAGAAAGGCAAGCCTGTGCATGTGCTGTTCCGCCGTGGGGAATGGGCCCAATATGCGGTGATCCGGCCCCAGCGCTGAACCTTGGCGCATCAGACCCCCAACCCGACTCGGGCTGGGGGTTATCGC
Source organism: Curvibacter fontanus (assembly GCF_054780335.1). Taxonomy (NCBI): domain Bacteria; kingdom Pseudomonadati; phylum Pseudomonadota; class Betaproteobacteria; order Burkholderiales; family Comamonadaceae; genus Curvibacter; species Curvibacter fontanus. Next base: position 53,969 of record NZ_BAAGWN010000012.1, read on the forward strand.
TTTTTCGCCCATGGACTCAAAAATTTCTCTAAAAATTCCCCGATATCTTTTTCAGAATATAAGTTTGTATTTACTGACTTAATTGCCGGAAAAGGACAATTTGGTTAGAATACAGAAGGGCCAGACGCTCATTACGTGCATATAGCTTGGCTCCGAATCCACCATGCGGGATCTATGGACCTCCATACAGAGGGATCCACAGATCACCCACAAGTTGTTCAGGCCCATCGCCTTGAAATCTGTTGATAAACTGTTAATAAAATCCTGTTGTGACGTCGCAACGACGGAAATTTGCGATTTTTCGGACTGTACGGGGCACCCTTTTTGCCTACAATGAAGCTCCAACTATCGCAGTTGCCATAGATTGTTGGTTCAGGGCGCGTCACTACCCGACGCGCCCTTTTTTCTTGCCTGCGCCTTTTTAAATTCAACCACTTAAGCGTTTCCCTTGATGAAGCACATCAGAAATTTTTCGATCATTGCGCACATCGATCATGGCAAATCGACGCTGGCTGACAGGCTGATCCAGCGTTGTGGCGGACTCGAAGATCGCGAGATGGAGGCACAGGTGCTCGACTCCATGGATATCGAAAAAGAGCGTGGGATAACCATCAAGGCGCAGACCGCTGCGCTGCAATACAAGGCCCGGGACGGCCAGGTCTACAACCTGAATCTGATCGACACACCCGGCCACGTGGACTTCTCGTACGAGGTCAGCCGCTCCTTGTCCGCCTGCGAGGGTGCGCTGCTGGTGGTTGATGCCAGCCAGGGTGTGGAAGCACAGACGGTGGCCAACTGCTACACCGCCCTGGACCTGGGTGTGGAGGTGGTGCCGGTGCTCAACAAGATGGATCTGCCCAATGCCGATCCCGAGAATGCCAAGGCCGAGATCGAGGACGTGATCGGCATCGACGCCGACGACGCCATCCCCTGCTCGGCCAAGACCGGCATGGGCGTGGACGACATCCTGGAGGCCATCGTGGCCCGGATTCCGGCGCCCAAGGGCCAGGCGGACGGTCCCCTGCGCGCCATGATCGTCGACAGCTGGTTCGACAGCTACGTTGGCGTGGTCATGCTGGTGCGGGTGGTCGATGGTCGGCTGCTCAAGGGCGAGCGCATCAGGCTGATGGCCGCCAATGCCGTTTATGAAGCCGGCAGCCTGGGCGTGTTCACTCCGGCCAATCAGCCGCGTGAGTCGCTGCGGGCCGGAGAAGTGGGTTACATCATTGCCGGTATCCGGGAGTTGCAGGCGGCCAAGGTGGGCGATACCGTGACGCTGGAAAAGAAGCTGCCCAACAATGCCGGGCCAGCCAGCGAGGCGCTGCCCGGTTTCAAGGAGATCCAGCCGCAGGTGTTTGCCGGTCTGTACCCGACCGAGGCGAATCAGTACGAAGCCCTGCGAGACAGCCTGGAGAAGCTCAAGCTCAACGATGCCTCCCTGCATTTCGAGCCCGAGGTGTCGCAGGCCCTGGGTTTTGGTTTCCGCTGTGGTTTCCTGGGCCTGCTGCACATGGAGATCGTGCAGGAACGGCTGGAGCGTGAGTTCGACCAGGACCTGATCACCACCGCGCCCAGCGTGGTCTACCAGGTGCTCCGGGGAGACGGCGAGGTCCTCATGGTCGAGAACCCGTCCAAGATGCCTGATCAGAGCCAGCTCCAGGAGATCCGCGAGCCCATCGTGACCGTGCATCTGTACATGCCGCAGGAATATGTGGGCCCGGTCATGACCCTGGCCAACCAGAAGCGCGGCGTGCAGCTCAACATGGCCTACCACGGCCGCCAGGTCATGCTGACCTATGAGCTGCCCCTGGGTGAGATCGTGCTGGACTTCTTCGACAAGCTCAAGTCGGTGAGCCGTGGTTACGCCAGCATGGACTATGAGTTCAAGGAATACCGGGCCTCCGACGTGGTCAAGGTCGACATCCTGCTCAACGGCGACAAGGTCGACGCCCTGTCCATCATCGTGCACCGCAGCCAGGCGCCTTACCGTGGCCGTGCCGTGGCGGCCAAGATGCGCGAGATCATCAGCCGCCAGCAGTTCGACGTGGCCATCCAGGCGGCCATCGGCGCGAACATCATCGCGCGCGAGAACATCAAGGCCTTGCGCAAGAACGTGCTGGCAAAATGCTACGGCGGTGACATCAGCCGCAAGCGCAAGCTCCTCGAGAAACAAAAAGCAGGCAAGAAACGCATGAAACAGATCGGTTCGGTGGAAGTGCCCCAGGAAGCCTTCCTGGCGATTTTGCAGGTGGAGGATTGATGCAGATACTGACCTCCATGGTGCTGGCGGCTTTCGCTGGCTATATAGGCGCCTGGTATTTCGGCGTGATCGAAGGCAACTTCGCACTCCTGCTGTTCCTGGCCTCGGTCGTGACGGGCCTGTACTGGCTGGCCGAGCGCTTTCATTTCCTGCCGCGACGCCAGGCCGCGGCGGCCCGACTGGAGGCCGAGGCCTTGCAGCGGCGCACAGGCCTGCAGCAGCAGGGCATCGCCGTGGACGAGGGCGGGGAAGTGGCCCAGGCGCGCGAGCGGCTGCTGCTGCAACCCTGGTGGCTGGACTGGACCGCCGGACTGTTTCCGGTGATCGTGGTGGTTTTCCTGCTGCGTTCCTTCCTGTTCGAGCCTTTCAAGATCCCGTCCGGCTCCATGATTCCCACGCTGCTGGTGGGCGACCTGATCCTGGTCAACAAATACCACTATGGCATCCGCCTGCCGGTGCTCAACACCAAGCTGACCGAGGGTAGCAAGCCCCAGCGCGGCGATGTCATGGTCTTCCGCTACCCGCCGCGACCCAGCCAGGACTACATCAAGCGAGTGGTCGGCGTGCCGGGTGACGAGGTGGCCTACCTCAACAAGCGCCTGACCATCAACGGCCAGCCGGTGGCCACCAGTGAATTGCCCGAGTTCTTCGACGAGGAAGCCATGCGTTACTTCAAGCAGTATGGCGAGGCCCTGGGGGAGAAACCGCATCGCATGATTGTTGACGGCGAGCGGCGCGGTGGTTTTTCCGAGGCCGAAATCGGCGATTTCCCTTCCAGGCAGAACTGCCGCTACAGCGTTGAAGGGGTGGTCTGCAAGGTGCCTGAGGGGCACTATTTCATGATGGGCGACAATCGCGATAATTCGCTGGATTCGCGTTACTGGGGCTTTGTTCCGGACCAGAACATCGTGGGCAAGGCCTTTTTTGTCTGGATGAATTTCGGTAACCTGAAGCGTATTGGTTCGTTCAATTGAGATCAATGACAGTCAGACAGGGGAAACTATGGCAAGGCAACTGAAGTCGGGGCAGCGTGGCATCACCTTTATCGGCCTGCTTTTCATCGGCGGCATCCTGGCGGTGAGCGGGGTGATATTTGCACAGATCGTCCCGACCCTGATCGAGCTGCAGGCCATCCACAAGGCCTCCAAGAAGGCGGCGGCCGAGGGCAGCACCGTGGCAGATGTGCGCGCTGTTTTTGACAGGGCAGCCAGTATTGATGCCATCACATCCATCGAAGGCAAGGACCTCACAGTGACCAAGATCGGTGACAAGATCGTGGTCAGCTTCGCCTATCAGCGCGAAATCCATCTGGCCGGTCCGGCCTGGCTGACCCTGAAGTACGAAGGAAGCACCAAATAGCGTGGCCGATGGTCTGACTGCGTTGCAGGAGCGCCTGCAGCATCCATTTTCCAATCCGGCATTGCTGGCGCGTGCGGTCACGCACCGCAGTTTCGCGGCCGATCACAACGAGCGCCTGGAATTCTTGGGAGACTCCGTCCTCAACCTGGCCGTTTCCGATCTGCTGTACCAGCGACTCAGTGCCTTGCCGGAAGGCGACCTTTCGCGCATACGCGCGAATCTGGTCAAACAGGACACCTTGCATCAACTGGCCGTGGGGCTGGGTTTGTCCGAGGTCGTGCGCCTGGGCGAGGGCGAGGTCCGCTCCGGCGGCAGCCGCAGGCCCTCGATCCTGGCCGATGCCCTGGAGGCTTTGATCGGCGCGGTCTACCTCGATGCCGGTTATGCCGCAGCCCAGGGCTTGGTCCATCGCCTTTTTCAGGCCGTGGAAATCAACCCTCAGATGCAGGCCAGTGCCAAGGATGCCAAGACCGAATTGCAGGAGTGGTTGCAGGCGCGTAAATTCAAGCTGCCGCTGTACCGGGTGGTGGGTACGCTGGGGGCAGCCCACCGACAGACTTTCGACATCGAGTGCGAAGTTTCCGAGTTGAACCTCAACGAGCGCGGCATCGGCAACTCGCGCCGGGCCGGTGAGCAGGCAGCTGCGGCCGCTATGCTGCAATCCCTCAAGACGCGGGACAAGGGTTGAGTCGATGGACAACATGGCAGCAAACCCGTCCTCCGAAGCGCCGCATCGCTGCGGTCTGGTGGCCATCGTCGGTAAACCCAACGTTGGCAAGTCCACCCTGCTCAACGCCCTGGTCGGGCAGAAAATCAGCATCACCTCGCGTAAGGCGCAGACCACGCGCCACCGCATCACCGGCATGCGCACCCTGGGCGCTACCCAGTTTGTCTTTGTCGACACTCCTGGATTCCAGACGCGGCACAACAACGCCCTGAACCGCGCCTTGAACAAGACCGTGCAGGGCGCCGTGGGTGATGTGGATCTGCTGGTTTTTGTGGTCGAAGCCGGTCAGTTCAACCAGGCCGATGAGCGTGTGCTCAAGCTCCTGGGCGAAGGTGTGCCCGTGCTGCTGCTGGCCAACAAACTGGACACCGTCAACCGCCGCGTCGAGATCGCGCCCTGGCTGCAGGAAATGCAGCAACGCCATCCTTTTGCTGAAATCGTGCCCATGTCGGCCAAGAACGCCAAGGACATCGAGCGACTGCTGGGCATCTGCGAGAAATACCTGCCCGAGCAGGAGTGGTGGTATGCCGAGGACGAGCTGACCGACCGCAGCGAGAAATTCCTGGCCTCGGAAACCGTGCGGGAGAAACTGTTCCGTCTGACCGGCGACGAGCTGCCCTACACATCGACTGTGGTGATCGACAAGTTCGAAGAGGAAGCGCCACAGAAAAAGGGTCAGAAACGCCTGCTGCGCATCGCAGCCACCATCGTCGTGGAGCGCGACGGTCACAAAGCCATGGTGATCGGGGACAAGGGCGAGCGCATCAAACGCATCGGTACCGAGACCCGCGTCGAGCTGGAGAAACTCATGGATGCCAAGGTTTTCATCGAACTCTGGGTCAAGGTGCGCTCAGGCTGGGCGGATGACGAGGCGCGCGTGCGCTCCTTTGGCTACGAGTGATGTGCTGAATGGTGACCCGGCGCATCAGTGATGAACCGGCCTATGTGCTGCACCGCTACGACTGGAGCGAGACCAGCCTGATCCTGGAGGTGTTCACGCGCCATCATGGCCGTATCGCCCTGGTGGCCAAGGGGGCCAAGCGCCCGAGCTCCAGTTTTCGTCCCGTGCTCCTGCCGCTCCAGCCCCTTCAGCTGGCTTATGGCGGTGAGGCCGAGATTCGCACGCTCAAGGGCGCCGAATGGATGGGCGGCCATGTCATGCCCACCGGTGAGTCGCTTCTGTCGGGTTATTACCTGAACGAACTGTTGCTGCAATTGCTGGCACGTGACGACCCACATCCAGCCCTCTTCGATGTCTATGCGAATGTGGTGCGTGTCCTGGCCTCCGAACACGAGGAAGTGCTGCAGGCCGCCCTGCGCACCTTCGAGTTGCTGCTGCTGCGAGAGATTGGTCTGTTGCCGCGGCTCGATGTCCAGACCCTGACGCTGGCGCCCTTGCAGACCGATGTCCAGTACGTGCTGGTACCGGAAGGCGGCCTGCGCACGCGCAGCGAATCGGATCGTGCGGGCCTGAGCGGCACGCAGTGGCTGGCCTTGCAGGCGGTGCTGGAATCCGGGGCGCCTTTTACCGACACCTTGCGTGCCTGTGCCGCCGTGATGAACGAGCTGAAGCCGCAGCTGCGCGTTCTGCTCCATTACCATTGCGGGGTGTCCACGCTGCGTACGCGGCAGATGATGGTGGATCTCCAAAGCCTATGACATCCAAAACAGCCCTGTCCGTCAACGTCAACAAGGTGGCCCTGGTGCGCAACACGCGCCACTTGGGCATACCCAGCGTCATGCGTGCGGCCACGTTGTGCCTGCAGGCCGGGGCGCATGGCATCACGGTCCACCCGCGACCGGACGAGCGCCACATTCGAGCGCAGGACGTGTTCGACCTGGCCACCCTGCTGAAGGACTGGCCGGATCGCGAATTCAATATCGAGGGCAATCCCTTCCATAACCTGATGGACTTCATCCGCCAGGTGCGGCCGCAGCAAGCCACCTTTGTGCCCGACGCCGAAGGCCAGTTCACCAGCGACCATGGCTGGAATTTTCCACAGGATGCCGAGCGGCTGCGCCCGCTGATCGCCGAGTGCCATGCCCTGGGCGTGCGTGTCAGCCTGTTCATGGACCCGGTCCCGGAGCAGATGGCGCAGGCCCAAGCCGTGGGCGCCGATCGCGTCGAGCTGTACACCGAGCCTTATGCCGCGTCCTGGGGCCGAGCCGAGCAGACGGTTCAGTTGCAGCGCTACGCGACTGCAGCCCGGACTGCGCTGGATGCGGGCCTGGGCGTGAATGCCGGTCACGACCTCAACCGTGACAACCTCGGCGAATTCCTGCGCCGGGTGCCCGGTGTGGCCGAGGTGTCGATCGGCCATGCCTTGATCGCCGATGCGCTGGAGCTGGGCTACGCTGCCACGGTTCAGGGTTACCTGCGCTGCATCGCCGAAGTGCCCAGATGATCTACGGCATCGGCACCGATATCTGCGACGTGCGGCGTATCCGCCTGAGCGTCGAACGCCATGGCGAGCGATTTGCCCGGCGTGTGCTCAGCGATGCCGAATTCATCCTTTGGAAGGCACGCAGCGTGCGCTGGCCCGAACGCGGTTTGCGCTACCTGGCCACCCGTTTTTCGGCGAAGGAGGCCTTTTCCAAGGCGATCGGCACGGGCATGCGCTTGCCCATGACCTGGCGCTCCTGCGAGATAAGCAACCTGCCCAGTGGCAAGCCCGTCATCGTGTTGCACGGTGAGCTCAAGACCTGGTTCGAGGCGCAGGGCTTGAGCGCCCATGTCAGTGTGACCGACGAGACCGATTACGCGGCCAGTTTTGTGGTGGTCGAGCAAGCATCCGACGAACGATCCCCTCACTGACGAGAACTGTATGAGCCAGCATGCACCCCTGATCATCGACATTGCAGGCGCCAAGTTGAGCGCTGAGGACCAGCGTCGTCTGGCGCATCCCCTGGTTGGCGGTTTGATCCTGTTCAGCCGCAACTGGCAGGACCGGGCCCAGCTGTCCGCCCTGTGCGCCGACATCAGGCGCATCCGGGCCGACCTGCTGATCTGCGTCGACCATGAGGGCGGCCGCGTACAGCGCTTCAAGACCGGGGGATTCACCCATCTGCCGCCCATGCGCGCCCTGGGGGCGTTGTGGTTACGCGATCAGCTGGGCGCCACCAACGCCGCCACCGCCTGCGGTCAGGTGCTGGCCAGTGAGTTGCGCGCCTGCGGCGTGGATTTCAGCTTCACCCCGGTGCTGGACCTGGACTACGGCGAGAGCGGTGTGATCGGCGACCGCGCCTTCGGTCGCGACCCGCGTGTCGTCACACTGCTGGCCAAGAGCCTGATGCATGGCCTGCGACTGGCCGGTTTGGCCAGCTGCGGCAAGCATTTTCCCGGACACGGTTACGTCAAGGCGGATTCACACACCGAGATCCCGGTGGACAGACGCACTCTCAAGGCCATCCTGGCCGACGACGCCGCGCCCTATGGCTGGCTCAGTACTTCGCTGGACAGCGTGATGCCGGCCCACGTGATCTACCCCAAGGTCGATGCGCGGCCGGCGGGTTTCTCCGGAAAGTGGCTGGGTGAGATCCTGCGCGGTCGCCTGCGGTTCCAGGGGGCCGTCTTCAGCGATGACCTCAGCATGGCGGGCGCCCGCATGATCGACGGCCGCCAGGTCGGCTACACCGAGGCCGCCGTGACAGCGCTGAACGCCGGCTGCGACATGGTGCTGCTGTGCAACCAGTCGCTCGATGGCGGGCAGGCGGTGGACGAACTGATTGCCGGCATGACCGAGGCGCAGATCAAGGGCCAGTGGCAACCCGACGAGGCGGGGGAGGCCCGTCGCCTGGCACTGCTGCCTCAGACACCGGCGCCCGACTGGGATGAACTCATGGTCAGCCCGGCCTACATGCACGCGCTGGACCTGATCCCCTGAGTCCCGGTCGACATTCCGTGCGTCACGAAACCGAAATACAAGGGTCATAGACTTTCCCGGCACTCATTGCAGATCATGGTTGACCTGCGGTATCGGGGAGTTTGGATGACGAGTCTGAAGTTGACGCTGGTTCAGCGGATCGGGATGACCATTGCGTTGCTGGTCGGCGTGTTTCTGGTGGTGGGCGCTTTCACGGCCTGGTCCGTAAAAGGCATCCAGGCTCAGACCCACCAGACCGTGGACACGGATCTGGCCCAACTGGTGCGCATGGCTGCGGTCCAGGAAAACCTGTTGAAACTGCGCCGCGCCGAAAAGGATATTTCCATCGATCTGCTGATGAAGATGGAGCGGGTCCCGCAGCGCATCGCCGAGTGGAAGCAGCATGGTGAAGCGGTGACGGCTCAACTGCTCGCCGCCATCGAGGCCGAGCGCGATCCGGCCCTGGCGCAGATGCTCCTGGAGGGCCGGGCGCGTCAGGACACTTACATCGCTCAGGTCGGTCGCACCATCGCCAGGATCGAGCGGCACGAAATCCTCGATCAGGCGACCTTCGAAGAGGAGATCCAGCAGCCCGTGCTGTCTGCCCTGGCGGCCGAAGCCCGGATCAGCCAGGCGATCGAGCAGAACCGCCGGCTGACCGAGGCCGGCGGGGAAAGGGTGAATGCGGCCGTCTATCAACTGACCTGGCTGTTGGGGGTGGGCCTGGCATTCGCCGTGCTCAGCGGTCTGGCGCTGGGTGGCGTCCTGCTGGCGCGGATCCGCCAGCCGCTGGCCCAGCTGACCGAAGGCATCACGCGCGTCAAATCGGGCGATCTGTCACGCGCGGTGCAGGTTCGTTCCGAGGACGAGCTGGGCCGCATGTCGCAGGATTTCAATGGCATGGTCGATGCCTTGCAGGCGATGGTGCTGGATGTCCGGCTGGCCGCCGACAGCATCACGGGGGCCAGCGCGCAGATTGCCAGCGGCAACCTGGACCTGAGCACGCGTACCGAACAGGCGGCGGCCAGCCTGCAGCAGGCGGCCGCTTCGCTCGATGCCCTGACCGCCACGGTGCGCACCATGGCCGAGTCGGCGCGATCTGCCAGCCACATGGCCAGTGCCGCAGCCAGCTCCGCCGGACAGGGTGGCGAGCTGGTCCAGCAGGTCGTGCACAGCATGCAGGGCATCCAGGCCTCCAGCAGCCGGATTGCCGATATCACGGCGGTGATCGACAGCATCGCATTCCAGACCAACATCCTGGCGCTCAATGCGGCCGTGGAAGCGGCACGGGCCGGGGAGCAGGGTCGTGGATTTGCCGTGGTGGCCGGTGAGGTGCGCCTGCTGGCGCAGCGTTCGGCAGAGGCGGCACGCGAGATCAGGGGACTGATCGAGGCCAGCCGTGCCGAAGTGGCTGCGGGATCCCGGCAGGTCGAGGACGCCGGCCGAGCCATGGCGCAGATCGTGCAGCAGGTGGCCGAGGTGAGCCGCATGATCCAGGCCATCACGCAGGATGCCAGTGTGCAGTCGAGCGAGATCGGCGGCGTCAACCAGTCCATGGGCCAGCTTGAACAGATGACCCAGCAGAACGCAGCCCTGGTCGAGCAGGCGGCCGCGGCTTCTGCCAGCCTCCAGGATCAGGCCGATCGCATGGCCGGGGCGATGCGCCGCTTCGTCGTGAACCGGGACCGCCAGCCCTTGCTGCTGACGGTGTGATGCGGACCTCCGCGCACGCGGCGGGGCTACACTGCGGCCTGCATCAGGAGCCCCCATGTCGAAGCAAGCGTTCGCACAGCTGCCCGCAGCGCCTTATTACGCCGTGATCTTCTCGTCCTTGAGGACGGCCGGTGACCAGGGCTATGAACAGACCGCTGAGCGCATGGTCGAGCTGGCCTCGGCCCAGCCAGGCTTCCTCGGGGCCGAGAGTGTGCGGGGCGCCGACGGCTTCGGCATCACGGTGTCTTACTGGGAGTCCGAGGCGGCGATCAGGGCCTGGCGCGAGCAGGCCGAGCACCGCATCGCACAGGAGAGCGGCCGCGCACGCTGGTACGAACACTACGAGATCCGTATCGCCCGGATCGAACGGGCCTACGGCAAACCATCCTGATCTCGATGGTCAGGAGTTGCCCGGCTGATCTGGCCAGTCCAGGCGCCCGCTGGCCTCGGCGTAGGTGAGATACAGGCGCAGATCGAATTCGATCTGGTGGTAGTCCGGCTCCATGTGAGTGCACAGCTGGTAGAAGGCCTTGTCATGGGCCTGGACCTTCAGATGGGCCAGTTCATGCACCGCAATCATCTTCAGGAATTCGACCGGCACGTCCCGGAACAGGGTGGCGATGCGGATCTCGCGTTTGGCTTTCAGCCTGCGGCCTTGCACGCGCGAGATGCTGGTGTGCGTGCCCAGCGCGTGCTGGATCACGTGCAGCTTGTTGTCGAAGCAGACTTTGTTCAAGGGTTCGGCGCTGCGCAGGAACTCCGCCTTGAGGTTCTGCACGTAATCGAACAGGGCACGGTCGGTGCGGATGCCGTGCCGGCGCTCGTATTTGCCCAGCAGCAGCTCCCCCAGACGGCCCTGGGTGAGCAGTTGCCGGACCTGGCTCTGAATCTGCTGCGGATAGCCCGACAGATATTTCACTGTGGCTGTCGGTGCGGAACTGGCTCAACCTTCGCGGCGCAGCGCCGGGAAGAGGATCACGTCGCGGATGCTGGGGCTGTCGGTCAGCAGCATCATCAGGCGGTCGATGCCGATGCCGCAGCCGCCCGTGGGCGGCATGCCGTATTCGAGCGCCCGCACGAAGTCGTGGTCGAAGAACATGGCCTCGTCGTCGCCGCTGTCCTTGGCGGCCACCTGGCTCTGGAAGCGGGCGGCCTGCTCTTCGGCGTCGTTCAGCTCGGAGAAGCCGTTGCCGAACTCGCGGCCGGTGATGTAGAGCTCGAAGCGCTCGGTCATGTCCGGTCGCGTGTCGCTGGCGCGCGCCAAGGGCGAGATTTCCACCGGATGTTCGCAGATGAAAGTAGGCTGCCAGAGCTTTTCTTCCACTGTCTCCTCGAAGTACAGCACCTGCAGCGATGAGAGCGAGCGGGTTGAGAGCTTGTGCTTTTCCTCGCTCATGCCGAGTTTGCGCAGAGCCTTGATCAGCCAGTCGCTGTCGTCGACATAGGCGCTGCCGGCCTCGCTGTGACGGATGATGGCCTCGCGGATGGTCAGGCGCTCGAAGGGCTGGGCCAGGTTCACCGGCTTGCCGCCATAGCTCAGTTGCAGCGTCCCGGTGGCCTGCTGGGCGGCATGGCGCACCAGGCCTTCCGTGAAGGTCATGAGGTCCTGGTAGTCCCAGTAGGCCGCATAGAACTCCATCATCGTGAACTCGGGGTTGTGACGCACCGAGATGCCTTCGTTGCGGAAGTTGCGGTTGATCTCGAACACGCGCTCGAAACCGCCCACGATCAGGCGCTTGAGGTAGAGCTCGGGCGCGATGCGCAGGAACATCTCCTGGTCCAGCGCATTGTGGTGCGTCACGAAGGGCTTGGCGTTGGCGCCGCCGGGGATCGGGTGCAGCATGGGCGTCTCGACCTCCAGGAAGCCGTGCGTGACCATGAACTCGCGGATCGAGCTCACGGCCCTGCTGCGCGCGACGAAACGCTTGCGCGACTCCTCGTCGGTCATCAGGTCGACATAACGCTGGCGGTACTTGACCTCCTGGTCGGCCACGCCGTGGAACTTGTCGGGCATGGGGCGCAGGCTCTTGGTCAGCAGGCGCACGCTGCTGGCCTGGACGGAGAGCTCGCCGGTCTTGGTCTTGAAGACCAGGCCTTCGGCCGCCACGATGTCGCCCAGGTCCCAGTGCTTGAAGGCCTCGTAGACTTCCTCACCCACCTCGTCGCGCTTGACGTAGATCTGGATGCGCCCGCTGCTGTCCTGCAGGGTGGCGAAGCTGGCCTTGCCCATGACACGCTTGAGCATCATGCGGCCGGCCACGCTGGCGCGGCTGGCCTGCTCCTGCAGGCCCTCGGGGGTCTGGCCGGCGTGGGCGGCAAAGAGGTCGGCGGCCCGGTTGGCGGGCTTGAAGTCGTTGGGGAAGGCCGGTCCCTTGCCCTCGGCCTGCTGCTGGCGGATGGCCTTGAGCTTCTCGCGCCGCTCGGCGATGAGCTGATTTTCGTCCTGGGCGGGGGCAGCGGTGTGTTGTTCTGACATGAGAGAGCCGGGTTGGAGGTGGCCCTGAGAGAGGGCCAGAACCCGCTATTTTAATGACGCTATGATTTGGCCAACTTTCCACCCAGAACCCCATGCTGTTCCAGATCTTTTCCCTGCTGCTCGAAGTGGTCGCCGGCGTGCTCGGCGGGGCCTGCCTGCTGCGCCTGTACATGCAACACCAGCGCATCCCCACGTCGGCGCGTTCGGGCAACCCGCTGGGCCGTTTTGTCTTTGCTCTGACCGACTGGCTGGTGCTGCCGCTGCGCCGATTCGTGCCGGCGGCCGGCCGCTGGGACCTGGCCAGCCTGGTGGCAGCCTGGCTGATCGAGCTGGCCATGTTTTCGCTGATCTGGGTCTTCACCAGCTTTGTGGCCAGCTATGTCTCGGTGCTGATCCTGGCCGCCTTCGGCGTGCTGCGTCTCGTGATTTCGGGCCTGACGGGCCTGGTGATCGTCTATGCGGTCCTGTCCTGGGTGCAGTCCCATACGGTGCTGTCCGACATCATCGAGCGCCTGGTGGCGCCCTTTCTGGCGCCGATCCGCCGCTTCGTGCCGCTGGTGGGCGGGGTGGACCTGTCGCCTCTGGTGCTGCTGGTCTTGCTGCAGGTGGCGGCCATCGTGCTGAATCACCTGCAGGGACTGGCGCTGTTGTAAAGAAAAAGCCGGCGCGAGGCCGGCTTGGGTAAGGCAGAAGCGGCCGCGTGTGTCAGATCACGGCATCGGCCGGCTGGCGCTGCAGCATGGCCAGGGTGTTGGCCACGGTCTTGCGCAGTTCACGGCGGTCGCAGATGAAATCCACGGCGCCCTTTTCCTGCAGGAACTCGGCGCGCTGGAAGCCCTCGGGCAGCTTCACGCGCACGGTGGATTCGATCACGCGGGGACCGGCAAAGCCGATCAGGGCCTTGGGCTCGGCGATCACCACGTCACCCAGGAAAGCGAAACCGGCGCTCACGCCGCCCATGGTGGGGTCGGTCAGCACGCTGATGTAGGGCAGTTTCTTCTTGGCCAGGCGGGTCAGGGCGGCGTTGGTCTTGGCCATCTGCATGAGCGAGAGCAGGCCCTCCTGCATGCGGGCGCCACCGGTGGCGGTGAAGCACAGGAAAGGCACTTTCTGCTCGATGGCGGTCTCGACGCCGCGCACGAAACGCTCGCCGACGACCGAGCCCATGGAGCCGCCCATGAAGCCGAATTCGAAGCAGGCCGCCACCAGGCTGATGCCGTGCACGGCGCCGCCCATGACCACCAGGGCGTCGGTCTCGCCGGTGGCTTCGAGGGCCTCTTTCAGGCGTTCGGGATACTTGCGACTGTCCTTGAACTTCAGGGCGTCGACCGGCAGCACTTCCTGGCCGACTTCAAAGCGGCCCTCGTTGTCCAGGAAGAGGTTGAGGCGCGTGCGCGCATCGATGCGATGGTGGTGACTGCAGGTCGGGCAGACGTTCTGGTTCTGCTCCAGATCGGTCTTGTAGAGCACGGACTCGCAGCTCGGGCATTTGATCCACAGACCCTCGGGCACGCTGCGGCGGTCGGCCGGGTCGGTGTGCTGGATTTTCGGGGGCAGAAGTTTTTCGAGCCAACTCATGGGATGCTTCCTTTAATTGGGGTCAGATTCCAACGACGGTCAGGCGCAAGACTGGGATTATGAATCCAAAGCCTGGCGAATTTCCCGCAGGAAATCCGAGGCTACGGTAACGACCTGTGCCCGCGGCAGCGGGTCGATCAGCTGGATGATGCGGCTGCCGATCACCACGGCGTCGGCCACCCGGCCCACGGCCTTGGCGCTGGCCGCGTCACGGATGCCGAAACCCACGCCCACCGGCACCTTCACGTGCTGGCGGATGCGCGGCAGCATGGCTTCCACCGCGCCGGTATCCAGTGTGCCGGCGCCGGTCACGCCCTTGAGAGAGACGTAGTACACATAGCCGCTGGCCACACGGGCCACCTGGGCCATGCGCTCGTCCGTGCTGGTGGGCGCCAGCAGGAAAATCAGGTCCAGGCCGTGCGTTTTCAGCGCAGCAGCGAAACCCTCGCATTCTTCGGGCGGGTAGTCCACCACCAGCACGCCGTCGACCCCGGCCGCGGAGGCATCGCGCGCGAAGGCATCGGGGCCGCTGGCCTGGTGCAACTGGTCATAACGCTCGATCGGATTGGCGTAGCCCATCAGCACGACGGGGGTGCTGCTGTTTTTTTGCCGGAAGACGCGCACCATCTCCAGCACCTGGCGCAGGCCGATGCCGGCGGCCAGGGCCTTGTCACCTGCCGCCTGGATGACCGGGCCGTCGGCGCTGGGGTCGGAGAAGGGCACGCCCAGTTCGATCACATCGGATCCTGCGGCCACCATGCCGTGCATGAGCTCGGGCGTGATGTCCGGATAGGGATAGCCGGCCGTGATGAAGGGGATCAGGGCCTTGCGCTTGCTGGTCTGCAGCGCGGCGAAAGTGGAGGCGATGCGGCTCATTTCTTCAACTCGATCTTCTGTTCGGCCATGCCACCTTTGACGGCCTGGCCCTTGCAACTGGGGCGGCAGTAGAAGTCGGCCTGGCTCAGGTCGGCCACGGTGCCGATATCCTTGTCGCCCCGGCCCGAGAGGTTGAGCAGGATGGACTGGTCGGGCCGCATGGTTTTGGCCAGCTTGATGGCATAGGCCACCGCATGGCTCGATTCCAGGGCGGGGATGATGCCTTCGGTGCGGCAGAGGTAGTGGAAGGCGGCCAGGGCCTCGGTGTCGGTGATGCCCACGTACTCGGCGCGGCCGATGTCCTTCAGGTAGGCGTGCTCGGGACCAACGCCGGGGTAGTCCAGACCGGCGCTGATGCTGTGCGTCTCGGTGACCTGGCCGTCCTCGTTTTGCAGCACGTAGGTTCGGTTGCCGTGCAGCACGCCCGGGCTGCCACGCTGCAGCGAGGCCGAGTGCTTGCCGCTGTCCATGCCTTCGCCAGCCGCTTCCACGCCGATCAGGCGCGTCTGCTCGTGCTGGATGTAGGGGTGGAAGATGCCCATGGCGTTGCTGCCGCCACCGACGCAGGCCACCACCGCATCAGGTTGTGCGGACTTGCAGCCCGTGCGCTGCAGCATCTCGGGCATCTGCACCAGGCATTCCTCGCCGATCACGCTCTGGAAGTCGCGCACCATCATGGGATAGGGGTGCGGGCCGGCCACGGTGCCGATGATGTAGAAGGTGTTGTCCACGTTGGCGACCCAGTCGCGCATGGCCTCGTTGAGCGCGTCCTTCAGTGTCTTGCTGCCGGATTCGACCGGCACCACGGTGGCGCCCAGCAGCTTCATGCGGTAGACGTTGGGGCTCTGGCGCTTGACGTCCTCCGAGCCCATGTAGACCACGCATTCCAGGCCGTAGCGCGCGCAGATGGTGGCCGTGGCCACGCCGTGCTGGCCGGCGCCGGTCTCGGCAATGATGCGCGTCTTGCCCATGCGTTTGGCGAGCATGGCCTGGCCGATGGTGTTGTTGATCTTGTGGGCGCCGGTGTGGTTGAGGTCTTCGCGCTTGAGGAAGATCTGGGCGCCACCCTGCTCGCGGCTCATGCGCGCGGCATGGTAGACCGGCGAGGGGCGGCCGACGAAGTGCGCCAGCTCGTACTTGAACTCGGCCATGAAGGCCGGTTCGTGCTGGTACCGGGCGTAGGCCTCGCGCAACTGGTTGATGGCGTGGGTCAGGGTTTCACTGACGAAGCTGCCGCCATAGATACCGAAATGACCCTTGGGGTCGGGCTGGTGGTATTCAAACATGTGGGACTAACCTGCAATGGGTTTGTCGGCGGCACGCACGGCCGCGACAAACTGGTGGATCTTGTCGGCACTCTTGATGCCCTTGGAGGCTTCGACGCCGGAGCTCACATCGACGGCCAGCGACTTACAGCGCGGGCGCAGCTGCGTGATGCCATCGGCCACGTTTGCAGGCGTGAGTCCACCACTCAAGACGAGGTGAGCGTCGACGCTTGGAGGAAGAAGTGACCAATCGAATGCCTTGCCGCCGCCCCCGAACCCCTCGACATCGGCGTCGAGCAGGATGGCCTGGGCGGCCGAGTAATCCAGCGCGTATTTTACGAGGTCGAAGCCCCGGCCGGCTTCCCCCACCGGAATGCGGGCGGCGCGCAGGAAAGGGCGGGTGCCGGCAGCTGCCAGGCACTGGGCCGGCGTCTCGTCGCCATGGAACTGCAGGGTGGCGGTCGGGGCGAGGTCACAGGCGGCCCGGATGGCCTCCGGGCTGGCGTTGACGACCAGCAGCACCGGCGTCACGAAGGGGGGCAGGCGGCGGGCCAGCTCGGCGGCGCGCTGGGGCGTGACGAAACGGGGGCTCTTCCCGTAAAGCACAAACCCCACGGCGTCAGCCCCGGCGGTCACGGCCGCGTCCACGTCCATTTCACGCGTCAGGCCGCAGATCTTGATCCGGGTGCGGGAAACCCCCAATCCGCCGCCGGGCCGTCCCAAGGCGGATTGCGCCCCCTCGGGGGGCAGCGCAGCAGACACAGTCGCAAGCGTGGGGGCCTTTTCAGTCATGGCAACCAATCATACGCAGGGGTGTGCTCGGGCAGGCCCCAGCGGGCTTCGTAGCGCGGGCCCAGGAAGTACAAGCCGTCAGGCGCGAAGGTGGGGGCGGCGGCATCGCGGCTGCGCGCGGCCAGTACCTCGGCCATCCACCCCGGGGGCTGTTTGCCCTGGCCGATGACGATGAGGCAGCCCATGAGGTTGCGGATCATGTGGTGCAGAAAGGCACTGGCCTCGAACTCGAAACGCCAGTAGGCGCCGCGCCGGCGGATCTCGATGCGCAGCATGTTCTTGACCGGTGTCAGGGCCTGGCAGGCCGAGGCGCGGAAGGAGGTGAAATCGTGCTCGCCCAGCAGGTGCCGGGCAGCTTCCTGCATGCGTTTCAGGTCCAGGGGCTGGAAGACCCAGCCGACGCGATGGGCGTCGATGCTGGGCCGCACGGGGGATTCGAGCAGCAGATAGGCGTAACGGCGCGAGGTGGCGCTGGCGCGGCAGTGGAACTCTTGCGGGACGATCTGCGCCCACTGGACGGCGATGTCACGCGGCAGGAAGCTGTTGCTGCCGCGGACCCAGGCATAGGGTGTGCGCTCGGCCGTGGTATCGAAGTGCACCACCTGCATCAGGCCGTGGACGCCGGCGTCGGTGCGGCCGGCGCAGAGGGTGGAGATGCGCTGGTCGGCGAACTGCCCCAGCGCCTTTTCAAGCTGATCCTGAACCGTGCGACCCGAGGGCTGGCTCTGCCAGCCCTCGTAGGAATGGCCGTCGTAGCTGACGCCGAGGGCGACCCTCACGACTTGGCCTGCACGGATGCCCCGGCTGGATCAGCCGAGCTGAGCCAGGGCCTTCTGGGCGCGGGCCTTCATGTCGCCCGAAGCCTCGGCGATGATTTCCTCGATCAGGGCGCGAGCACCGTCGGTGTCACCGATGGCCTTGAACTCGTCGGCCAGCGCCAGCTTGGTGCCCAGCGGGTCATCCGAGCCGGTGCCGGGTTCCACGGAGGGCGTGCCCAGGTCGAGCGAGAGCCCGCCCATGTCGAAGTTCATCAGGTTGGCCCCGGCGGGCGCCGCTGCCGCCGGGCTGCTGATCTGCGGCAGCGGCGGTGCTTCGAAGGCCAGGCCGTTGCCGGGCGCGGTGGCGATCGGTGCGGGCAAGGTGGCGGCCGAGGGGGCCGATGCACGAGACTCGGCTTCGTCGAGCGAGAAGTCCAGGTCCAGGTCCAGGTCCGTGCCGGCGCTCGCAGCGGGGGCCGGTGCGGCCTGACGCACGGGCTGCGTGGACGCATAGCTGCTGGGGGCGGCCTGCAGGGGGGCGGGCGCCGATGCGGGCGGCTCACCACCCGGGTGGTAGGCTTCATTGTTCGGGTCGATGCCGCGACCCAGTTCGCAGATCTGCTCCCATTCCGGGCCGCTGCCACCGGTGACCTTGTAGGCTTCCTTGGCGATCACGCCGAAGTTCTTGACATCACGTCGCTTGGCGTAGATCTCCAGCAGTTTCTGGTGGATGGCGACGCGGCTCGGGTGATTGCGCAGCGCCTCCTTGAGGATTTCCTCGGCCTGAAGGTCACGGCCATAAGCGAGATAGACATCGGCTTCGGCGACGGGGTCGACATCGTCGCCAGCATCGAGCTGGCTGGGCGAATAGACCATGGACGAGGAGCTGCTGGCGCCGTTGTCATTGGTGTCAACCCGTTGGCCGCCGCTGGCGCCGAAAAAAGAGTCGGGCTGGAGACGGCTCTCCAGGTAGGCGCTGTCGACTTGTCCGGCATTCTTGCGCTGACGGCTGCGGTAGAAGGCCAGACCGGCCAGCAGGGCCACCAGACCACCGGCCGCGGCCGGGATCAGCGGGTTGTCCATCAATTCGTCCAGCAGCGAGGACTCCTCGGCGACGGGCGCCGGCATGGGGGCCGATGCAGCCGGACGCGGAGCCGGTGCAGCCGCTTTGGGCGCCGATGCGGCTGCGACCGGCGCCGGGGCAGGCGGGGGCGTCACGGGTGCTGCCGCGACTTGCGGCGCCGGGGCCGGTGTCGCTGCCGGTGCAGAGGCGACCTGAGCTGTTGCCGGCGCAGCAGGTGCCGCTGGTTTGGTGGCGGGCGCCGGGGCCGGCGTTGCCGCCTTGCTGAGTTTTTCAAGCTCGGCCACGTTCTTGGACAGTTCCTCGGTACGGGCCGCGGCATCCTTGGCGCTGCGTTCCTTCACCAGCTTGTCTTCCGGGGCCTGGGTCTGGACGGAGCCCTTGGACAGGGTCAGCTTGTCGGGAGCGGTGGTCGCCGGTTTCTTTTCCTCGACCTGGGTCTGCACGGCGCCGCTGGTTTTGCGGTCGGCGCTGGCTTCCGGGCTGACCGGGGCGCTGCTGGCCAGACGGCGGCGGAATTCGTTGAAGTCCTTGCTCTGGGTCTGCAGGATCTGGCGGGCCTCGTCGGCCGGCGTGGCCTGGGCTTCTTCAGCGCCAGGCATGTCCAGTACAGCGCCCTTGCGCAGCCGGTTGACGTTGCCGCCGATGAAAGCTTCAGGGTTGCTGCGCAACATCGCCACCAGCATCTGGTCCAGGGACACGTCCGACGGTTTCTGGGCCAGCGCCAGCCTGCCGGCCGTGTCGCCGGCCTTGACGGTGACGGACTGCTTGCCAGCCACGGCAGGCGGGGGCGGCTCCGCTCTCTTCGGAGGCTCGGCGGCGGCCATGGGGGGCGGGCTGGATTCAGCGGCCGGGGCGCTGGCTGTTTCGGCAGCAGGCTTCGCGGCTTCTTGTACGGCGGGAGCGGGTGCTGGTTCTGCAGTCGCTGCTGCCGGCGCAGGCACGGGGGCCGGAGCCGCAGCAGCTTCGGCGGGGGCTGCCGGCGGAGCGATGCGGATCGGCACGGAGCTGACCTGGGGCGCCTGCGGCACGGCAGCCTGGGCGCCGTTGAGGATCGGCGGATCGAAGAGCATCGTGTAGTCGCGCACGATGCGCCCGGAGGACCAGTTGGCCTCGAGGATCAGGTCCACATAAGGTTCGTTGACAGCGCGCGCATTGCTCAGGCGCAGGTACTGCTGTCCGTTGGCGCGTTTCTGCAGGGAGATCTGCAAGCCGTTAAGGGCCGAGCTGTACTCCATGCCACTGGCGCGGAACGTGTCCGGCAGGGCCACACGGGGCCTGAGCGATGAGGCTTCGTCCTCGCTGATTTCCAGGATTTCGATCTCGGCGCGCAGCGGTTCGCCCAGCGCTGACTGGACCATGATGCGCCCCAGGGAGAGCGCAGCAGCCTGCGAGCCCCACAAACCCAGAACCGTGGCAGAGGCAATCGCCAGGGCGGTTCTTTGCCAGCGTTGTGACTTAGCAATCAATTTAGGGGCCTCCGATGCTCGGGCGAGGTAGGGGTGAACTTCACGGTTTGCAGTCCAAAACCATGATCATGAAACTGGAAAAGTACCTTAACATCAATACGTTAGCCTGACAAGCTGAGAAAGCGCTTAACTTTCTTGGCCTAAGCGCCTTGCTCTGGTCCGGCCTATGTTTGTTGTTGACGGACAACGAATATCTGTCTCTGCCTCAGGCCTGCAAGAGGATGCGCAACATACGGCGCAGCGGCTCGGCAGCCCCCCACAGGAGTTGATCGCCCACCGTGAAGGCGCCCAGGTAGTCGTTGCCCATGGCCAGCTTGTGCAGGCGACCGACCGGCACGGTCAGCGTGCCCGTCACGGCGGCAGGCGTGAGTTCACGCTCGGTGCTTTCGCGCTGGTTGGGGACCACTTTCACCCAGTCGTTGGCGCCGGCCAGCAGGCCTTCGATCTCGGCCAGGGGCACGTCCTTCTTGAGCTTGACGGTCAGGCCCTGCGAGTGGCAGCGCATGGCGCCGATGCGCACGCACAGGCCGTCGATCGGGATGCTGCCGGCGCTGCGGAAGGCCGGCTTGCCCAGGATCTTGTTGCACTCGGCGCCGCCCTTCCACTCTTCCTTGCTTTGGCCGTGCTCGACGGGCACGTCGATCCAGGGGATCAGGCTGCCGGCCAGGGCCGTGTTGCGGAAGTTCTTTGTGGGAAAAGCTGCGCCGCGCATGGTGGCGGCCACCTTGCGGTCGATGTCCAGGATGGCCGAGGCCGGGTCGGCCAGCTCGGTTTTGACGGCGTCGTGCAGGGCGCCCATCTGGCTCAGCAGTTCGCGCATGTTCTGCGCACCGGCGCCCGAGGCGGCCTGGTAGGTCATGGCGCTGACCCATTCGACCAGGCCGGCCTTGAACAGGCCGCCCATGCCCATGAGCATCAGGCTCACGGTGCAGTTGCCGCCGATCCAGTTGCGGCCGCCCTGGGCGAGCGACTGGTCGATCACGTGGCGGTTCACGGGGTCCAGGATGATGACGGCATCGTCGGCCATGCGCAGGGCCGAGGCGGCGTCGATCCAGTGGCCCTTCCAGCCGGCCGCGCGCAGCTTGGGGTACACCTCTTTCGTGTAGTCACCGCCCTGGCAGGTCAGGACGATGTCGCATTTCCTGAGGTCCTCGATGCTGTTGGCGTCCTTGAGGGTGGTTTCGTTCTTCGCTTGCGCCGGGGCCTTGCCGCCGGCATTCGACGTGGAGAAGAACACGGGCTCGATCAGCGCGAAGTCACCTTCGGCCTGCATGCGGTCCATCAGGACCGAACCCACCATGCCTCGCCAGCCGACGAGACCGACGACATTACCTACCTTGCTCATCACATGCCCTTTCAATCAAATCCTGTTTACCCGGCTCGTCGGCCGGGAGGGCGTGACGAACCGGGAGCTGCCTCAGCCCTTGGTTTTCGTAATGGCGGCGACCACCGCGTCGCCCATTTCGCGGGTGCCGACCTTGGTGGTGCCTGCCGACCAGATGTCTGCCGTGCGCAGCCCGGAGGCGAGCACATGCTTGACGGCCGACTCGATACGGTCGGCAGCCTGGACTTGGTTGAGCGAGAAGCGGAGCATCATGGCAGCAGACAGTATTGTAGCCAGAGGGTTCGCAATACCCTTGCCGGCGATGTCCGGGGCGCTGCCGTGGCTGGGCTCGTACAGGCCCTGGTTCTTGCTGTTGAGGCTGGCCGAGGGCAGCATGCCGATGGAGCCGGTCAGCATGGCGGCCTCGTCCGAGAGGATGTCGCCGAACATATTGCCGGTGACGATCACGTCGAAGCTCTTGGGTGCCTTGACCAGCTGCATGGCGGCGTTGTCCACGTACATATGGCTCAGTTCCACGTCCGGGTACTGGGCGTGCACCTCGGTGACCACGTCCTTCCAGAACTGGAAGGTCTCGAGCACATTGGCCTTGTCCACGCTGGTGACTCGTCTGTTGCGCTTGCGCGCGGCCTGGAAGGCGGTGTGGGCGATGCGCTCGATCTCGGGCTTGCTGTAGCGCATGGTATCGAAGGCTTCTTCGGCGCCGGGGAAGTGGCCGTCCACGGCCGTACGGCGGCCGCGCGGCTGGCCGAAATAGATGTCACCCGTGAGTTCGCGCACGATCAGGATGTCCAGGCCGGCGATCAACTCGGGCTTGAGGCTGGAGGCGCCGACGAGTTCTTCGTAGCAGATGGCGGGGCGGAAGTTGGCGTACAGGCCCAGGTGCTTGCGCAGGCCCAGGATGGCCTGCTCGGGACGCAGGGCGCGTTCGAGCTTGTCGTACTTCCAGTCGCCCACGGCGCCGAAGAGGATGGCGTCGGACGCCTTGGCCAGGTTCAGCGTGGACTCGGGCAGCGGGTGGCCCGCAGCCTCGTAGGCCGCGCCGCCCACGGGGGCGGTTTCCATCTCGAACTTCAGGTCGAGTGCCTGGAGGACCTTGACGGCCTCGGCCACGATTTCGGTACCGATGCCGTCACCCGGCAGAACTGCGATTTTCATGTGTGTCTCTTTTTCAGTGGTGGGTTTGCGTCGCCGATGACGAAATGACCTCGCCGCT
Organism: Curvibacter fontanus; assembly: GCF_054780335.1. Taxonomy (NCBI): domain Bacteria; kingdom Pseudomonadati; phylum Pseudomonadota; class Betaproteobacteria; order Burkholderiales; family Comamonadaceae; genus Curvibacter; species Curvibacter fontanus. Next base: position 76,744 of record NZ_BAAGWN010000012.1, read on the forward strand.
GCGCGGCCTGGATGATGCGGGCTGGGCCCGCATGACTTCAGTCATTTCGTCATGGAGGCCGCGCAGCGGCGAAGTCATGCCCGCGCCAGCGGGCGTCATTGCATGGTGTGGGCCAGCCACGGTTTTTTCGCCAGGCGTTCAGCCTCGTAGGCGGCGATCTTGTCCTTGTGGCGCAGGGTCAGGCCGATGTCGTCGAAACCGTTGAGCAGGCAGTACTTGCGGAAGGGCTGCACGTCGAAGGGCAGCTCCTCGCCCTGCGCCTTGATCACTACCTGGCGCTCCAGGTCGATGGTCAGGGTGTAGCCGGGGAAGGCCGTGCACTCGTCAAACAGCCGGGCCACCACGGCTTCGGGCAGCACGATGGGCAGCAGGCCGTTCTTGAAGCAGTTGTTGAAGAAGATGTCGGCGAAGCTGGGCGCGATCAGGGCACGAAAGCCGTACTGGTCCAGCGCCCAGGGCGCGTGCTCGCGCGAGGAGCCGCAGCCGAAGTTCTTGCGCGCCAGCAGCACGGAGGCGCCTTGGTAGCGCGGCTGGTTCAGCACGAAGTCCGGGTTGGGGCGGCGAGCGGCCGGGTCCTGGCCCGGGTAGCCGGGGTCCAGGTAACGCCATTCGTCGAAGAGGTTGGGGCCGAAGCCCGTCTTGCGGATCGACTTCAGGAACTGCTTGGGGATGATGGCGTCGGTGTCGACGTTCTCGCGGTCCATGGGGGCCACGAGGCCTTTGTGCACGGTGAACTTGTTCATTTGATGCTCCGTTCTGCGTTGCACGAACTGCGACGCATAAAGTGGTCGTACCGGGGAACGCCGTGGAACCGGCTTTGCCGGGCCACTGGCGTTGCCCCCTTGAGGGGGGAAGCGGCCACACGAAGTGGGCAAGCTGCGGGGGGGAGCTTCATGCTTCAGGAGAACTTGCGGATGTCGACAAAGTGGCCGTGCACGGCAGCGGCGGCGGCCATGGCCGGGCTGACCAGGTGGGTGCGGCCACCGGCGCCCTGGCGCCCTTCGAAGTTGCGGTTGCTGGTGGAGGCGCAGCGCTCGCCGGGCTCCAGGCGGTCGGCGTTCATGGCCAGGCACATGGAGCAGCCGGGTTCACGCCATTCGAAGCCCGCGGCCTTGAAGATCTGGTCCAGGCCTTCGCGCTCGGCCTGTTCCTTGACCTGGCCCGAACCGGGCACGACCAGCGCCAGCTTGACGTCCTTGGAGACTTTCTGGCCCAGTTTCTTGACCACGGCGGCGGCCTCGCGCATGTCCTCGATGCGGCTGTTGGTGCAGGAGCCGATGAAGACCTTGTCGATGGTGATGTCGGCCAGCGGCTTGCCGGGCTCCAGGCCCATGTAGGTGAGGGCGCGTTCGATGGCGCCGCGCTTGTTGGCGTCCTTTTCCTTGTCCGGATCGGGCACACGGCCGTCGATGCCCAGCACCATTTCGGGCGAGGTGCCCCAGGTGACTTGCGGCAGGATCTGCGTGGCGTCGAGTTCGACCACGGTGTCGAACTTCGCGTCCGGGTCGGACTGCAGGGTCTTCCAGTAGGCGGCGGCCTGGTCCCATTCCACGCCCGTCGGGGAGAGCGGGCGACCACGGACGTACTCGATGGTCTTCTCGTCCACGGCCACCAGGCCGGCGCGCGCGCCCCCTTCGATGGCCATGTTGCAGACCGTCATGCGGCCTTCCATGGACAGGGCGCGGATGGCCGAGCCCGCGAACTCGATGGTGTAGCCCGTGCCTCCTGCTGTTCCGATTTTTCCAATGATCGCCAGCACGATGTCCTTGGCGGTGACGCCCTTGGCCACGCTACCCTCCACCTTGATGAGCATGTTCCTGGCCTTCTTGGCCAGCAGGGTCTGCGTGGCCATCACATGCTCGACCTCGCTGGTGCCGATGCCGTGGGCCAGCGCGCCGAAGGCGCCGTGGGTGGAGGTGTGGCTGTCACCGCAGACGACCGTCATGCCCGGCAGGGTGGCGCCGTTCTCGGGGCCGATCACGTGCACGATGCCCTGGCGCTTGGACAGGAAGGGGAAGAAGGCGGCGGCGCCGGACTCCTTGATGTTGGCGTCCAGCGTGGTGATCTGTTCCTTGCTGATCGGGTCGGCGATGCCGTCGTAGCCCAGGTCCCAGCCCGTGGTCGGGGTGTTGTGGTCGGCAGTGGCCACGATGGAGCTCACGCGCCAGACCTTGCGGCCGGCCTGGCGCAGGCCTTCGAAAGCCTGCGGGCTGGTGACTTCATGGACCAGATGGCGGTCGATGTAGAGGACGGCGGTGCCGTCTTCCTCGGTGTGGACGACGTGCTCGTCCCAGATCTTGTCGTAAAGGGTGCGTCCCATGGTGTGTGTCCTCGGCAGGGTCATGATTTTAGGTGCTGGCCGGTGCGGCTGTGAGGTGGTCCACCAGCAGCCGCGCGGTGACGGGCAGGGTGGAGAAATCGCGGGCGACCAGCGCGATGCGGCGGCGGGCCCAGTCGTCCTTGAGAGGCACGCAGGCGAGGGCGCCTACGCCGTGCATGAGCTCGAAGGCGCGGCGCGGCATCACGCCCACGCCCAGGCCGTTGTGGATCATGCGGCACATGGCGTCCAGGCCCGTGACGTGGATGCGCAGGCGGATGCTGCGGCCTGCGTCAGCGGCGGCCTGACGCATGGCCAGGTAAATGGAGCTGGTGGCGTGCAGACCCACATGGTCCCAGTCCAGGGTCTGCACGAAGTCGATGGCGCCGGCCGAGGCCAGCGCATGGCCCTGAGGCACGATGAGCACGAGCTGATCCTGCCGGTAGGGCAGGGTCTGCAACTCCCCCGTGCCGACCGCCACATTGCAGACGCCGAGGTCGGCCGCGCCTTCCTGCACGGCGCGCACGACCTCGGTGCTCAGATGCTCTTCGAGATCGATCTTGACCTGCTCGTGCTGGCGAATGAAGGCGCCCAGGTCTTCGGGCAGGAACTGCACGATGGCCGAGATGCTGGCATGCACACGCACATGGCCGCGCACGCCGTCCACGTACTCGCTGAGTTCGCCCTGCATCTTCTCCAGGCTGTAGAGCACGGAGCGCGCATGGTGCAGCAGGCTTTCACCAGCCGGCGTGAGGTCCACGCCGCGCGTGTGCCGATACAGCAGCGGGGTGCCCAGCGTGGTTTCGAGGTCGGCCAGGCGTTTGCTGATGGCCGAGGCGGCGATGAATTCGCGTTCGGCCGCGCGGCCGATGCTGCCCAGTTCGCAGACGGCCACGAACAGCTGCAGGGACGTGAGGTCCATGCGGCGAGCGAAGCTGCGATCGGCGGTTTTCATCGGGCGGATACGGGTTTGCCATCGCGTTTGGCGATGAGTTTCCCGATTTTCCCTTATGGGGAGGATGTTTGTCATCGTGTTTCGCGATGACTGTGCTGCCTGGCGGGTGATGCCGGCGGTCGGGTTCCGGTGGTGAGGCTCAGTCGACGATCAAGGCGCAATCCAGCACGCGCACGCGGTGGTCGACGTAATAACCACCGAACTCGGTGTAGCGCAGCACGAGACGCCGGCAGGCTTGGCAGCGCCAGACATCGCAGCGGTTGTAGGGAAACCAGGCCAGGGCCACCGGGGCGGCGGGGTCGTCATAACGGGTGCCGGCGGGGTGGTATTCCTCGAAGGTCGGCTCGTAGACTTCGGGGTCACGCAGGGTGGCGAGCCGGGTCATGAGCGCGGCGGGCCAGCGTTCTTCGGTCAGGCTGCTCCAGCCGGCGTAGGCGCCCAGGCCGCAGGCGCACGGGGCCGTGCCCGGGGCTTCGGCCTGCAGGGCACGCAGTTCGGCGGGGCGCTGGATCTGTTTCATACGAGAGATTCCCAAAGAACAACCCGCCGACGTTGCCGTGCGGCGGGTTGTTCTGCGCGGCTTAGCGCTTGGCCAGCGGCGGCACGTCGCGGCGCGGGGAGCCGGTGAAGAGCTGGCGCGGACGGCCGATCTTGTACTCGGGGTCGCTGATCATCTCGTTGAGCTGGGCGATCCAGCCCACGGTGCGGGCCAGGGAGAAGATGCCGGTGAACAGGTTGACCGGGATGCCGATGGCGCGCTGCACGATGCCGGAGTAGAAGTCCACGTTCGGGTAGAGCTTGCGCTGCACGAAGTAGTCGTCTTCCAGCGCGATCTTTTCCAGGGCCATGGCCAGCTTGAACAGCGGGTCGTTTTCCAGGCCCATCTCCTGCAGCACTTCCTTGCAGGTTTCCTGCATGAGCTTGGCGCGCGGGTCGTAGTTCTTGTAGACGCGGTGACCGAAGCCCATGAGCTTGACGCCCGAGTTCTTGTCCTTGGCCTGCTTGATGAATTCGCCGATCTTCTCGACGCCGCCGTTGTTCTGGATATCACCGAGCATATTGAGCGCCGCTTCGTTGGCGCCGCCGTGGGCCGGGCCCCAGAGGCAGGCCACACCGGCGGCGATGGCGGCAAACGGGTTGGTGCCGGAGGAGCCACACAGGCGCACCGTGGAGGTGGAGGCGTTCTGCTCGTGGTCGGCGTGCAGGATGAAGATGCGGTCCAGCGCGCGCTCGAGCACGGGGTTGACCTTGTAATCCTCGCAGGGCGTGCCGAACATCATGCGCAGGAAGTTGCCGGCATAGCTCAGGTCGTTGCGCGGGTACATATAGGGCTGGCCCACGCCGTACTTGTAGGCCATGGCCACCAGGGTGGGCATCTTGGCGATCAGGCGGATGGCGGCAATCTCGCGGTGTTCGGGATTGTTGATGTCCGTGCTGTCGTGGTAGAAGGCCGACAGGGCGCCGACCAGGCCGGTCAGCACGGCCATGGGGTGGGCGTCGCGGCGGAAACCCCGCAGGAAGAACTGCATCTGCTCGTTGACCATGGTGTGCATGGTCACGCGCCGGGTGAACTCGGTCTTCTTGGCGGCATTGGGCAGGTCACCGTAGAGCAGCAGGTGGCAGGTTTCCATGAAGTCGCACTGGGTGGCCAGCTGCTCGATGGGGTAGCCGCGGTACAGCAGCTCGCCCTTGTCGCCATCGATGTAGGTGATGGCCGACTGGCAGGAGGCTGTGGACAGGAAGCCCGGGTCATAGGTGAACATGCCGGTCTGGCCGTAGAGCTTGCGGATGTCGATCACGTCCGGGCCGATATTGCCCTGGTAGACCGGCAGCTCCATGCTGGGGGTGCCGTTACTGAACGACAGGGTGGCTTTGTTGTCAGCGAGTTTCATGGGGACCTTTCAACGGGTTTCTCTCAACATCATCAATACTTCTTGCACATCCGGGCGATCGAGTTCAGGACTGACCGTGGCCAGGGGCTTGCGGCCCAGATGCAGGTCCAGCAGGTCGTTGTCGCTCAGGTCCATCAGGGCGTTCAGGCCCTGCGACTGTCGCACGTTCAGCGTGGACTCGAACTTGCGGAAAAAACGCTCGATGAAGAGATCGTTCTCGAGCAGGCCCCGGCGGCAGCGCCACTTCAGCTTGCTCAGTGCTCTTTCGTCGATCAGTTCATTGTCCACGGTGGTCTGCTCGGTCCGATTCCTTACACCGCGCGGGCGACCATCATTTCCTTGATCTTGCCGATGGCCTTGGTCGGGTTCAGGCCCTTGGGGCAGACGTCGACGCAGTTCATGATGGTGTGGCAACGGAACAGGCGGTAGGGATCTTCCAGATTGTCCAGGCGCTCGGCGGTGGCCTCGTCGCGGCTGTCGGCGATGAAGCGATAGGCCTGCAAGAGGCCGGCCGGGCCGACGAACTTGTCCGGGTTCCACCAGAAGCTCGGGCAGCTGGTGGAACAGCTGGCGCACAGGATGCACTCGTACAGGCCGTTGAGCTCCTCGCGCTCCTCGGGGCTCTGCAGGCGTTCCTTCTCCGGCGGCACGTTGTCGTTGACCAGGTAGGGCTTGATGGAGTGGTATTGCTTGAAGAACTGCGTCATGTCCACGATCAGGTCGCGCACCACCGGCAGGCCAGGCAGGGGCTTGAGCACCACGGTGCCCTTGAGCGTGTTCATGTTCGTCAGGCAGGCCAGGCCGTTCTTGCCGTTGATGTTCATGGCGTCCGAACCGCACACGCCCTCGCGGCAGGAGCGGCGGAAGGACAGGGTGGGGTCGACCGCCTTGAGCTTGACCAGGGCGTCGAGCAGCATGCGCTCGTGACCGTCGAGTTCGACCTCGAGGGTCTGCATATAGGGCTTGGCGTCCTTGTCCGGGTCGTAACGGTAGATCTGGAATGTGCGTAGGGTCATGATGGTCTCTCGGCGTGGCGGCTTAGAAGGTGCGAACCTTGGGCGGGACAGAGTCGACCGTCAGCGGCTTGAGGTTGACGGGCTTGTAGCTCAGGCTGTTGTTCGCGCTGTGCCACAGGGTGTGTTTCATCCAGTTGGCATCGTCGCGGCCCAGCGGCGCCACCGGATCGTCGGCCGGGCGCTCGTAGTCATAGACGGTGTGGGCGCCACGGCATTCCTTGCGGGCTGCGGCCGAAACCATGGTGGCCTGGGCGCACTCGATCAGGTTCTCGACTTCCAGCGCCTCGATGCGCGCGGTGTTGAAGACCTTGGAGTTGTCCTTCAGGCCGATGTGCTTGCTGCGCTCGCGCAGGGCGGCGATCTTCTTCACACCTTCGTCCATGCCGACCTGGGTGCGGAACACACCCGCATGCTGCTGCATGGTGGCGCGGATGTCGTTGGCCACGTTCTGCGCGTACTCGCCGCTGCCGGCGGCGTCCAGGCGCGCCAGGCGGGCCTGGGTGCGGTCGGTGGCGTCGGCCGGCAGCGGCTTGTGCGATTTGGTGCGCGAGGCGAACTCGACGATGTGGTTGCCGGCCGCGCGGCCGAAGACCAGCAGGTCCAGCAGGGAGTTGGTGCCCAGGCGGTTGGCGCCGTGCACCGAGACGCAGGAGCACTCGCCCACCGCGTACAGGCCGTTGACGACCTTGCTGCCGCTGCCGTCATTCGTCACGACCTGGCCGTTGATGTTGGTCGGGATGCCGCCCATCTGGTAGTGGATGGTGGGCACCACGGGGATCGGCTCCTTGGTGATGTCAACGTTGGCGAAGTTGTGGCCGATCTCGTAGACCGAAGGCAGGCGCTTGTGGATGTCCTCGGCGCCGATGTGGGTCATGTCGAGCAGGATGTAGTCCTTGTTCGGCCCGCAGCCACGGCCTTCCTTGATCTCCTGGTCCATGGAGCGCGAGACGAAATCGCGCGGGGCCAGGTCCTTGAGCGTCGGGGCATAACGCTCCATGAAACGCTCGCCCTTGCTGTTGCGCAGGATGGCGCCTTCGCCGCGGCAGCCTTCGGTCAGCAGCACGCCGGCGCCGGCCACGCCGGTAGGGTGGAACTGCCAGAACTCCATGTCCTGCAGCGGGATGCCGGCGCGTGCCGCCATGCCCAGGCCGTCACCGGTGTTGATGAAGGCGTTGGTGGAGGCGGCGAAGATGCGGCCCGCGCCGCCGGTGGCCAGCAGCACGGTCTTGGCGTGCAGCACGTGCAGGTCGCCGGTTTCCATTTCCAGGGCGGTCACACCCACCACGTCGCCTTCGGCGTCACGGACCAGGTCCAGCGCCATCCATTCGACGAAGAACTGCGTGCGTGCCTCGACGTTCTTCTGGTAAAGCGTGTGCAGCATGGCGTGACCGGTGCGGTCGGCTGCGGCGCAGGCGCGTTGCACGGGCTTTTCGCCGTAGTTGGCCGTGTGGCCGCCGAAAGGGCGCTGGTAGATGGTGCCGTCAGGGTTGCGGTCAAAGGGCATGCCCATGTGCTCCAGGTCGTACACGACCTTGGGTGCTTCGCGGCACATGAATTCGATGGCGTCCTGGTCGCCGAGCCAGTCGGAACCCTTGACGGTGTCGTAGAAGTGGTAGTGCCAGTTGTCCTCTGACATGTTGCCGAGGGACGCGCCGATGCCGCCCTGGGCGGCGACGGTGTGCGAGCGGGTCGGGAAGACCTTGGACAGTACGGCCACGTTCAGACCGGCGCGGGCCAGTTGCAGCGAGGCCCGCATGCCGGAGCCGCCGGCCCCGACGATGACCACGTCAAATTTACGCTTGGAGATGGGATAGGACATGGCTCAGAGTCTCCACAGGACTTGGATGGCCCAGCCGGCGCAGCCGACCAGCCAGACGATGGTGAATACCTGCAGGGACAGGCGCAGCCAGACCGGCTTGATGTAATCCATCCAGATGTCGCGCATGCCGACCCAGACGTGCCAGGCCAGTGCAACGATGACGGCGAAGGTCAGCACCTTCATCCACTGGGCGGCGAAGATGCCGGCCCAGACCTCATAAGCGATGGGGCCGCGGGTGAACAGGACCTGGGCCAGCACCAGAAAGGTGAACAGGACCATCAGGGCCGCGGTGATGCGCTGGCTGAGCCAGTCACGCAGGCCGTAGTGCGCGCCGACGACGAGACGCTTGGAGCCGTAATTGACAGACATGCTTGCTCCTTGTGCTCAGTAGAGGCCGAACAGCTTGGCGCCCAGCACCACCGTCAGGGCGATGCTGAGGACCAGGGTGACGAGGGCCGAAATGCGGCCGAACTCCTTGCTCACCGCATGGGCCACGTCCATCCAGAGGTGACGCAGGCCGGCGATGATGTGGTGCAGGTAGGCCCAGATCAGGGCCAGTGCCACCAGCTTGAAGAACCAGCCCGGCACAAAACCGAGGCCGACGCTGAACAGGGCGCTGAAGCGGGCATAGGAGTATTCGGAGCTCACCGAGGTGTCGAACATCCAGATGATGAGGGGCAGCAGGAGGAACATCAGGGCGCCGCTGACGCGGTGCAGGATGGACACAATACCGGCCAGGGGCAAACGGTAGGAGGGGAGGTCCTTGAGCGCATGGATGTTGCGGAACTCGGGGCGCTGCGGCCGGGTGGGAGTGGCAAGCTCAGTCATGGTGGACTTTCTGTGGATGTAACCGCTTGGTAATTTTCGAGCGTCGGCAGTGGCAAATTCTATTGCAATGCAGCATTCAAATCAGTTGTGTCACCGATTCATTCTGGGGCCTGCGGCTGGTAACCAAGTTTCTCAACTCAGCACATTGCGGTAGTGGTGGGTGTCGGTCAGGTACAGGCCGCGGCGCAATTCCATGGGCACGTCGTTGTAGGTGTAGGCGATGCGCTCGACGCTCAGCAGCGGGGTGTTCTTGGCGACCTTCAGCAGGGCGCCCTGGGCCGCGTCGGGCAGCACAGCGCGTATCTTCTCCTCGGCGCGCACCATGCGCACGCCGAACTCGGTTTCAAACAGTTCGTACATATGGCCGTGATGCTGGCTCAGGCGTTCGGCCGTCAGGCCCTTGAAGGGCGTGCCGGGCAGCCACAGGTCTTCGAGGATGGTCGGGCGCCCGGCGAAGGACAGCACACGCCGTGCCTGCAGCACGCTGTCGCCGGTGCGCAGCGCCAGCGCGCGCGCGATCTCGGCGCTGGCGCGCAGGCGCTTGCAGTCGATGATGTTGCGCTCGGCCGGGCCCTCGCTCTGGCGGTCGCCCTGATCGGGCATCAGGCGCAGAAAACGGTATTGCACATGCTGTTCGGCATGGGTGGCCACGAAGGTGCCCTTGCCCTGGCGGCGCACCAGCAGGTTCTCGGCGGCGAGTTCGTCGATGGCCTTGCGCACCGTGCCCTGGCTGACCCGGTAGCGCGCGGCCAGGTCCATCTCGCTGGGGATGGCTTCCCCGGGTTTCCATTCGCCCGATTGCAGGCTTTGCAGGATCAGGCCCTTGATCTGCTGGTACAGGGGGCTGAAGGCCGGTGTCGGCAGCCCCGCCGCGCCGGTGTCGGCGGCGGCCGGAGTGCTGTCAGCGAGGGTGCTTGCGCTGGAGTTCATACGGGTGGCCGGGCGGTTGAGAGGGGGCTGAATCAGCTTGGATCATATCTTATATAAGACATAAGACAAATTGATAAATCAGGGTTTTCGCGCTACACTCGCGGGGTACATCCGGGGTAGCGCCGACCCGCCGTGCGGCGGGCTCCGCGGTCCTTGTTTCCTCATCACTATCTGGAGTTTCCACCATGAGCAAAAAGCCCGTCCGCGTCGCCGTCACCGGCGCCGCCGGTCAAATCGGTTACGCCCTGCTGTTCCGCATTGCCTCCGGCGAAATGCTGGGCAAGGATCAGCCCGTCATCCTGCAACTGCTGGAAATTCCCGACGAGAAGGCCCAGAAGGCGCTCAAGGGTGTGATGATGGAACTGGACGACTGCGCCTTCCCGCTGCTGGCAGGCATGGAAGCCCACAGCGACCCGATGACCGCGTTCAAGGACACCGACTACGCCCTGCTGGTGGGCTCGCGTCCGCGCGGCCCGGGCATGGAGCGTGCGGAGCTGCTGGCCGTCAACGGCGCCATCTTCACGGCCCAGGGCAAGGCCCTGAACGCCGTGGCCTCGCGCAAGGTCAAGGTGCTGGTGGTCGGCAACCCCGCCAACACCAATGCCTACATCGCCATGAAGAGCGCGCCCGACCTGCCGCGCAAGAACTTCACCGCCATGCTGCGCCTGGACCACAACCGCGCCGCCAGCCAGATCGCCGCCAAGACCGGCAAGGCCGTGGCCGACATCGAGAAGCTCACGGTCTGGGGCAACCACTCGCCCACCATGTACGCCGACTACCGCTTCGCCACCATCAAGGGCGAAAGCGTGGCCAAGATGATCAACGACCAGGAATGGAACGCCAACGTCTTCCTGCCCACCGTGGGCAAGCGCGGCGCGGCCATCATCGAGGCGCGCGGCCTGTCCTCCGCTGCATCGGCTGCCAACGCCGCCATCGACCACATGCGCGACTGGGCCCTGGGCACCAACGGCAAATGGGTCACCATGGGCATTCCGTCGGACGGCCAGTACGGCATCCCGAAGGACGTCATGTTCGGTTTCCCCGTCACCTGCGAAGGCGGCGAGTACAAGCTGGTCGAGGGCCTAGCCATCGACGAGTTCAGCCAGAAGTGCATAGCCAAGACCCTGGCCGAACTGGTGGGTGAGCAGGACGGCGTGAAGCACCTGCTGTAATTTCCATGGCTCACCCGCGCGACATCCTCCTCGGCGCCCAGGCCTCGGCCGGCTTCCTGCCGGTCTGCGACCATTACAGCGGCGTGGAGGTGCGCATGCGCAAGAGTCTGCAACTGCAGGCCGAGATGACGGCCGAGTTCGGCACCTGCGTCTTTGACGTCTCGCTCGATTGCGAGGACGGCGCGCCCGTGGGTGGCGAGCATGACCATGCGCAGATGGTGGTGGCGCTGGCCAATGAAGCACAGGCCAGTGCGCGCAAGGCGGCCTTGCCTGCAACGCCGCGCATTGCGGTGCGCGTGCACCCGGTGGACCATGCGGCCTTCGAGGCCGACGTGGCCGCCATCGTCGGCGGTGCCGGTGCTGCCCTGTGCCACCTCATGATCCCCAAGGTCGAGACGGTGGCCGATGTGGAGCGCGCCGTGGCTGCGGTTGATGCGGCGGCACGTGGCGCCGGCCGGCGTGATCCATTGCCCTTGCAGGTGCTGCTGGAGTCGCCGGCCGCAGTGCATCGCGCCTTCGACATCGCCGCGCATCCGCGCGTGCAGTCCATCAGCTTCGGCCTCATGGATTTCGTCTCGGCGCACGGCGGGGCCATCCCCGACAGCGCCATGAGTTCACGGCCCGACAGTGTGACGGGCGAGCTGGGCCAGTTCAGCCACCCGCTGGTACGTCGTGCCAAGCTCATGATCGCCTCGGCCTGCCATGCACACGGCAAGGTGCCCTCGCATTGTGTGGTGACCGAGTTCAGCGACGTCGGAGCCATGAAGGCCGCAGCCCGCAAGGCCGCGCGCGAGTTCGGTTACACGCGCATGTGGAGCATCCACCCGAGCCAGATCCGTCCCATCCTGGAGGCGCTGGCACCGAGTGGGGCCGACATCGAGCGCGCCGCTGCCATCGTCCAGGCGGCCGAACAGGCGCAGTGGGCTCCCGTGAGTCACGAAGGGCAGTTGCACGACCGTGCCAGCTACCGCTATTTCTGGCAGGTGCTGGAGCGCGCCCATCAGACCGGGCGTGTCCTGCCCGCTGCCATGCAAGCTTATTTCGCGACCCCGGTCGCCTTGAACCCGCCCGCTGTTCCCGCCTGAGGCGGGGGCATATTTTGAATTTGCTAAGAAGGAGTCACCATGTTGCAAGCCTACCGCGTCCATGTCGCTGAACGAGCCGCACTCGGCATTCCCCCGCTGCCGCTGACGGCCAAGCAGACCGGCGAGCTGATCGAACTGCTGAAGAATCCGCCCAAGGGTGAGGAGACCACCCTGGTCGACTTGATCACGCACCGCGTGCCCGCCGGCGTGGACGATGCAGCCAAGGTCAAGGCCAGCTACCTGGCCGCCGTGGCCCATGGCAGCGAGAAATGCGCGCTGATCTCGCGCGAGAAGGCCACCGAGCTGCTGGGCACCATGCTGGGTGGCTACAACCTGACCCCCCTGATCGACCTGCTGGACGATGCCCAGGTGGGCAAGGTTGCCGCAGAGGGCCTGAAGAAGACCCTGCTGATGTTCGACCAGTTCCATGACGTGCAGGAAAAAGCCGCCAAGGGCAATGCCAACGCCAAGGCCGTGGTCCAGAGCTGGGCCGATGCCGAATGGTTCACCAGCCGCCCCGAAGTGCCCAAGAGCATCACCCTCACCGTGCTCAAGGTGACCGGCGAGACCAACACCGACGACCTGTCGCCCGCCCCCGACGCCTGGAGCCGCCCCGACATTCCGCTGCACGCCCTGGCCATGCTGAAGAACAAGCGCGACGGCATCACCCCCGAGGAAGACGGCAAGCGCGGTCCGATCAAGTTCATCGAGGACCTGCGCGCCCGCGGCAACCTGGTGGCCTACGTCGGCGACGTGGTCGGCACCGGTTCCTCGCGCAAGTCGGCGACCAACAGCGTGCTGTGGTTTACCGGGGAAGACATTCCCTTCGTGCCGAACAAGCGTTTCGGTGGCGTCTGCCTGGGCTCCAAGATCGCTCCGATCTTCTACAACACCATGGAAGACGCCGGTGCCCTGCCGATCGAGCTGGACGTGAGCCAGATGAACATGGGCGATGTGATCGAGCTGCGCCCCTATGAAGGCAAGGCCCTCAAGGACGGCAAGGTCATCGCCGAATTCACGGTCCGCAGCGAGGTGCTGTTCGACGAGGTGCGTGCCGGCGGCCGCATCCCGCTGATCATCGGCCGCGGCCTGACCGGCAAGGCGCGCGAAGCCCTGGGTCTGCCCCCGAGCACCCTGTTCCGCCTGCCGCAAGTGCCCAAGGCCACGGGCAAGGGTTTCACGCTGGCGCAGAAGATGGTCGGCCGCGCCTGCGGCCTGCCCGAAGGCAAGGGCGTGCTGCCCGGCACCTATTGCGAACCCAAGATGACCTCGGTCGGTTCGCAGGACACCACGGGCACGATGACCCGCGACGAGCTCAAGGACCTGGCCTGCCTGGGCTTCAGCTCCGACCTCGTGATGCAGTCCTTCTGCCACACCGCCGCTTACCCGAAGCCGGTGGACGTGAAGATGCACCACGAGCTGCCAGAGTTCATGAGCAACCGCGGCGGCATCTCGCTCAAGCCCGGCGACGGCATCATCCACAGCTGGCTCAACCGCATGCTGCTGCCCGACACCGTGGGCACCGGCGGCGACAGCCACACCCGTTTCCCCATCGGCATCTCCTTCCCGGCCGGTTCCGGCCTGGTAGCCTTCGCGGCCGCCACCGGCGTGATGCCGCTGGACATGCCCGAGTCGGTGCTGGTGCGCTTCAAGGGCAAGATGCAGCCCGGCGTCACCCTGCGTGACCTGGTGCACGCCATTCCGCTCTATGGCATCAAGCAGGGCCTGCTGACGGTCGAGAAGAAGGGCAAGAAGAACGCCTTCTCCGGCCGTATCCTCGAGATCGAGGGTTTGCCCGACCTGAAGGTGGAACAGGCCTTCGAACTGGCCGATGCCTCGGCCGAGCGCTCGGCTGCCGGTTGCACGGTGGCGCTGAACAAGGAGCCGATCATCGAGTACATCAACAGCAATATCGTGCTGCTGAAGAACCTGATCGCCAATGGCTACCACGACGAGCGCACCATCAGCCGCCGCATCAAGGCCATGGAAGCCTGGCTGGCCAAGCCGGACCTGCTCAAGGCCGACAAGGACGCCGAGTACGCCCACGTGGTCGAGATCGACCTGGCGGAGATCACCGAGCCCATCGTCTGCTGCCCGAACGATCCGGACGACGCCAAGACCCTGTCCGACGTGGCCGGCGCCAAGATCGACGAGGTCTTCATCGGCTCCTGCATGACCAATATCGGCCACTTCCGCGCCGCGTCCAAGCTGCTCGAAGGCAAGAAGGACATCCCGGTCAAGCTGTGGATGGCCCCGCCGACCAAGATGGATGCGCAGCAGCTCAGCGAAGAAGGCCACTACGGCGTCTTCGGCGCGGCCGGCGCCCGCATGGAGATGCCGGGCTGCAGCCTGTGCATGGGCAACCAGGCACAGGTGAAGGAGGGCGCCACCGTGATGTCCACCAGCACCCGCAACTTCCCCAACCGCCTGGGCAAGAACACCAATGTCTACCTCGGCTCGGCCGAGCTGGCCGCCATCTGCTCCAAGCTGGGTCGCATCCCGACCAAGGCCGAGTACCAGGCCGATATGGGTGTCCTGTCCGCCAACGGCGACAAGGTCTACAAGTACCTGAACTTCGACCAGATCAGCGAATACAAGGACGTGGCCGACAAGGTCACGGCCTGAACGCGCAGACCCGCTTGCGGGTCAGCCCTGCATCGGCGACGGTGCAGGGTTTTTTTTCACCCGGCGCCGGGGTGGTGCGGGCGGAGCGGGCTCGGGGCGCACGGCCAGGCTGGCCTCTTCGATGCACCGCATCAGCGTCGTTGCGGCCGGTGTGAGCGGCCGCTGGCGGCTCCAGACCAGGCCGATGGGACGCAGCACGTCGGGCAGGTTCAGCGGCAGCATGACCAGCTGGCCCAGGTCGCTGTAGTGTTTGGCCACACTCAGCGAGAGCAGGCCCACGGCCGGGGCGTCCTGCAGATAGGTGGCGATCACGTGCACCGAGAGGGTCTCGATGCAGTTGCTGGGTATGGCCAGGCCGTGGGTCTGGAAAGCGGTCTCCAGCGGTTCGCGCGGCAGCGAGCCTGGGGGCGGTAGCACCCAGGGCTGGTCGGCGAGGTCCTCCCAGCTCAGATCGCGGCGCTGGGCCAGCGGGTGCTGCCGGCCGACCACGACGGTGCTGGCCTGTTCGAACAGTGGCAGTTCGGCCAGGTCGTCGGCCTGGTGCCGCGGCGGCAGACGGCCCACGATCAGGTCCACATGGCCGCGCCGCAGCTCGGGCAGCAGCGTTTCGATCGCGCCTTCAAACACCTCCACCGTCGTCAGCGGCGCCTGCTGCTTGAGCCGCAGCAGGGCCTTGGGCACCAGGGCCGGGGTCATGGCAGGCAGGGCGCCCAGCGTGGTCTTGCCTGAGGCGCCCGAACGCAGGGCGCGCAGATCGTCGCGGGCCTTGGCCAGGGTGCGCAGCATCTCGCGCGCATGGTTGATCAGGCAGACGCCATAGACATTGGGCTGCACACCGCGCGCCGTGCGGTCGAAGAGCTTGAAGCCCAGGCCGCGTTCGAGTTCACCCAAGGCCAGCGAGACGGCGGGCTGCGTGATGTTGAGGCTGGCAGCCACCTGACCCAGATGGCGCAGATCGTCCAGCGCCACCAGCAGTTGCAGGTGGCGCGGCTTGAGGTTGGCTCGGATGTACCAGTCGAGTTGGGCCATGGCAAGATATTAGCAAACACTAATGTGATACGCCAATTAACTCAGTTGATTGCTTATTTGATTGACTGCATGATCGCGCCAGTTCCAAACCCGAGGAGATGGTGTGAGTTTCCGACGTCCCCGTACCGTGATCGACGTGCACACGCACGTGATCGCCAGTGATCCTGTCCGTTATCCCCTGGCTCCGCTGTCCGGCCATCAGTCCGAATGGTCGCGCGAGCGGCCCGTGAGTGATGTGCAGATGATCCAGGCCATGGAGGCCGCCGGCATCGCCCGCGTGTCCCTGGTGCAGGCCTCGACCTGCTACGGCAACGACAACAGCTATGTGGCCGATTCCGTGGCCGCCTACCCCGAGCGTTTTTCGGGTGTGTTTTCCGCCAGCCTGACCGATCCTGATGCGATCGACCGCATCGCCTACTGGCGCAGCCGCGGCCTGCGCAGCCTGCGTGTGTTCATCGCGGGTCACACCGCGTCCGACCAGGGCGCGCGCCTGGACGACCCGCGCGCCTACCCGGCCTGGGCCTACGCGCAGGAGCAGCGCATCCCGATCAATGTGCAGCTGCGCGCCGACGGCTTGCCGCAACTTGTGGCTCTGCTGGACCGCTTCCCCAAGACCATCGTGCTGCTCGACCACTTCGCGCGCCCGGTGCTCGGCGACGGTGCGCCCTATGCGCAGGCCAACAGCCTCTGGGATCTGGCCCGTTACGAGAACCTCGTGTTCAAGTACACCACGCACAATGTGCGCGAGTCGGCCGTGGCGCCGGCCACGCAGGACAGTTTTGCCCAGCGCATGGTGGCCGCGTTCGGCGCCAAGCGCATCGCCTGGGGCTCGAACTTTCCGGCCTCCAAGGGCTCGCTGGCCGGTCTGCTCGATGAAGCCCTGTTGGCCACGGCCTCGCTCAGCGATGAAGACCGCGACTGGATCTTCGCCGGCACGGCGCAGCGTGTGTACCCTGAACTGGCAGGAGCGGCGGCATGAGCGCCGCTCGGCCGCCCGAAGGCGCTCGCACCGCAGCCCGTCAGGGCGAAGGTAACCCAATGAGCGCGGTGCTGAGCCCCGTGTCCCTGCGCATGCTGCTGGGCAGTTACCACAACACCCTGCCGCTCAAGCAGGGCGCGCTGCATACACCGATGCTCAACATTGAATTCGACCCCGTCAAGGTGGCCAACCGCGCCTTCAAGAAGGCCGTGCGCGAACTGGCCTACGACTTTGCCGAGCTGGCCCTGGTGACCTTCCTGCAGGCCAAGGCCGCGGGCAAGCCGCTGGTGCTCATGCCCTCGGTGCTGGGCGAGGGCCGTTTTCAGCACCACTGCCTGGTCTGCAACGCCGAGCGTGGCCGCATCACGCCGTCCGGTCTGGCGGGCAAGCGCATCGGCATCCGCGCCAATTCGCAGACCACCGTGACCTGGGTGCGCGGCATCCTGGCCGATGACTATGGTGTGGACCTGAGCCGCATCCACTGGGTGACCTTCGAGGACGGCCATGTGGCCGAGTTCCCTGATCCGCCGGGCATGGAGCGCGCGGCGGCCGACAAGAAGCAGGTCGACATGCTGTACTCCGGCGAGCTGGACCTGGCCATCCTCGGCAGCGACCTGCCTGACGACCCGCGCCTGCAGTCCGTGATCCCCGATCCGCAAACCGCTGCGCGCGACTGGTCGCAGCGTACCGGTGCGCTGACCATCAACCACATGATGGCCGTGGACATGACGCTGTGCCGCGACCGGCCCGACGTGGTGCGTGAGGTCTACCGCCTGCTGCAGGAAAGCAAGCGCCTGGCCGGTCTGCCCGACGGCGACCGCGACATGACGCCCTCCGGTCTCGAGCCCAATCGCCAGGCGCTCGAGATCCTGATCCGCTACACGCATGCGCAGGGTCTCATTCCGCGCCGTTTCAGCGTCGACGAACTGTTCGACGAGACCACCCGTTATCTGCCCGCCTGAGCCGGGCCGCATGTTTTAAAACAGGAGACACCGTCATGAGAAAGATACTGACCCTCGCCCTGGCCGGTCTGGCCCTGCTGCAGTCGCCGCTGGCCCAGGCCCAGGCCGGCGGGGCCATCACACGCATCATCAGCCCCTTCGCGGCCGGTGGCGCGCGCGAGGTGCTGGCGCGCACCTTCTATCAAGAGTTCGGCTCGGCCATGGGCCAGACCGTGATCATCGAGAGCAAGCCCGGTGCGGGCGGCGCGATCGGCACCGTGTTTGTCGGCCGTGCCGAGCCCGATGGCCGCACGCTGCTGATGGCCGCGTCCAGCCACTTCGTGACCGCGGCCACCGGCGCCAAGCCGGTCTACGACCCGATCAAGGAGTTCGTGCCTGTGGCCGAGATCGGCACGCAGAACTATGTGTTCATCATCAGCGCCGCGCTGCCGACCAAGAACGTGACCGAGTTCGTGCGTTATGCCAAGCAGCATGCGGGCGAGTTGAACTACGGTTCGGCCGGCGTGGGCAGCTCCACGCACCTGGCCATGGCCTATTTCATCAGCGTGGCCGGCATCGACATGCTGCACGTGCCCTACAAGTCCACGCAGGAAGCCGCCAACGACGTGATCGGCGGCCGCGCCCATGCCGTGATCGTGCCCAGCGCGGGTGTGGTGGCCTATGCCAACAACCCCAAGCTGCGCATCATCGGCGTGACCTCGAAGACGCGTTCGGCCCTGCTGCCCAACGTGCCGGCCATCGCACAGGACGGGCTGCCGGCTTATGAGTTCGAATCCTGGTTCGGGGTGCTGGCCCCGGCCGGCACCCCGCCGGTCCTGGTGGAGAAGCTCAACACCGCGATCAACAAGGCCCTGGCCAACCCCGAGGTCAAGACCCGTCTCGCGGCCCAGGGCGTGACGCCGGTGCCGGGCAGCGCCGCGGCTTTCAACAAGGTGTTCCTGGCTGACCATGCGCTGATGAACCGCGTGGTCAAGGATGCCAAGCTCACGGCCGAATAAGCCGCCGTCCACGGCGGCCCAGCCGGCTGGATAATGCCGGCATGAATCTTCTCGCTGCCCAGCCTTACACGACGCAGACGGTCCTGCTGCTGCTGGCCAGCAATGTCTTCATGACCCTGGCCTGGTACGGGCATCTCAAGAACATGGCCACGGCGCCCTGGTATGCCGCGGCGCTGGTGAGCTGGGGTATCGCCCTGTTCGAGTACCTGCTGCAGGTGCCGGCCAACCGCATCGGCTTCCAGCAGGCGGGGTTCACGGTCGGCCAGCTCAAGATCGTGCAGGAGGTCATCACGCTCAGCGTTTTCGTGCCCTTTGCCGTGATGTACCTCAAGGAGCCCCTCAAGCTCGATTACCTGTGGGCGGCACTGTGCATGGTCGGGGCCGTGTATTTCATTTTCCGTTCGGCCTGAGACGCCAGCGGACCGGTGGAGCCCCGGGTAAACTCCAAGCCAAGCCGGTCCAGCGACCGAACCAGAAACAGGAGTGCCCCATGCTGTTTGGAAAACTGATGCCGCGCGACGGCAATTTCTTCGAGATGTTCAACCAGCATGCGGACCGCATCGTGGAAGCGGCGCATGCCTTTTCCCAGCTGGTGGCCCACTACGGCGATCACAATCTGCGCGAGCAGTACACCCGTGAGGTGGACAACGCCGAGCGCGCCGCCGACCGCATCACCCACGAGGTCAACAAGGCCCTGCACAAGACCTTCATCACGCCGATCGACCGCGAACAGATCCATACGCTGATCAACACCATGGACGACGTGGCCGACCTGCTGCAGGACGCCACCGAGACCATGGCCCTGTACGACGTACGCCACATGACCGAGGAGATCGTGCGCCTCACCGAGCTCAGCGTGAAGTGCTGCGAACGCGTGAAGGACGCGGTTTCCCTGCTGGGCAATATCGGCGAGGCCAAGACGGCCGAAGCGGCGCTCAAGACCTGCGAGGAGATCGACCGCCTGGAGTCCGACGCCGACCGCGTGATGCGCACCGCCATGAGCAAGCTGTTCCGCGAGGAGCCCGACGTGCGCGAGGTCATCAAGCTCAAGGCCATTTATGAGCTGCTGGAGACCGTGACCGACAAGTGCGAGGACGTGGCCAACGCGATCGAGGGCATCGTCCTCGAGAACGCCTGAAGCGGGGACTGTCCCTTCCATGGAAAACATTCCGCAAGCCGCCCTCGGGGTGATCATCCTGCTGGTGTTCCTGGCGCTGGCCTTCGACTTCATGAACGGTTTTCATGATGCGGCCAATTCCATCGCCACCGTCGTGTCCACCGGCGTGCTCAAGCCCGGTCAGGCCGTGCTGTTCGCCGCCTTCTTCAACGTCGTGGCCATCTTCATCTTCCACCTCAGCGTGGCGGCCACGGTGGGCAAGGGCATCGTGCAGCCGGGCGTGGTCGACACGCACGTGGTGTTCGGCGCCCTGATCGGCGCCATCAGCTGGAACCTGATCACCTGGTACTACGGCATCCCCAGCAGTTCCTCGCACGCCCTGATCGGCGGCATCGTGGGCGCCGTGATCGGCAAGGCCGGCACCGAGGCCTTGCTGTCTTCCGGCATCCTCAAGACCGTGGTGTTCATTTTTGTTTCTCCGGCTCTCGGTTTCCTGCTGGGCTCGCTGATGATGTTGCTGGTGGCCTGGCTGTTCCGCCGCACCACACCGTCTCGTGTGGACGGTTGGTTCCGCCGCCTGCAGTTGGTCTCGGCGGGGGCCTACAGCCTGGGGCATGGCGGCAACGATGCGCAAAAGACCATCGGTATCATCTGGATGCTGCTGATCGCCACCGGCTACGTGACTTCGACCGACGCCTCGCCGCCGTCCTGGGTGGTGGTGAGTTGTTACCTGGCCATCGGCCTGGGCACCATGTTCGGCGGCTGGCGCATCGTCAAGACCATGGGCCAGAAGATCACCAAGCTCAAGCCGGTCGGCGGTTTCTGCGCCGAGACGGGCGGCGCCATGACCCTGTTCCTGGCGACGGCCCTGGGCATCCCGGTGTCCACCACCCATACCATCACGGGGGCCATCGTGGGCGTGGGTTCGGCACAGCGTGCCAGTGCGGTGCGCTGGGGTATCGCCGGCAACATTGTCTGGGCCTGGATCTTCACCATCCCGGCCACCGCTTTCGTGGCCATCGTGGCCTACTGGGTCAGCCTGGGCCTCTTCTGAGAACCTGCGAATAAATCTCTACTGCGCGCCGTCCGCCTTGCGCTCGGACCGCTCGCTGCGATTTCTTTCACAAGTTCAGAGTCCCGCTGTCATTTGGTAAAAGAAAAGGGCCTGTCGGCCCTTTTCTTTTTTACTGGCTGATCTTGCGGGCTTCCTCGATCTGGTATTCGAAATAGCGCTGGAAGCTGAAGGCGATGCTGGACATCAGCACCGTGGTGCCCACCAGCAGGGCGCAGGCGACGGCGCCTATGGTCAGCCAGCCGGTGCCGCCAGCCGGTGCATCGGCCGGGGCCTGCGGGTTGTGGCGGGCGTTCCACTTCTCCGGTGTCATCAGGCCGTAGACGATGGCGTTGAGCGCACAGCCGGCCATGGTGAAACCCAGCAGGGGGATCAGCACCCAGCTCCAGGAATCGTCCAGCCCGTACGCCAGCGCACGTTCGATGCCGTACAGGCCCAGGGCGGTGGGGATGGGCAAGAGCCAGCCGATCGGGTCATAAAAACCGTGCAGATAGAAGCGGTGCAGGCCCAGGGGGCCGGCCAGAAAGGCCAGCCAGGCGGCCATGGTCTTGTTTTTCAGCATGGGCTTATTGTGCCGGCAATGGGGGGTGTTTGAGCGGCGGTGCTCCAGGTCATGGCGCGGGCAGGCCGGCACAGGCTATAATCGCAGGCTCTTCGGTGTGTCGCTGGCCGGGTGGCCAGTCGCGTGTCTCAAACATCGGAAGAATCGCGGCGTGCAGCTTTTGCGGCATGCTTCACCCACCCAAAGGACAAATCATGGTCGTGATTCGACTTTCCCGTGGCGGCGCCAAGGCCCGTCCGTTTTTCAACATCGTCGTGACCGACAAGCGTAACCGTCGTGACGGCAGCTTCATCGAGCGCATCGGTTTCTACAACCCGATCGCCACCGCCAGCGAGGAAAGCATCCGCATTGCCCAGGATCGTCTGACCTACTGGCTGGGCGTCGGTGCCCAGGCTTCCCCTACCGTGGAGCGCCTGATCAAGCAGTCGGCTGCCAAGAAGGCCGCCTGATCTGACCCCCACGCTTGACGCTTCGCGTGCTGCGCTGCCCCCGAGGGGGCCCAGTCACCTTGGGGCGGCCAGGCGGTGACTGAACCTGTCCCATGACGCTTGCGCTTGAAGCCGCTGAATTGCCAGCGGACGCCATCGAAGTCGGGCGCATCCTGGATGCCTGGGGCATCAAGGGCTGGTTCAAGGTTCAGTCCTACAGCGCCTCTGCGGAGGCGCTGTTTTCTTCCAAGCGCTGGTTCCTGCTGCCGTCTGAAAGAGGCGCCAAAACCTTTACCGGCCCGGTGCAGCTGTCCATCAAGGAAGCGAAGGAACATTCGGATTCGGTCGTCGCCATGGCGCACGACGTGCCCGACCGCGATACCGCCGAGGCCCTGCGCGGCGCCCGCATCTTCGTGGCCCGCTCCAGCTTTCCCACGCCCGACTCGGACGAGTACTACTGGGTCGACCTGATCGGTCTGGACGTGGTCAACCGCGAAAACCTGCATCTGGGGACGGTGCAGGAGTTGCTGTCCACGGGGCCGCAGACCGTGCTGGTGATCGCGTACGAGCAGGATGGCAAGCCGGCCGAGCGCATGATTCCTTTTGTGTCCGCCTATGTCGACGGGGTGGACCTGCCGGCGCGCCGCATCCGCGTCGACTGGCAGCCTGATTATTAAATGGCCCCCACGCTTGTCACTGCGAGTGCTGCGCTGGTCGTGTCGCCGCGAGACGTGGCGCCTCTTCCTCCCGTCCCAACCTGCGCAGGCAGGCTGGGAGCCGCGGTCGTCAGCCCCTCGGGGGCCGTCGTCGCCTTGGGGCGGCCCGGCGGCGACTGAGCCTTTGCGTTGTCGGAAGATCAGCCCATGCGCTTCGACGTCCTGACCCTGTTCCCCGAACTGTTTGCGCCGCTGCTGACCAGCGGCATCACGCGCCGCGCCTATGAGTCCGGCCAGGTCGAGGTGCACCTGCACAATCCGCGCGACCACGCCGAAGGCAATTACCGCCGGGTCGACGACAGGCCGTTTGGCGGTGGTCCCGGCATGCTCATGATGGCCGAGCCGCTCACGCGGTGTCTGCAGCAGGCCCAGGCCCAGCGGGCCGCGCGCGCGCCGGTTGTGCTGTTTTCCCCTCTGGGCCGGCCTCTGGACCATGCCCAGGTGGAATGCTGGGCAAGCGGCGAGGGGGCGGTGCTGGTCTGCGGTCGCTACGAGGGCATAGACCAGCGTTTCATCGACACCCACGTGGACGAGCAGATCAGTCTGGGGGATTTCGTGCTCTCGGGTGGTGAGATCGCTGCCATGGCCCTGCTGGACGCCGTGGCCCGCCTGCAGCCCGGCGTGCTGGGCGACGCCGACAGCCATGCTCTGGACAGCTTCAACCCGGCCCTGGACGGCCTGCTGGATTGCCCGCACTACACCCGGCCCGAGTCCTGGGCCGGGCAGGACGTGCCCGAGGTGCTGCTGTCCGGCCACCATGGGCAGATCGAGCGCTGGCGCCGTGAGCAGCGCCTGGCCCTGACGGCCAGGCTGCGCCCTGAGCTGATCGCCCAGGCCCGCGCCGCCGGCCGCCTGAGCCGGCAGGACGAGGCCTTCCTGGCCGCCGCCCTGCCCAAGCCCCTGGCCTGAAGCGGGCGCTTCCTGCTATAATTGCAGGCTGCCCGATCCTCTGGCCGGCTGGCAGACCATGGTGGTCTGACTTTGGTTCCCCGTGAACCGTATGCGCGGACAAGATCCTTAGAGGTAAACATGAACCTGATCCAGACCCTCGAGCAAGAGGAAATCGCCCGCCTGGGCAAGAAAATCCCCGAATTCGCCCCCGGTGACACCGTCATCGTGAACGTGAACGTGGTCGAAGGCACCCGCAAGCGCGTGCAGGCCTACGAAGGCGTGGTGATCGCCAAGCGCAACCGTGGCCTCAACAGCGGCTTCACCGTGCGCAAGATCTCCAGCGGCGAAGGCGTGGAACGTACTTTCCAGACCTACAGCCCGCTGATCGCCAGCATCGAAGTCAAGCGCCGCGGTGATGTGCGTCGTGCCAAGCTGTACTACCTGCGCGACCGCAGCGGCAAGTCGGCCCGTATCAAGGAAAAGCTGGTCAGCAAGACTGCCGCCGCAGAATAAGCCCCGGCCCGCTGCCCGAACAAGCCGCCCTCGCTTCTGCCCGGGCGGCTTTTTTATGGTCCCGAACGATGTCTTCCGCCGATCACATCACCCCCCTGTCCAAGCTGCCCAACTTCGATCCGCGCACCGTGCCGGTGATCGGGGTGGACACTCACCTGCCTTGGGTGCCCGCTGAGCGCCTGCAGGCCCAGGCCTTGCGCCAGCGTTTCGAGGCCCCGCCGGCTTGGGAGCCCGAGGTGAGGGCCGAGCCGCGTTTCACGCAGCGCAAGCCGGTGCAGGCCGCCGTGCTCCTGCCCCTGGTGGCCCGGGCCGAGCCCACGCTCTTGCTGACCCAGCGCACCAGCCACCTGGCCCATCACTCCGGCCAGATCGCCTTTCCTGGCGGCAAGGTGGACGCCACCGATGCCAATGCCATCGCCGCCGCCTTGCGTGAGGCCGAGGAGGAGGTGGGCCTCACGCGCGATTACGTGCAGGTGCTGGGCACCTTGCCCGTGTACACCACGGGCACGGCTTTCGTCATCACTCCGGTCGTGGCCTGGGTGCGGCCCGGCTTCACGCTGAGGCCCAATGAGGGCGAGGTGGCCGATGTGTTCGAAGTGCCGCTGTCCTTCCTGCTCGACCCGGCCAACCACCGGCGCCACGCCTTCGAGTTCGAGGGTTTGCGTCGCGAATGGTTCTCCATGCCCTGGCAGGACGCCGACACCGAGCGCTACATCTGGGGCGCCACGGCCGGCATGCTGCGCAATTTTTACCGATTCATGGCGGCCTGAGCGAGCGCCGCAAGCAGCGCGTCAGGCAGCCGTCGCTATGATCGAGCCATGAGTTTTTTCTCCATCCTGCTGGCTCTGCTGATCGAACAGGCGCGTCCGCTGGCGCGCGGCAACGCAGTGCATGCGGGCATGCGCAGCTGGTTGCGCTGGGTGGTGCGCAAGCTCGACGCAGGCAAACGCTCGCACGGCTGGCTGGCCTGGAGTATTGCCGTGCTCCTGCCCAGCGGGATTGCCTTGCTGGTCTATTGGCTGTTGTACACCTTCGTGGGCTGGCCGCTGGCCATGCTCTGGAACGTGGCTGTGCTCTACGTCACCCTGGGCTTTCGCCAGTTTAGCCACCACTTCACTGCCATCCGCGACGCGCTTGTGGTCGGCGATGAGCAGGAGGCGCGCCGCCTGCTGGCCGAATGGCGGCAGATCGATGCCAGCGAACTGCCGCCGCGCGAGATCATCCGCCACGTCCTCGAATTTTCCGTGCTGGCGGCGCATCGCCACGTCTTCGGCGTGCTGAGCTGGTTCATCGTGCTGGCCGTTCTGGGTCTGGGCCCGGCCGGCGCCGTGCTCTATCGCCTGGCCGAGTTCGTCACGCGCTACTGGCCCCACGTTTCACGGCGCCAGACGCCTTCGGTCAGCGAGGCCGCCTGCGCCGCCGCGGCACGTGCCTGGCAGTGGGTGGATTGGCTGCCCGCACGCATCACGGCGCTGGGTTTTGCCGTGGTCGGCAGTTTCGAGGACGCCGTCGACAACTGGCGTCGTTACGAATCCCTGCCCGAGAGCGCAGGCGTGGGCGGCAACGATGGCCTGATCGTGGCCGCCACGGCCGGCGCCATCAATGTGCGCCTGGGCACCACGGCCATGGCCCAGCAAGAGACCCTGGCCCAGTCCGACATGCCGGCCGCCTCGGCCCGGTTTGAGCCGCAGCTGGCCCATCTGCGCAGCATCGTGGGGCTGGTCTGGCGTTCGGTCGTGCTGTGGATGCTGCTGCTGGCGTTGCTCACCCTCGCGCGCCTGATCGGCTGATCCTAATAACGGGGCGCCTGAGACAGTTCGGCGTGCAGCTCGCCATAAATCCGGTAGCGTGAGGGGCTGATGCCCGGACCTCCCGCCTGCTTGTCCACCACCGCGATCACGCCGCAGCCCGGCTCGTGCAGGTGGCTGCAGTTGTAGAAACGACACTCTCCTGCGTGCGTGCGCAGATCCGGCATCAGGCCGGCCAGCTGTGCCGCTTCGATGTGCTGCAGACCGAATTCCTGGAAACCCGGTGAATCGATCAGCGCCGTGCTGCGCGCGCCGTCCACCCAGTACCAGCGGGTGCTGGTGGTGGTGTGCTTGCCGGAGTTCAGCGCGGTCGAGATCTCGCCGGTCTGCGCCTGCGCGCCCGGCACCAGGCGATTGATCAGCGTGCTTTTGCCCGCACCCGAGGGGCCCAGCACCAGAGTGGAGCGCCCCTGCAGCTGCGTCCGCAAGGCCGACAGCCCGCTGTCGCCCTGCGCCTTCAAGCCCAGCGGCAAGACGGTGTAGCCCATGCGCCGGTACGGCTCCAACCGGTCCCAGGCGCGCGCAAAAAGCTCGGCCAGATCGCTCTTGTTGAGCACGATCAGCGGCGTGATGCGCTCGGCCTCGGCGGCGATCAGGGCGCGCGCCAGCTGACTCTCGGAAAACTCGGGTTCGGCGGCGATCAGGATCAGCACCTGGTCCAGGTTGGCGGCAAAACTCTTGGTGCGGAGTTCGTCCTGACGATAAAAGAGATTGCGCCGCTCCTCCACCTTCTCGATGCTGCCTTCGTCGGTGCTGGCCAGCCAGAGCACGCGGTCCCCCACCACGGCCTGGTTCTTCTTGCCACGCGGGTGGCAGATCAACTGCCGGCCCTCGGGGGTCTCCACCACCACATGACGGCCATGGCTGGCGATCACCAGGCCACGGTCCAGCTCGGGGGGGCTGCTCAAGTGTGGCCCCGCAGCGCGTCGACCTGGGCTGCGCAATCAAAGTCGATGCGCGTGATGCCACCGGCATCGTGCGTGCGCCAGCTGACCGTGCAGTGCCTGTAATTCAGCAGCAGGTCCGGATGGTGGTCACGCTGCTGTGCGATCCAGGCCACGGCATTGGCGAAGGCCATGACCTCGTGGAAGTTGCCGAATTCGTAGCGCCGGCTGATGGCGAGTTCGGGGCCATCGCCCTGCAGGGTCCAGCCGGGGTGCTGCGCCAGTTGGGTCACGATTTCCGTCGGCCCCAGGGCCCGGCGTGACGGTGCCTGCGGCGCGCTGCTCATGCCGTGCCCAGTCGCGCCAGGCGTTGGCTGGCTGGTGGGTGGGAATAGTAGAAGGCCACGTAGAGCGGGTCGGGTGTCAGGGTCGAGGCATTGTCCTCGTAGAGCTTGAGCAGGGCGCTGGCCAGTTCCCGGCCATTGGTCTGCGCCGCGGCGTAGGCGTCGGCCTCGAACTCGTGCTTGCGCGAGGACAGGGCCATGAGGGGCGCGATGAAGAAACTGAACACCGGGGAAACCAGCACGAAGAGCAGCAGGGCCAGGGCGTCGTTGGGGACGGCGTCGGCTGAGCTCAGTGTGGGCACCAGCAGCTGCAGGCTGGGCGTGACGCCCAGGCCCGTGTAGAACCAGGCCTGTGTGGCCAGCCAGCCCAGCAGGGCGAAGCCGGCCAGGCTCAGGGCAAAGAGGCTCACGATGCGCTTGAGGATGTGCTTGTGCTTGAAGTGGCCGAGCTCGTGCGCCAGCACGGCGTCCACCTCGCCCGGGCTGAGCTTGGACAGCAGGGTGTCGAAGAAGACCACGCGCTTGGCGGCGCCGAAACCCGTGAAGTAGGCGTTGGCGTGGGCGCTGCGGCGGCTGCCGTCCATCACGAACAGGCCCTTGGCGGAAAAACCGCAGCGCTGCATCAGCGCGGTCACACGGGTCTTCAGGGTCTCGTCTTCCAGCGGCTGGAACTTGTTGAACAGCGGGGCGATGAAGGTCGGGTAGATCAGCAGCAGCAGCAGGTTGAAACCCATCCAGACGCCCCAGGCCCAGAGCCACCAAAGGCTGCCGGTGGAGCCCATGAGCCAGAGGATGAGGGCGGCGATGGGCAGGCCGATCAGAGCGCCCAGGACAGTGGATTTCACGAGGTCGCCCAGCCAGAGCCCGAGTGTCATCTTGTTGAAACCGAAGCGCTGCTCGATCACGAAGGTCTGGTACAGCGTGATCGGCAGTTCGATCAGGCTGCCGATCAGCACGAAGCCGGTGATCAGCGCCAGCTGCTGCAGCATGCCGCCGCCCAGCCAGGCCAGCAGGGCCTGGTTCAGCGCATCCAGGCCGCCCAGCAGCGTCCAACCCAGCAGCAGGGCGGCACCCACGGCCGTTTCCAGCAGGCCGAAACGTACCTTGGTCACCGTGTAGTCGGCGGCCTTCTGATGCGCAGCCAGCGGCATGGTGCCGGCAAAGGCGGGCGGCACATCAGCACGGTGGCTGGCCACATGGCGTACCTGGCGTGCGGCCAGCCAGAATTTCAGGGTCAGGCCCAGCAGCAGGGCGGCGGCGAAGACCAGGGTCAGCGTCAGGCTGGGGTTGAAGGAGGTAGCGGTAGCGGCGTTCATGGAGGGCGAGTTTAGGCCATCGGCGACAATCCGCGGCATGAGCGACAACGTTACCCCACTGAAGAAATCCGATCTCAACCTGGTCTGGCTCGATTGCGAGATGACCGGCCTGGACCCCGAGAAAGAACGGATCATCGAAATCGCGGTCATCGTGACCGGCCCCAACCTGGAGCCGCGCATCGAAGGTCCGGTGCTGGTGATCCACCAGGACGACGACATCCTGGGCAAGATGGACGCCTGGAACAAGGGCACGCACGGCCGCAGCGGCCTGATCGACAAGGTCAAGGCATCCACCGTTACCGAAGCCGAAGCCGAAGCCCAGCTGATCGCCTTCCTGGCCAAGTACGTGCCCAAGGGCGTCTCGCCCATGTGCGGCAACAGCATCGGTCAGGACCGGCGTTTCCTGGTCAGGTACATGCCCAAACTGGAAGCTTTCTTCCACTACCGCAATGTCGACGTCAGCACCTTCAAGGAGCTGGCCAAGCGCTGGAAACCCCAGGTCTACAACGCCTTCAAGAAAGCCCAGAAACACACGGCCCTGGCCGATGTGCACGAGTCCATCGACGAACTGCTGCACTACCGGGAACACTTCCTCAAGCTGGGCTGAAACGGGTCGGCAGCAAACGATTAGGTGAAAACCCTGATCTGTGCCATAATTCGCATTGCGCTGCAAAACGCGGCGCTTTTCGCGCATCTCCCCTCACACACCGGACTCCGGTTCCGATCTTCACGATCGTCAATCTGAATGAGTCCCCGGTGCCGGCCACTACCGGTGCAGGTTTTGTTTGATGGTTGATGTCTTTTAACCATCAGCGAAACACCCGCAGTCCCTGCGGTGTTCGCGTGTGAGAAAAAACTAAATGACCGACGCTTTTGAAGTGACGGGCGAATTTGCGCCTGTCGAATCCATTCTTTCCACCGACACCGCCGTGGCGGTCGAGGCCGAAGTGAGCCAGGCTCCCAACGGTTTTGTGCAGCTGGGCCTGGCGCCCGAGCTGGTGCAGGCCGTGGCCGACCTGGGCTACACCCAGCCCACCACCGTGCAGGAACGCGCCATTCCCCTGGCCATGCCCTCGGGCGCTGCCGGCGAAGCCCAGCGCTACATCGACCTCATGGTCTCCAGCCAGACCGGCAGCGGCAAGACCGCGGCCTTCCTGCTGCCCGTGCTGCACACCCTGCTCCGGCAGCAGGCCCAGGCTGCTGAAAACGAGCGTGCCGCCTACGAGCGCGCTGCTGCCGAGGCCGCCGCCAAGGGCGAACCGGCTCCGAAGCGCCCCAAGCGCCAGGACCCGACCAACCCGCGCCATTTCAAGGCCGCCGCACCCGGCGCCCTGATCCTGTGCCCGACGCGCGAACTCGCCCAGCAGGTGGCGCACGACGCCATCGAGCTGGTCAAGCATTGCCGCGGCCTGCGCATTGCCAATGTGGTGGGCGGCATGCCCTACCAGCTCCAAATCGCCAAGCTGCAGAACGCCAACCTCGTGGTGGCCACCCCCGGCCGCCTGCTGGACCTGCAACGCTCCATGCAGATCAAGCTGGACCAGGTGCAGTTCCTGGTGGTGGACGAGGCCGACCGCATGCTCGACCTGGGCTTCTCCGATGACCTCGCCGAAGTCAACCAGCTGACCGCCCAGCGCCGCCAGACCATGATGTTCAGCGCGACCTTCGCGCCGCGCATCCAGCAGCTGGCCATGCGCGTGATGCACGACAACGGTTCGGGCGTGAAGAAGGTGCAGATCGACTCCCCGCAGGAAAAGCACGTCAACATCAAGCAGACCCTGTTCTGGGCCGACAACGCCCAGCACAAGCGCCAGCTGCTGGACCACTGGCTGCGCGATGCCTCGATCGACCAGGCCATCGTGTTCGCCAGCACCCAGGTGGAGTGTGACGGCCTGGCCAACGACCTGCAACAAGATGGCTTCTCCGCCGTCGCGCTGCACGGCGCCCTGAGCCAGGGCCTGCGCAACCGCCGCCTGATGGCGCTGCGCCAGGGCCAGGTGCAGATCCTGGTGGCCACCGACGTCGCCGCGCGCGGCATCGACGTGCCCACCATCACCCACGTCTTCAACTTCGGCCTGCCGATGAAGGCCGAGGACTACACGCACCGCATCGGCCGCACCGGCCGCGCCGGACGTGATGGCCTGGCCATCACCTTCGCCGAGTTCCGTGACCGTCGCAAGATCTTCGACATCGAGGCCTACAGCAAGCAGCCCATCAAGGCGGAAGTCATTCCCGGCATGGAGCCCAAGCAGCGCATGCCCGAGTCGCGTCCCGGCTCCAACTTCGGTGGCCGCAACAGCCGTGGCGGCAACGACAGCTTCTCGCGCGACCGCAAGTTCGGCGGCGCAGGGGCCCCCCGTGGCGGCTTCGGCGGCGGCAACAGCCGTGGCGGTGATTTTGGCGGTGCGCCCCGTGCCGGTTTCGGCGACCGCGATGCACGCGGCCCCTACCAGGCCCGTGATGGCGGTTATCAGAATCGGGGCCACGAGGGCGCGCCCGAAGGCCGCAGCTACGAGCGCAAGGGCGGTTTCAACGACCGCTTCGCGGGCGACGGCCGCCGTGAAGGCGCCGCGCCGCGCGGCGATTTCGCGGCACGCAAGCCGGCCTTTGGCAAGCCTTCGTTCGCCAAGCCCGGCACCGGTACCGGCAAGGTCTTCGTGCCGCGTGACGCTGCCAAGCGTTCCCCGCGTCCGGTCCGCTGATTTTCAGTCGACCTGAATCCAACCCGCCCGCAGCGATGCCGGCGGGTTTTTTCCTGCCTACTCGAGGCGCAGGCTCTTGTCGCTGACCACCAGGCGCTTGCCTGCGGGTGGCGTGAGCCAGGCACGGGCCGGACCCGGTTCCAGGCCGTAGGCGAAGCTGACGGGGCCGCCCGCAGCGCCACCGTAGCCGCTGGCTTCGCCCAGGGCGGTGAAGGGCAGCTGGGCCTGCATGCCATCGGTGCAGCGCAGGTTGACGGTGCCGCTGCTGGTGGCGGTGTAGCGCATCGTGCCCATGCAGCTGAGGGCAGGGCCGGCGGCGGTCTGCATTTCCAGGGTGCCGCTGCGGTCGGTGTAGAGCAGGGCCTGGCCTGTCAGCAGCTTGTCGCCCACCACAGCCCAGGCCGGCGAGGGCGTGGCCAGCACACGCATGGTCGCGTCGTTCACAGCGGCGCAACCGCCCAGCAGCAAAGCCCCTGCGAGCAGGAGGACCGGATGGGCGTGTGCATGGCATTTCATGATGGGCCCATCATAGAATACCGGCCAGCGGGCACAAGACCCGGCTCGATTTCCAAAAGTAAAGACGTCGTATGGACAATGAAACCACCATGCCCGGTCTGCTGACCTTGCCAGCAGACTTGGACACGCAGGCCCGCAAAGAAGGCGGGCGGCCACTGTACAAGCTGATCTTCGTGCTGGCGGTGCTGGTGCTGGGCGCCTTGTTGTACCTGGTCTGAGCCGCCCGCCCAGCAGACCGGACGCTCCCGGCCTCCGATACGCCGGGGGCTCATTTCAGTTCAGCAAGTCGTGCAGGGTGCGCGCCATCACCCGGGTGGCGCGCTGCAGGTCGGCCAGATCGATATGCTCGTCGGCGCGCTTGGCATTGCTTTCGCGCACGGTGCGCGGCCCTGCGCCGTAGATGACACCCGGAATCCCACGCTCCACGTACAGCCGCACATCGGTGTACAGCGGTGTGCCCACCGCGGGGATGGGTTCGCCAAACACCTCCTGGCCGTGTTTCTGGATGGCCTGCACCAGGGGCTGGTTGCCCGGCAGTGCTTGCATGGCCCGGGCCAGCAGGATGCGACGCACCGCGACCTGCAGGGCCTGGCCGCCGCGTGGCGGCGCGAAGCTGCGCACGGCGTCGGCGATGGTCAGTCTTAGCGCGGCTTCCACTTCGGCCGGGTTTTCCTCGGGGATCATGCGCCGGTCGAGCTTGAAGACCACCTTGCCGGGCACGACGTTGGTGTTGGTGCCGCCCTGGATCAGGCCGACGTTCAGATAGGGGTGCGTGATGCCGCTCACCTTGGAGCGGACCTGCAGATAGTCGGCATTGAGCCGGTAGAGCGCGGCCAGGATATGCGTTGCGCCCTGCAGCGCGTCGATGCCGCTGTCGGGGATGGCCGCGTGCGCCATATCCCCTTGCACGGTCACCTCCAGTTGCAGGCAGCCGTTGTGGGCCGTGACCACCTGGTAGCTGAAGCCGGCGGCGACCATGAGGTCGGGTTTCGTCAGGCCATGGCTGAGCAGCCAGCCCGGGCCCAGTTCGCCGCCGAACTCCTCGTCATAGGTGAAGTGCAGTTCGATGCAACCGCGCGTGGGTTGGGCCACGGCTTCCAGCGCGCGCACGGCATGGGTGTAGGTGGCGAAATCGCACTTGCTGACGGCGGTGGCGCGGCCGTACATCTTGCCGTCGACGATCTCGGCGCCATAGGGCGGGTGTGTCCAGCCTTCACCCGGGGGCACAACGTCACCGTGGGCATTGAGGGCGATGGTCGGGCCGCCCGGTCCGTAACGGCGACGCACGATCAGGTTGGTGAGGGTTTCCAGGCCCGCGGCTTTTACTTCGGCTGCGGGCACGGGGTGCGCTTCCACCTCCCAATCCCAGGCGCGCAGCAGTTGCGCCGTGAGTTCGGCGTGCGGGGCGTTGTTGCCTGGGGGGGTGTCCGTGGGTACGCGCACCAGCTGCTGCAGGAAGCTCGTCTCTTCGGCGAAATGGTCGGCCACCCACTGGTCCAGGGCGGCGTACTGTGTTGTGCTCATCTTCAATCTCGGTGGGGGCTGGTTCAGAGGCTGGGAGTTTTTCTGGCGTGCCCGAGCAACGCGCCAGAAGGCGGCCAATCAAGGCGCAAAGCGCAGCCATAGCTCGGGCTATGGCGAGCATTTGCAACGACGAGTGGGCGTCTTCTGGTGTGGTGGGCGGGCATGGAAGAAAGACACTCAGCCTCTTAGGCCAGCTGCTGCAGGAGGTGCTGGAAGGCACGTACGGCGAGCTCCATGTCGTCGCTGGTGCTGGACTCGAGCGGGTTGTGGCTGATACCCAGGTTCTCGCCGCGCACGAAGAGCATGGCCTGGGGCATGACTTCATGCAACTTCATGGCATCGTGGCCGGCCCCGCTGGGCAGCTTGAACACGGGCAAGCCCAGGGCGCTCACGGCCTGTTCCCAACGCGCCTGCCATTCGGGGGCGCTGGGTGCGGCGCTGGCGCGCATGGTTTCTTCCAGCATGTATTGCACGCCGCGGCGTTCACAGATCTGCGCCAGGCCAGCTTGCACATCGGCCAGCAGTGCATCGCGTTGGGCATTGTCTGGCGCGCGCAGGTCCAGGCTGAAGCGGCAGCGGCCGGGGATGACGTTGATCGAACCGCTGGGTACTTCGAGCATGCCCACGGTGCCCACGCTGCCCGTGTGGCGGCGCGCGGCCTGCTCCACGTGCAGGATGAGCTCGGCCACGGCGGCGGCGGCGTCGGCGCGCATGGCCATGGGCGTGGTGCCGGCATGGCTGGCCGTGCCGCGCACCTCGCCCAGCAGGCGCACGCTGCCGTTGATGGAGGTGACCACCCCCAGGGGCAGGTCGTGCTGCGTCAGCACCGGGCCCTGCTCGATGTGCACCTCGACGAAGCCCAGGTACTTGGCCGGGTCGCGTTTCAGGGCGTGGATGGCTTCCAGCGTGGCGGGCAGGCCGGCGGCCTGCATGGCTGCGCGCATGGAGACGCCATCGGCGTCCACCTGGTCCAGCCAGGCGGGATTGAAGTCGCCGCGCAGGGCACCGGAACCGAGGAAGGTGGCCTTGTAGCGCTGGCCTTCCTCTTCGGCGAAGCCCACGATCTCCAAGGCAAAGGGCAGGCGCTGGCCGCGTTGATGCAGCTCGCGCACGCAGGCCAGGGGCACGTAGATACCCAGGCGGCCGTCGTACTTGCCGCCGTTGCGCACGGTGTCGTAGTGGCTGCCCGTGAGCAGCGCGCGCGCGCCGGGCGCATTGCCTTCGTAACGGCCCACCACATTGCCCACGGCGTCGATCGTGACGCTGTCGCAGCCCACCTCGCGCATGGTGCGTGCGATGGCGGCGGCGCAGGCACGGTGGGCCTCGGTGAGATAGGTCACCGTGAGTTCGCCGCGTTCGGCGTAGGCGGGTTCGTTGTGGGCAGCCAGGGCTTCCTGCCAGTCCCAGACCAGATGACCCAGCGTGGGCTCGACGCCGAACTTGTCGTTGAGCCGGATCTCGGCGATGCGGTGGATGTTGCGCAGGCACTCGGCCAGCTCGGCATCGGGGCGGCTGTGCAAGCGGCGCTCGAAGGCCGCGATGATCTGCCGCTTGTCCAGGCCGCTGCCGCGCGGGCCGCGCACGGCCAGGATGAAGGGCCAGCCGAAGCGCGTGTTGTAGTTCGCGTTGAGCCGCTGAATGCGCGCGAACTCCTCGGGCGTGCAGTGCGTCAGGCCGGCCTTGCTCTGCTCCTTGGAGGATTCGGCCGTGAGGGTCTTGGCCACCATGGCCTTGCCCGCGAGTTCGGGGTGGGCGCGCACCAGGGCGATCCGGGCCTCGCGACTGCCCTGTTCGAGCACGCGGGCGCAGGCCAGCTTGAGCGCGGCCAGGCTCGCGAAGGGGCGCTGTTGCATTGCCTGCTCGACGATCCAGGGCGTGTGCTCGTAGAGGCCGTCGAGCATCCGCGCCGCTTCGGGCAGAGGCGCGGTGTTGAGTTTTTCCAGGGTGTAGGCCACAACGGTTCCGCTCAGGCGGCCGGGCAGGGATGGGTGGCGCGCCAGTGGCGCGCGATGTCCAGGCGGCGGGCCACCCAGACCCGTTCATGGCCCTCGATGTAATCGAGGAAGCGCTGCAGCGCCGTGATGCGGCCGGGGCGCCCCAGCAGGCGGCAGTGCATGCCGATGCTCATCATCTTGGGGCGGTCCAGGCCCTGCGGATCGCCTTCGGCATACAGCGCGTCGAAGCTGTCCTTGAGGTAGGCGAAAAACGGGTCCGCGTGGGAAAAGCCCTGGGGCAGGGAGAAACGCATGTCGTTGCAGTCGAGCGTGTAGGGCACGATGAGCTGCTGTGCATCGCTGCCGTCGCTCTTGCGCACCTTCATCCAGAAGGGCAGGTCGTCGCCATAGTAGTCGCTGTCGTATTCGAAGCCGCCGTGGTCGGCGACGAGGCGGCGGGTGTTGGGGCTGTCACGGCCGGTGTACCAGCCCAGGGGGCGCTGGCCCGTGAGCTTGCGGAGGATCTCCATGGCCTCGGCCATGTGGGCGCGCTCGATGGATTCATCGAGGTTCTGGTAGTGGATCCACTTGAGGCCGTGGCAGGCGATCTCGTGGCCCAGCGCCGTGAAGGCCGCGCAGACCTCGGGGCTGCGCTGCAGGGCCGTGGCCACGCCGAAGACCGTGAGCGGCAGGCCGCGCTGCTCGAACTCGCGCAGGATGCGCCAGACACCCTGGCGTGAGCCGTACTCGTAGATGCCTTCCATGCTGATGTGTCGCGCGGGGAAGGCCGCCGGGTTGAACATCTCGGAGAGAAAGGTCTCGGAAGCGGCGTCGCCGTGCAGCACGCTGTTCTCGCCGCCCTCTTCGTAGTTGAGGACGAATTGCACCGCGATGCGCGCGCCGCCGGGCCAGCGCGCATGCGGCGGATTGCGGCCGTAGCCGATCAGGTCGCGCGGGTAGGGGGCCGTGCTGTCGTAGATCATGCGAGGGCCAGGGCAATGTCGTTGGTGGGCGGCTTGCGGTCGAAGGTGAGGTTGGCCATGACGTTGTTGAGATGCTCTTCCATCAGCCGTACCGCCAGGTCCTCGTCCTTGGCGGCCACGGCCTTGACGATCTCCACATGCTCGTCGTTCGAATGCTCGGCCGCGCTCTTGGACTGGTAGACCAGGGTGATCAGCGCGCAGCGCGAGATCAGTTCTTCGAGCAGCTCGGCCAGCACGCGGTTGTTCATGAGTTCGGCCATGCGCACGTGAAAGTCGCCCAGCAGCTCGTTGCGGCCCGGCACGTCGTTGCCGGCCACGGCCTTTTTCTCCTCGGCTACATGGGCGCGCAGGGCCTTGATCTTGGCCGGGGTGGCCTGGCGCACGAAGCTGCGCACCATTTCGAGCTCCAGCATGCGCCGCACCTCTAAGACCTGCTGGGCCTCTTCCACCGAAGGGGTGGCCACGAAGGCGCCGCGCGAGGGTTCGAGCCGGATCAGGCGGTTCTGCGCCAGCTGGAACAGGGCCTGGCGCACCAGGGTGCGCGAGACGCCGAAGTGGTCGCCCAGTTTCTGTTCGGCCAGTTTGGTGCCGGGGTGCAGGCGATGCTCCACGATGGCGCGTGTGAGGGCCTCGACGATGTGGCGTGTGCTGGATGATTCCATCGTGAAATGATATCGTCAATCCGAAAAACTGTATACACTTTCGGTGGACTGCTCCGGTTTTTCAAAAGGACGATCACCATGGGCCTCAGCACCCACGTACTCGACACCATGC
Organism: Curvibacter fontanus; assembly: GCF_054780335.1. Lineage (NCBI taxonomy): Bacteria > Pseudomonadati > Pseudomonadota > Betaproteobacteria > Burkholderiales > Comamonadaceae > Curvibacter > Curvibacter fontanus. The sequence goes on from NZ_BAAGWN010000012.1 coordinate 113,435, forward strand.
ACGGCTGCCCCGCCGCGGGCATGGCGGTCGCGCTCTACACCACGCAGGGCGGACAGGCCGAGCTGGTCCGGCGTTTCACGCTCAACGACGACGGACGCAATCCGGACGGCATGCTCTACGACAACAGCCAGCTCAAGGCAGGCACCTACCGTCTGGTCTTCGGGGTCAAGGCCTACTTTCTGGTCAAAGGGGTGGCCTTGCCCGAGCCGGCTTTCCTGGACCAGGTGGCCCTCGACTTCGGCGTGGCCGACCCGGCGCAGCACTACCACGTGCCCCTGCTCGTGAGCCCCTGGAGCTATTCGACTTACCGGGGAAGTTGAATGATGGAAAGCTACCTGCTCGATTGGGCCAACCTGCTGCTGCGCTGGTTGCACGTGATCGTGGCCATTGCCTGGATCGGCTCTTCCTTCTATTTCGTTTTCCTCGACAGCAGCCTCACCTCACCCGAGGACGGCAAGCTGCGCGGCGAAGGCGCCACGGGTGAACTCTGGGCCGTGCACGGCGGCGGCTTCTACCACCCGGTGAAGTACGCGGTTTCGCCGCCCACGCTGCCACCACACCTGCACTGGTTCTACTGGGAGAGCTACAGCACCTGGCTCAGCGGCTTTGCCCTGTTCCTGGTGTCCTATCTCTGGAGTCCCGGCGTCTACCTGATCGATCCCCGGGTGATGGACTGGGCGCCGGCCGCTGCCATCGCCGCGGCGCTGGGCTTTCTGGTGGTCTTCTGGGTGCTGTACGACCTGGCCTGCCGTTTCCTGGGCGAGGGCGAGAAGGGTGACGCCAAGGTCGGCCTGGCCGTGCTCCTGCTGGTGGTACTGGCGTCCTGGCTGGCCTGCCATCTCTTCGCCGGCCGTGCGGCCTTCCTGCTGGTGGGCGCCATGCTGGCCACGACCATGAGCGCCAACGTGGCCATGCGCATCATCCCGGGCCAGCGCAAGGTGGTGGCGGCGCTCAAGGCCGGCCAGCCCGTGGACCCCATTCACGGTCTGCGCGGCAAACAGCGCAGCGTGCACAACACCTATTTCACGTTGCCGGTGCTGTTCGCTATGCTCAGCAACCATTACAGCTTCACCTACGCGTCTGCGCACAACTGGGTCTTCCTCATCCTCATCATGGCCGCGGGCGCGGCCATCCGCCAGTTCTTCGTGCTGCGCCATGGCTACAAGCTGGGGCGCAATGCGCATCCCTGGCCTTATGCGGCGGCGGGTGTGGCTGTGCTGCTGGGGCTTATCGTCTGGCTGCGACCGACAGCGCCGCTTGCTGCAGCCGCCGCGCCCCAGGCCGTGAGCCTGGCCCAGGTGCAGGCCATCGCCACCGAACGATGCGTCATGTGCCACGGGCTGGCCTTGCAGTCCAAGGGGGTGCGGCTGGATACGCCAGAGGAACTCCAGAAGCACGCGCTGCAGATTTACCAGCAGGTGGTGGTGAGCCGGGTGATGCCCATGAACAATGCGACGGGGATGACGGAGGCTGAGCGGACGGTTTTTACGGAGTGGTTTCGGCCTGGGGGCAAGAGGAACTGATTTGTCTTTGTTTTATGCCTGGGCGTGCCTGCTTTGCCGGGTCTCGCCCCGGCGGACGAGGTACTTTTCTTTGAAGCAAAGAAGGTGAGTGCGCTGTCGGCGCATCACCCGACACCCAACCAGCCGCCGGAGTGAACTAAGGTCACGCGCTCTGCGAGCCGCGGTGGGCCCAGCCCGTGGTGTGCTTCTCGATGAAACTGAAGAGCTCGTACATGGCCATGGCCATGGCGCCCACCACGAGCAGGCCGCTGAAGGCCAGGCCCATCTGCATGGCCGAGCCGGCCGAGATCAGCAGGTAGCCGATGCCCTCGTTGGCGGCGGTCATCTCGGACACCGTGGTGCCCACGAAGGCCAGGGTGATGGCCACCTTGAGCGAGCCGAAGAAGTAGGGCATGGAGCGCGGCAGGCCCACCTTGATCAGCACGTCCCAGCGCCTGGCGCCCAGCACGCGCAGCACGTCTTCGAGCTCGGGCTCCAGCGTGGCCAGGCCGGTGGCGATGTTGACCGTGATGGGAAAGAAGCTGATCAGGAAGGCCGTGAGGATGGCCGGGCCGATGCCGATGCCGAACCAGACCACCAGGATGGGCACAAAGGCCGCCTTGGGCAGGGCGTTGAAGGCGGTCATCAGCGGGTAGACCGCTGCGTAGGCCAGGCGCGAGCTGCCGATCAGGAAACCCAGCAGCACCCCCACCACGATGGCGATGCCGAAGCCCGCCATGGTGACCCAGAAGGTGCGCCAGGCATGGGCGGCGATGACGGCCTTGTGTTGCAGGGTCTGTTCCCAGATGCGCAGGGGGCTGGGGAAGATGAATTCCGAGACGTTGAATGCCGAGGTGATGATCTGCCAGAGGGTGACGATGGCGACCAGCAGCAGCAGGGGGGACCAGCGTTCGAGGTGCTTGCGGTGTTTCGCATTCATGATGATTTCTCCGGGGCGCCTCTCTTCATTGCGGGAACACCGCAGAACCGGCTTCGCCGGGCTGCTGGTGTTGTCCCCCAGGGGGGGATGACGGCCGACGGGCCGGCACAGGGGGGCTTCTCATCGCACCGATGTGGCCGCGCAGTTCGTGCACGATGCCGGTGAACTCGGGGGTGTAGGTCACTTCGAGCTCGCGCGGGCGGGGCAGATCGATCTGCCGCTGCACCACAAAACGTCCCGGGCTCTTGCTCATGACGTAGACGGTGTCGGCCAGGAAGACCGATTCGCGCAGGTCGTGCGTGACCAGGATGACGTTGAACTTCTGTGCCTGCCAGAGGTCGCGCAGGGTGCACCAGAGTTCCTCCCGCGTGAAGGCATCGAGCGCGCCGAAGGGTTCGTCCAGCAGCAGCATCTTGGGTTCATGGATCAGGGCGCGGCAGATGCTGGCGCGCTGCTGCATGCCGCCCGAGAGTTCCCAGGGGAATTTCCTGGCGTAACCGCCCAGGCCCACGGTCTCGAGCAGCTTGAGAGCGCGATCCTCGAACTCCTTGCGGCGGTCCTTGAACTGGTGACGGTAGGGTTCGACGATCTCCAGCGGCAGCAGCACATTGTCCAGCGTGGTCCGCCAGGGCAGCAGGGAAGGGGCCTGGAAGGCCATGCCCGAGACCTTGAGCGGGCCGGTCACGGGCTGACCGTCCACGCGGATACGGCCCATGCTGGGCATCTTCAGGCCCGTGGTCAGCTTCATGAAGGTGGACTTGCCGCAGCCCGAGGGCCCGACGATGGCGATGAACTCGCCCTGGCGCACGTTCAGGTTGATGGCCTCGACCGCAAAGACGTTCTGGACCAGCAGCTCGTCGTTGTAGGCCAGCCAGACGTCGTCGAACTGGACGAAGGGAGGGGAGGTGGTTTCGTTGGACATGATCGGATCGGCGCAAAAAAATGGCCAGACAGTGCTGGCCAGTTGATTCAGGCAAGCATACCGCTCACTTCCTGGCCGGCGGCAGGATGTTGAGTTCGGCCGCGGTCGGCAGGAAGGAGCCGTTCCAGATCGCACCGGCATCGACGCGGGTCTTGGTGCCGAAGGCGTCCGACACCTGTGAGGCCATCAGGGACAGGCGGCCCGCATTGATCTGGCCGAAGCCTTCCTTGCGTGCGTCCGGGCTGGCGACCACCGAGTCGATGGCCATCTGCAGGCGGCGGGTTTCCAGTTCGACGTTGATGATGCCGTCGCGCGCTTTCACCGTTTCAATGCCGGCGGCCGGATTGGCCATGACTTCCTTGGCGCCCTTGGTGAAGGCCTTGAGGAAGGCCTTGATCAGCTCGGGGTTCTCCTTGATCAGCTTGGGGCTGGCGATGATGGCGTTGCCGTAGAGCTTCACGCCGTAATCGGCGTAGGGCATGACGACCACGTCCGCGGCCTTGACACCACGCGCTTCGAGGTTGAGCAGGGAGGTGAAGGAGAAGCCCGTGATCGCGTCGATGTCACCGCGCACCAGCATGGTCTCGCGCAGGGGCGGGTCCATGGCGGTCCAGGCCACGTTGCTCACCTTGTTGGCCTTCTCGAAGATGGGGAAGGCCTTGCGGCCGGCGTCGAACACCGGGGCGCCGAGTTTCTTGCCGCTCAGATCGGCCGGGGTCTTGATCCCCGACTTCTTGAGCGCGATCACGGCGGCCGGCGTGTTGTTGTAGACCATCATGACGGCCACCGGCTTGTTGGGGGCGTCGGGGTTGTTGGCGTGGAACTCCATCAGGGCGGCCATGTCGGCGAAACCGATGTCGTAGGTGCCCGAGGCCACGCGCGTGACGGTGCCGCCCGAACCGTTGCCGCTGTCCACGGTCACGTCCAGGCCGGCTTCCTTGAAATGGCCCTTGGCGGCCGGCAGGGTGAAGAAGGCGGCCGGGCCTTCGAAGCGCCAGTCCAGCTGGAACTTGAGCGGCTTGGTCTGGGCCTGGGCGGTGGCGAAGCCGGCCGTCAGGGCGAGAGCGACGACGGTTTTGAGGAGGTGGCGCTTGGACATGGGGGATCTCCTGGGTAAGCCTGCCTGCAGGCGATGAATGAAAGTGATGGCGACCACCACGGTACTATGGCTTGAGCAAAAAGGGTGCCAGTTCCGGATTCGGTGGATGCGGGATTGAAAACACAGCTGTATACAGATTGTCTGGTCGATTTGAACCCCAGATATTCAGATAAACCCTGAAAAGTGCGCACAAGGCTGGTGCGCTGCACGTTGACGGTGCGTGACTGCAGGGCGCCGGGGCCAGCATCTTGCGTGTGGCCAGTGTCTTCGCGCTCAGCACGGCACGGTCATTGGCTGGTGGTGAAGGTGAACACGCCTTCGCGCATGAGGCGGGAGAACTCCGCTTCGATCATTTCCTGTACCACCGGGATGGCCAGCTTGCCCTCGGGTTCCAGCCGGGTCGCCAGCACCAGCAGGCGCGTGAGCTGGACGCCGGTGATCTGCGACATCACGATCTGCGTCGAGGTTCCGGCTTCCTTGAACACCGAGACCGGCATGATCGTGGCCCAGGGCCCCTTCTGAACCAGCGCGCGGATCGAGTCCACCGAGTCCAGCACGGCCTGGACGTTGAGCGTCTTGCCCAGGGGCAGCAATTGCCGCTCCACGATGTCGCGGTGCAGGCTGGTCATGAGCAGGGGGATCCTGGCCAGCTGCGCGAGCGAGACGATGGGCCCCATGCCCATGGAGGCGTGCGAGACCAGGGCAAAGGGCTCGCCCAGCAGGGGCTGCAGCGAGACCGAGCGGCCGATGCCCGGGTTGGTGACGACGGCCATGTCGATGATGCCGCGCTCCAGCCAGTCCAGCAGCTCGGGTGTGAAGGCTTCGCGCGAGCGCAGCTCCACGTCCTGCAGGGTGCGCATGCAATGCTCGAACAGGCCCGGCAGCAGCACCCGCGCCAGCGTGGGCGAAACGCCCAGCACCACGGTGGTCCGGGTGTCGCCGGCCTTGCTGGCCAGGCGCTGGCGCACGCGCTGGGCCTCGCCCAGGATGCGCTGCGCCGCTTCGTAGAGCGTGACGCCCGCCTGCGTGAGCCGCACGCCGCGCGGCATGCGGTGAAACAGCGGCATGCCCAGATCGGCCTCCAGCTCGCGCAGTTGTCGTGTCAGGGCTGGCTGGGCGATCGAGATGGCGGCAGCGGCGGCGGTCAGGCTGCCGGCATCGGCAATCGCCACGAAGTAGCGCAGGGTTTTCAGGTTCATGGGCGCAGAAGCGAGCGGTCTATCGATATCAGGATGATATGGCATCGCGTGAAATGAGTATTGGACGGGCCACCCCCGCCTCCCTAAACTTCGGGACTTCCAGCCCACCTGAAAGCGCCCGGGCGCCGATGCATTCAAGACAGCCGGGCCCCGCCCGCTTATCGATAACCGATTGAGATTCCACGGGGATGCAAGGCAGGCCCCGCGTCCGACTCCAGACCCGAAGAAAGCACATCACTTGAAAGCGTCCCACCCCAATTTCACGGCGGTCCGTCCGGACGTCTTGCGCAACTTCATCCAGTCCGCGTTTGTGAGCCAGGGTTTTCCGGAAGCGGACGCCCGCACCATCGCCTCGCTCATGGCCGAAGCCGATCTGCAGGGTTCGGACGGCCACGGTGTCATCCGCCTGCCGCAGTACATGAAACGCATCCGCGCCGGCGGCATCAACAAGCACCCCGACATCAAGGTGGTCAGCGAACGCGCGGGCATGGCGGTGCTCGACGGTGACAACGGCATGGGGCACCTCGTGATGTCGCGCGCGGTGAACCTGGCGATCGAGAAAGCCCGGACCTGCGGCGTGGCCTGGGTCAGCGCGCGCCACAGCAACCACGCCGGCCCGGCGTCCCTGTATGCACGCAAGCCCCTGCAGCACGACATGCTCGGCCTGTACTTTGCCGTGGGCAATGCCAACCATCTGCCGCCATGGGGTGGCACCGACATGCTGCTGTCCACCAACCCCATCGCGGCCGGCATTCCTGCCGGGAGTGAGCCGCCCGTGGTGCTGGACATGGCCACGACGGTGGCGGCCTATGGCAAGGTCAAGGCCAAGGCCAAACGCGGCGAGATGATGCCCGAGGGCTGGATGATCGACCGCCAGGGCAAGCCCCTGACCGATCCCAACCGCGCCGGCGAGGGTTTCCTGCTGCCCATCGGTGACTACAAGGGGTATGGCCTGGCGCTGGTGGTCGGCCTGCTGGCCGGTACCCTGGGCGGTGGTGCCATGGGGCGCGAGGTGATCGATTTCAATGCCGACCATGTCAGCGTCACCAACACGGGCCAGGCCATCCTGGTGATCGACCTGAGCGCTTTTGGCGATGTCGCGGTCTTCAAGGGTGCCGTGGACACCCTGGTCAGGGACATCCGCAGCAGCGAACGCCTGCCGGGCGTGGAACGCATCTGGTTGCCGGGCGAACAAAGCCATGAGCGCCGGCAAAGTTATGCAGCAGGCATACCGATCGCCAACACCCTGGTTCAGGAGTTGGCAGTGCTGGCCAAGGATCTGGGCATCCAGCCGCTGGTTCAAGGAGGTGCCGCATGATGATGAATTCTTTCAACCCGGCCACCGACGCCCTGCTGGGGAAGTTCCCCATCCATGACGCGCAGGCCATCGACAGCCGGCTGCGCGTGGCCTCTGCGTCCCAGAAGACCTGGGCCCGCCTGGACGTCCGGCAGCGCCTGCCTTACCTGCTGCAGGTCGCGGCCGTGCTGCGCCGCAAGAAACAGGAGCTGGCCCTGCTCATCACGTTGGAGATGGGCAAGCCCCTGAGCGAGTCGCTGGGCGAGATCGAGAAATGCGCCTGGAACTTCGACCACTACGCCCAGCAGGGTGAGACCTTCCTGGCGGACCAGGTGGTCGCAAGCTCGGCCGCCGACAGCCGCATCGTGTTCGACCCGCTGGGTCTGGTGCTGGCCGTGATGCCCTGGAACTATCCCTTCTGGCAGGTCATGCGCGCGGCCGCGCCCGTGCTGGTGGGCGGCAATGGCATGGTGCTCAAGCACGCCAGCAATGTGCCGCAATGCGCGCTGGCGCTGGAGCAGGTGTTCAAGGATGCCGGCTTGCCCGAAGGACTGTTCACCACCCTGCTGGTCGAGTCCTCGGCCGTGCAGGGCCTGATCCAGGACGATCGCATCGCCGCGGTGACCTTCACCGGCTCCACGCCCGTGGGGCGCAGCATCGCCGCGCAGGCCGGCCAGGCGCTCAAGAAGCAGGTGCTCGAGCTCGGCGGCTCGGATCCCTTTGTCGTGCTCGCCGACGCCGACATCGAGGCGGCGGCCGCGGTCGCCGTCAAGGCGCGTTTCTCCAACACGGGGCAAAGCTGTATCTCGGCCAAGCGCTTCATTGTCGAGCGGTCGATTGCGGACCGCTTCGCGGAAGCCTTTGTGGCCGGCACGCGCAAGCTGGTGGTCGGTGATCCCCTGCAGGCCAACACGACCATCGGCTCCATGGCGCGCGGCAAACTGCGCGACGAGTTGCATGTCCAGGTCAGGGCTTCGGTGCGGGAAGGTGCGCAGGTGCTGATCGGCGGCCAGCCGGTGGAAGGCCCCGGCGCCTATTACGAGCCCACCATCCTGGACCACGTCACACCCGGCATGACCGTGGCCATGGAAGAAACCTTCGGTCCCGCCGCCGCCATCCTGCGGGTGGCCTCGGCGGACGAGGCGATCGCCGTGGCCAACGACACCCCCTTCGGCCTGGGCGCATCGCTCTGGAGCCGTGACCTGGACCGCGCGCGTCAGCTGTCTCGGCGCATCGAGGCCGGCGCCGTTTTCGTGAACGGCCTGGTGGCTTCCGATCCCCGCCTGCCGTTTGGCGGGACAAAACAATCCGGCTACGGCCGCGAGCTCGGGCACCTGGGGCTGCACGAGTTCATGAACATCAAGACGGTCTGGACCGGACCTGTCAGAACCTAAGAATATGCTGAGCATGTCCCTCCGTTCGGACTGAGCTTGTCGAAGTCCTCTGCAAGTTGTTGATTTGCAAAGAGGGCGTTTCGACAGGCTCAACGCGAACGGACTTGTTCAGCGCAGCCCTAAGCAGAGCCTTGAACCCCTGAAAGGAGAACCCGAGATGAGCAACACCACAGCAGCACGCGCTCCCACCGTGCTCAAACCCGACCAGATCAAGAGCCATGACCGTGGCGGCGGCGCCCGCACCACCCCCCTGGTGACCCCGGCGCTCGGGGCGCAGAGTTTCATCAACGGCATCACCGAGTTCGCGCCCGGCACCGCGATTCCTTTCCACAGCCACAACTGCGAAGAGAGTGTGATGCTGCTGGCGGGTGATGCCGTCATGGATGTCGCAGGGCAGGAGTCGCATGTGCTCAAGCCCCTGGACACGACCTGGATCCCCCCGAACGTGTCGCACCGCTTCCGCAATATGTCGAGCACCGAGCCCATGAAGATCCTCTGGATCTACGCCTCGCCGAACGCGACCCGCACGCTGACCGAGACCGGTGAAACCCGTCTGGTGGCGGTCGAGCACGGCAAGTGATTTCCCGAGTGTCCGGGGCCTGCGTTTTTTGCGCCGCCACCGGACTGGATGCCTGAACCTGCAAGGAGACAAGATGATGTTCCGTCGAAACTGCCTGCGCCTCTTGAGCGCCGCCGCCCTGCTGTCCGTTCTGGGCCTGGCGCTGGCCCAGAGCGACAACTACCCCAGCAAACCGATCCGCCTGATCGTTCCGGCATCGCCGGGCGGGGCCGCAGATTTTTTTGCCCGCATCGTCGGCCCGAAACTCGGCGAGGCGCTGGGCCAGAGCATCGTGATCGAGAACCGCTCGGGCGCTTCGGGCACGATCGCGGCCGATATCACGGCCAAGTCCGCGGGGGACGGCTACACGGTGCTGATCGGTCAGTCGACCAGCATGGCCGTGGCGCCGCACATGTACAACAAGCTGGCCTACGACACCCTGCGTGACCTCAAGCCGGTGACGATGGTGGCAGAGGTGCCCAATATCCTGGTGGTCCACCAGAGCGTGGCGGCCAGGAATGTGCAGGAGCTGATCGCCCTGGCCAAGGCCAAGCCTGGCGCTCTCAACTATGGTTCCTCCGGCAAGGGTGCCCCCACCCATCTGGCGGGCGAGCTGTTCGAGATCGCCACGGGGGCCGAGATCACCCATATCCCCTACCGGGGCGCCGGCCCCTCCGTCAATGCCCTGCTGGCCGGGGAGATCCAGCTGATGTTCGCCCCCATGGTGGCCGTGTTGCCGCATGTGCAGTCCGGGCGCCTGCGTGCCCTGGCCCTCACCTCGGCCAGCCGCTCTGCGGCTGTGCCGGACGTGCCTACCCTGGCCGAATCGGGTCTCAAGGATTTCGACGTCTCCTCGTGGTTCGGGTTCTTCGTTCCGTCCAGCACGCCGGCAGCCATCGTGGACAGGCTGCAGCGCGAAACCGCCAAGGTGCTCAAGGACCCCGGCGTCCTCGAACGTCTGGCCAAGGAAGGCGCGACGCCCGGCGGGAATACGTCCGCCGCTTTCACCAGCTACGTGCACGCCGAATACGCCAAATACGGAAGACTGGTGAAGGAAAAGAATATCCAGGCGGAATGAACCTGTGGTGCCCGGCTTTCATCCGGCCTCTTTTTTTGAGTGAAACATGAACCAAGCTGATTTGACGACCTTGCGTCCCCGCGCCGACCAGCCCATGGCGCACAACATGAAGCTGATCTCGCACAACGAGCTGCAGGGTTTCGGCGGCATGGGCGAGGGCATTGCCATGCAGCTGGCCGACGACGGCCGGCGCATCCTGTGGATGGCGCACGAGTCGGCGCCCAAGAATTTCACCGGTGTCGACGTGAGCGACCCCAGGAACCCGCGCGTGATCGTGCAGACCGAACTGCCGCACATGAAGGTGCGCTCCAACTCGCTGGACGTGGTGGGCAACCTCATGGTCGTGGCCAGCCAGGTCAAGGAACTGGGTGCCAAGCCGGCCGGCTTCAACATCTACGACATCAGCAAACCCGAAGAGCCGCGCCTGCTCTCGCACTTCGACTGCTCGGGCCCCTATTCGCGCGGTGTGCACGCCGTCTGGTTCGTGGACGGCAAGACCGTGCACATGGCTTCGGGCGCGCCGGACTTCCAGCCGCGCAATCCCAAGGACGACCAGATCTACCGCATCATCGACATCTCCGATCCGACCCAGCCCTTCGAAAAAGGCCGCTGGTGGTACCCCGGCACGCGCGAGGGTGACGTGGCCCCGCCGCCGCCGCGCCTGCCGGCCCAGTTCGACACGGGCTTCCGCGCCCACAACACCAACGTCTTTCCGCAGCGGCCCGACCGCGCTTATGTGGGTTACATCGACGGCGGCGCCATCGTGCTCGACATCGGCAAGCCCTCGGACATCAAGCTGGTGTCCCACTGGAACCATTCGCCGCCCTTCAACGGCTTCACACACACCGTGCTGCCGCTGTTCGAGCGCAATCTGTGGATCGTCTCCGACGAATGCGTGCAGGACGATGGCAAGGACTGGCCCAAGCTGGTCTGGGTGGTGGACTCGCGCACCGACGCCAACCCCCTGCCCATCGGCACCTTCCCGGCCCCGCCCTACGACACCTTCGCCAAACGCGGCGGCCGTTTCGGCGCGCACAACCTGCACGAGAACCTGCCGGTGCCCTGCTCCTTCCGCTCGGAGACGCTGTTCATCGGCACCTTCTTCAACGCCGGCGTGCGCGTCTACGACACCAGCAATCCCTACCAGGTGCAGGAAGTGGCCTACTACGTGCCGCCGACACCGGCGCTGTCTTCGCGTGGCGCGGTGCAGCTCAACGACGTTTACGTCGATGACCGCAAGCTGGTCTACACGGTCGACCGCTTCAGCGGCGGGCTCTACATCCTCGAAATGAATGTCTGAGTGGTCAACAGCCTCCGGCGGGCGTGACGCGCTGGCCGGCAAGATCCCGGTCACGCTGATCACCGGTTTTCTCGGCGCGGGCAAGACCACGTTGATCGGCAAGCTGGTCAGGCACCCGGACATGGACCGGGTGGCCGTGGTCATCAACGAGATCGGCGAGATCGGCATCGACAACGACCTGGTCAAGATGTCGACCGAGAGCGTCAGCCTGCTGGCCAACGGCTGCCTGTGCTGCTCGGTGCGCACCGATCTGCAGGACACCCTGCGCGAGCTCTTCGGGGACCGCCGCGCCGGGGTGATCCCCGACTTCGACCGCGTCATCATCGAAACCACCGGCCTGGCCGATCCCGGGCCGGTGATCCAGACACTCTCCAGCGACACCATGCTGGACGCGCACTACCGGCTGGACGGCGTGGTGACCCTGGTGGACGCGGTCAACGCCCGCGACCAGCTGGCCCACCAGCCCGAGTCCCAGCAGCAGATCGCCCTGGCGGACCGCATCTTCGTCACCAAGTGCGATCTGGTGTCCCCCGAAGCGGTGCAGGAACTCTCGGCCGAGATTGCCGCCATCAACACGCGGGCCGACATCCGTCGCTGCACCCAGGGCGAACTGCATCCCCGGGACCTGATCGGTCTGGGTCTGCAAAGCGAACGTGCCGGGCAGGACACCCTGCGTTTTCTGGGCGAGCTCGCCACGCGGGAGGAGCCGGCGGCAGGTGAGGGCGCTTATCTGGCAGGGCGCCTGCCCGGGCGGCACCACCCTTCAGTGCGCAACCTGTCACTGAGATTCGAGACACCGTTCACCTGGCCCGCGTTTTCGGCCGCCATGGAGTTGTTGATCTCTTTGCGAGGCCGGGACATGCTGCGCGTCAAGGGCATCGTGAATGTCGAGGGGCGGCCCGTGGTCGTGCAGGGCGTGGGCCATGTGTTCCACCCGCCGGTCACGCTGGACCGCTGGCCCAGCGCAGACCAGGGCAGCCGTATCGTCTTCATCACGCGCAACATCGAAGCCGACAGGATCAAGGCCCTGTTCCAGGCGGTCGGCGGCATCGGAGCCGTCTGAGGGCTGGCGGCCTCCGGTCTGCGGCCGCTCAGGCCTGGGCCAGGCGCGCGCTGACTTCGCGTTTGCCCAGCTTGCGCACGGCGGCTATCTCCGCCAGCTGGCTGTTCCGGGGCCGCGAGAGCCCTTTTTCCCAGTGGTAGATGGATTGCGCCGAAACGCCCACCAGCTGGCCCATCTCGGCGGCCGACACACCCAGCTTCTTGCGCAGACTGGCAAACCCCTCGGAGCGGAAGCGCAGCTTGGGGCTGTCCGCGGCGGGGGTGGGGCTTGCGGCCGACCGGCTGTTTTTACGCAGCTGGGAGAGCAGGCGTTCCTGGTCGGCGAGGCGGCGCTTGAGAGCGGCGATTTCGCTGCGGTGCTGCGCGGAGGCTTTTTTCAGGGTCTGGGTTTCAGCACGAACTTCTTTGCGTGCGATGCGGGAGATTTCTGATTTCAAGAGACTTGCGAGATTGGCCATGTCGGTCCTTGCAGATAGTGCTTCGCTATCTTACAAGCTCCTCACATCCGTTCGCCCTGAGCCTGTCGAGGGGCTTCGATAGGCTCAGCCTGAACGGCAAGGTGACTTGGCGTACCCAAGCTGGGTTTTCGAAAAACTGAGCCGCTGGCATTTTGAGAGGCGTTTCTTGCTGGGCCAGTGGGGTCGGACCTCTCAGGCCCAGGAGACCAGTTCCCAGCGGTGCCAGTCTTCGCGCAGCCGGCTGAGGCCCCGGCCGGTGGACACGCGGTATTCGCCGGTGATCTCGCGCGCCACCCAGCGGCCGATCTCCGGTGCCAGCCACAGGGTGTCGCGCCGTAGGGTTTCCGTGCGCGAGACATCGCGATGCTGCAGGCGTATGAATTTTTCGATGCGCAGCGCCAGCTGGGGGCCGTTCGCCAGCGCCACGCGCTCCCAGCCCTGCACCGTGGTGTGCTGGGTGATCCAGTAGCGGAAGGAATCGTTGTCGATGCGGTAGGTGGTGCTGTGCACGCTGCGGCTGCCCGGGCGCGGGTCGGCCGGCCACAGCGGCATGGCTTGCTCGTAGTTCAGCACACCGTCCCAGGCAAATTCGCGCAGGACCTGGCCCCAGGGCTGCTGCTGCTCTTCCAGCTCGGCCGGGGAGGCATCGCTGCGGATGCGGATGCGTATGCGGGGCTCCAGGGCCACGACCTCTTGCACCTCCGTGCCCAGCAGGGCGCTGTTGTAGCCGTTGTACTTGCGATAGGTCCAGCGCTGGCCCAGGGCCGGTGGGCGCAGGCCGACGGTCTGGGCCGGTGCGGCAGCGGCTTCGGTGCGCAGCCCGCCCAGAGGCTGGTAGGCGCAGCCGGCGGGCAGGGCCAGCAGGGCCAGGCTGAGTTTTCGGCGGGTGGGGTTCATGAACTAAGCTCCACGATCTGGACGCTATCATTCTGGCAGCCCATTTCTGCAGCCTCATCCCGAACAGGAAAGACCATGAAACCCAACGTGCCCTTTGCCCTGCTGCGCCGCAGCTTTTTTGCGGCCACCGTCTCTGCCGTGCTGGCCCTGCCGGCCCTGGCGGCCGACAACGTCAAGATCGGCCTGCTGTCCACGCTCTCGGGCCCCGGCGCCGGCTTGGGGCTGGACATCCGCGACGGTTTCCAGCTGGCGGTGAAGTTGAACGGCGGCAAGCTCGGCGGCCTGCCGGCCGAGGTCATCGTGGCCGATGACCAGGCCAGTCCCGATGTGGGCCGCCAGACGGCGGACCGCCTGGTCAAGCGCGACAAGGTGGACTTCATGACGGGCATCGTGTTCTCCAACGTCATGCTGGCCGTGGGCGCGCCCACCTTTGCGGCCAAGACCTTCTACATCAGCGCCAACGCCGGTCCTTCGCAACTGGCGGGTGAGCAGTGCAACCCCTATTTCTTCAGTGCCTCCTACCAGAACGACAACCAGCACGAGGCCGTGGGCAAGACCGTGGCCGACAAGGGTTTCAAGCGCGTGGCCCTGATCGCCCCCAACTACCCGGCGGGCAAGGACGCGCTGGCCGGCTTCAAGCGCTACTACAAGGGCGGCGAGATCGTCTCCGAGAGCTACACCCCGCTGAACCTGCTGGACTACGGCGCCGAGCTGTCCAAGCTGCGCGCGGCCAAGCCCGACGCGGTCTACATCTTCCTGCCGGGCGGCCTGGGCATCAACTTCATCAAGCAGTTCGTCGGTGCCGGCCTGTCCAAGGACATGACGCTGTTCGGCCCCGGCTTCTCGGGCGACGAGGACGTGATCCGCGCCGTGGGCAACCCCATGCTGGGCATGTTCAACAGCTCGCAGTGGGCGCACGACCTGGACAATGCGGCCAACCAGACCTTCGTCGCCGCCTTCGAGAAGGAATACGGCCGCCTGCCCACGCTCTACGCTTCCCAGGGTTATGACGCGGCCCAGCTGATCGGCGCGGCCGTGCGCGACAGCAAGGGCAAGCTGGACGACAAGGCCGCGGTGCAAAAAGCGCTCAAGGCCGCCAAGTTCGACTCTGTGCGCGGGGCCTTCAAGTTCAACAGCAACCAGTTCCCGATCCAGGATTACTACCTGCGTGTCATCACCAGCGACAGCAAGGGCCGGGTGACCAACCGCACCATCGGCACCATCTTCAAGAACCACGCCGACGCCTACGCCGCCCAGTGCAAGATGCCGGCGCTCTGATCTCATTTCCGTTCGCGTTGAGCCTGTCGAAACGCAGTCGCCGAGTGCTGGCGCCCGCTGGCTTCGACGAGCTCAGCCCCAACGGTCTGGCTTGTGTCATGGACTTCAACACGCGATGACCGGTATTCTCATCCTGGAGCAGGCCCTGAACGGCCTGCAGTTCGGGCTCATGCTCTTTTTGCTGGCGGCCGGGCTCACCCTGGTCTTCGGCATCATGGACATGATCAACCTGGCCCACGGCTCGCTTTATATGGTGGGGGCCTATCTGGTGGCCTCGGCCACCACGGCCAGCGGCTCCTTCTGGACCGGGCTCGGGGTTGGCATCATCGGTGCGGCCGTCTTCGGTGTGCTGCTGGAGCTTACGGTGCTGTGCCGCCTCTACACGCGGGACCATCTGTCGCAGGTGCTGGGCACCTTCGCCATCCTGCTCATGTGCAACGAGGCCGTGCGTTTCATCTGGGGCTCGCAGCCCGTGCAGCTGAGCCCGCCCGAGTCTTTGTCCGGTCCGGTCGAGTTGCTCAGCGGTTTCCATTACCCGGCCTACCGCCTGTTCATCATCGGTGTGGGTCTTGCTGTGGCGCTGGGGCTGTGGCTGCTGATCACACGCACGCGTCTGGGCATGCAGCTGCGCGCCGGCGCGTCGAACCGAGAGATGGCCCTGGCCATGGGCGTGCCGGTACGTGCGCTGTTCACCGCGCTGTTCGGCCTGGGCGCGGCCCTGTGCGCCGTGGCCGGCGGCATGCTGGGCCCGCTGCTGGCGGTGCAGGTGGGCATGGGCGAGAGCATCCTGATCCTGGCCTTCGTGGTCATCGTGATCGGTGGCATCGGCTCGGTGCGCGGCGCGCTGCTCGGTGCCTTGCTGGTCGGTGTGGTGGACACGGCGGGTCGCGCGCTGATCCCGCTGCTCTTCGGCGCCGTGCTGGGCCCGTCCGCGGCCGACAACGCCGGTCCGGCCGTGGCCTCCATCCTGATCTACGTGCTGATGGCCGCCGTGCTCTTCTTCAAACCACGCGGTCTCTTTCCTGCCCATGGCTGAGAGACTCCCGCCCTCTACCGTTCGCGTTGAGCCTGTCGAAACGCAGCGTGTGGCAGGACTTCGACCCTTCGACAAGCTCAGGACAGGCCAGGCTCAGTCCGAACGGTCTGAATCAGCGCGCGGCCTGCTCGACCATGCCCTGGGCTGGCGCTGGGCCTTGCCGCTTTTCGTACTGCTGCTGGCCCTGCCGCTGATCACCCCGCTGATCGGTGGTGACTTCTACCTGGGCCTGGCCGCACGCATCCTGATCTTCGCCCTGGCCGCCACCAGCCTCAACCTCATCCTGGGTTTCGGTGGTTTGGTGAGCTTCGGCCACGCGGCCTTTGTGGGCGTGGGCGCCTACACGGCCGGTGTGCTGCTGCAGGCCGGTGTGACATCGGCCTGGGTGCTGTGGCCCGCAGCCATGATTGTGGCGGCCTTGTTTGCCGCCGTGATCGGCGCCATCAGCCTGCGCACGCGCGGTGTCTACTTCATCATGATCACGCTGGCTTTCGCCCAGATGCTTTATTACCTGGCCATCTCCACCAAGGCCTACGGTGGTGACGACGGCCTCTCGCTCTCCGCGCGCGGCACGCTGGGCGCGGGGCTGGACCTGGCCAACGAACGCACCTTCTACTGGACCACGCTGGCCCTGGCCACGTTGGTTTTGCTCTTCGTCTGGCGCCTGCTCAACGCGCGCTTCGGCCACGCCCTGCAGGCCATGCGCGAGAACGAACAACGCATGGAGGCCGTGGGTTTTGCCGTCTACGGTCACAAGCTCACGGCCTTTGTCATCGCCGGTGCGCTGGCTGGCCTGGCAGGGGCATTGCTGGCCAGCCTGGGCGGTTTTGTCAGCCCCTCCACGATGCAGTGGGGCCAGTCCGGCCTGCTCATGGTCATGGTTATCCTGGGCGGTGTGGGGCATCTCTGGGGCGGCGTGATCGGCGCCGCGGTCTTCCTGCTGCTGGAAGAGGTGCTGAGCCACTACACCATCTACTGGCAGTTCGTGCTGGGCGCGGTGCTGCTGGCCGTGGTGCTGGCCGCGCCCAACGGGCTCATGAGCCTGTTCCGGCGCAAGGGGCGGGCATGACACAGGCGTTGCTTGAAGTCCGCGGCCTCGTGAAACGCTACGGCGGTCTCGTGGCCACCGATCGACTCGACCTGAGCGTGCGTGCCGGTGAGATCCACGCGCTGATCGGCCCCAATGGCGCGGGCAAGACCACGCTGATCCAGCAGCTCTCGGGCGCGCTGGCGCCCGACGCGGGAGGCATTGTCTTCGACGGCGCGGATGTGACCGCGCTGTCCATGCACGAGCGTGTGCGCCGTGGCCTGGCGCGGTCTTATCAGATCACCAGCATCTTCACACGCCTCTCGGTGCTCGACAACGTGGCCCTGGCCCTGCAGGCGCGCAGCGGCGGCAGCCTGCGTTTCTGGGCTGCGGCGCGCGCCGAGGCGCAACGTTATGAACAGGCTGCGGCCCTGCTGGGCCGCGTGGGCCTGGGTGAACGCTTGGCGCAGACCGCAGGCGCGCTCTCGCACGGCGAGCAGCGTCAGCTGGAGGTGGGCATAGCCTTGGCCACCGGCGCCAGGTTGCTGCTGCTGGACGAGCCCATGGCCGGCATGGGCCCCGAGGAATCCGAGCGCATGGTGGCCCTGCTGCAGGGCCTGCGTGGTGAGCTGACCCTGTTGCTGGTTGAGCACGATATGGATGCCGTGTTCCGCCTGGCCGACACCCTCTCGGTGCTGGTGGCCGGCCGCATCATCGCCAGCGGGGCGCCCGCCCTCATCCGTGCCGATGCCGAGGTGCGGCGCGCCTACCTGGGTGACGACATCGAGGAGGGCGCCTGATGCTGCTCCCGGCACCGACACCGATGGCCCTGCCCGTGGCGCGCGCCGTACGCTCCTGGTGGCGTTTCCATCCCCTGACCCTGTGCATCGGCCTCCTGCTGCAACTGCACCTGGGCTATCTCCTGTGTGTGGACCAGCTCAACCCGGCGCCCGAACCCGAACAACTGGTGCAGATCCCGGTCGAGGTGCTGCGGGTGCAGGACCGCGTGCCGCATCTGCAGGTGCGGCTGGCCGACGAAACGCAGCAGGCCATGGAGTTCCCGGTATCGGCGGCCCTGCTCGCGACCGCGCGCACGCCGCTGGACGAAGCAGGGGAGCGGGACAGCCTGCCGGGCTGCATGGGTTATGTGCTGGGCGTGCCGGTGCGCTGGGTGCGGGACGAGCGTTTCCGCATCTGGGAGCTGCACTGCGGTCCCGTGCACCGGGTCTATGCCGAATTCAAGGCCGGTTTTGAGGCGGCGGCCAGAGATGCGCAGCGGGCCATGGAGTGGCACGGTGCGGTCATCCTGCTGCTGACGATCGTGGTCCTGGTGCTGGAGCACCGTGCCCTGCGGCGCAGGGGGCTGGCATGAGCGTGCTGCTTGAGGTCGAGGACCTGCAGACCGCCTACGGTCCTGGTCAGGTGCTGTTCGGCATCAGCCTGCGCGTGGAGGCTGGCGAGGTGGCCACGCTGCTGGGCCGCAATGGCATGGGCAAGACCACCACGGTGCGGTCCATCCTCGGGCTCACACCGCCGCGCACAGGGGTGGTGCGCTTCCTCGGTGAACGCATCGATGGCCTGAGCCCGGACCGCATCGCGCGCATGGGCCTGGCCCTGGTGCCCGAGGGCCGGCAGATCTTCCCCAACCTCACGGTGGAAGAAAACCTGCGGGCCTTCGCGGCCAACCGTCGTTCCAGCGACCAGCCCTGGACCTTGGAACGCGTCTATGAACTCTTCCCCGCCTTGCTGGCGCGTCGCCGCCACATGGGCAAGCAGCTCTCGGGCGGCGAGCAGCAGATGCTGGCCATCGGCCGCGCGCTCATGACCAATCCGCAGCTGTTGATCCTGGACGAGGCCAGCGAAGGCCTGGCCCCGCTGATCCGTGAACAGATCTGGGCCTGCCTGGGCGGCTTGCGTGCGCAGGGCCAGAGCATCCTGGTGATCGACAAGTACGTGCAGCGCCTCATCACCCTGGCCGACAGCCACACCCTCATCGAGCGCGGCCGTGTGGTCTGGGCCGGCGGCTCGGCGCAGCTGGCCGCCGAGCCCGGTCTCTGGCATCGCTACCTGGGGATCTGACTTCCCGCTGCGGGTGCGTTTACGTGCCCTTAGTCCCCGCCACACCTAGGGAAAACACCGATGTGGCCTAATTCTTGCGAATCAAGCACTTGGGCCTGTTCACACTGATTTCTCACCTGAGAAATCAGTGTGAACAGGCCCAAGCCTTGATGCACAAGAAACCCGCCATGCCCCGCCCACCTCACGTCCTTTCCCGCCCGGCCCCGCGCCGGCTGAGGCTCGTGCAGGCGCTGGCTTTCTTGTGGCTGCTTGGCGGTCTGCTCTGGTCCTGGAACCAGGCCCATGCCAGCCCCGCCGACAGCGAGATGGTCTTTTTCATGTCCGAGGTGGAAGTCACCGAAGCGCAGGAGTCCGTGGCCGAGCTGGAGATGGGGGTGAGCTGCCGCAAGCCGGCACCGCTCAAGTCCACGGTGGCCGATCTGTTGTGCCATGAAGTCGACCAGGCCGTGCGCCTGCACTGGCAGATCTGCCGGGTGCTGACACAAGCCGCTCCCGCGCCCGGTCCACAGCACATCCTGCCCGAGGCCGGACAACAGCCTTTGCTGCGTCCGCCAGCCGCTCTGGGCTGAGCTTTCCGTTTTCCGTTTTCGACGGGTGGTGTGACCGGCCGGCGCCAGGCCAGGGTCGGGCTGCGCCATCCGCATGCTTCGAGGATATTTGATGAAATTGACGACCTTGCGTCCCTGGGTGAGCGGCCTGCTGCTGTGGCCGGCTGCCGGCCTCATGGCGCAAACCGTGGCCCCGCCCACGACACTGCCCGCCGGCACCGCTGCGGTGGCGCCGGCTGGCCCGGCCTACGGCCTGGGCGAACTGGTGAACATCGTGCTCACGCACAACCCCACCTTGCAGATGGCCCGGCGCTCGCGCGAGCAGGCCCAGGCCGGCATACGCACGGCTGGTGCCCTGCCCAACCCGCGTCTGGAATTCAGCGACGGCCGCCTGCGCCCCAGCCATGGGGGCAGCAGCGGCAACGTCAGCGCCTGGGGTGTCTCGCAGATGATCGAGAACCCCTGGCTGCGCAGCGCGCGCGTGGACGCGGCCGAGCAGGGCCTGCGCAGCAGCGAAGCCCAGGTGGGCATGACACGCAGCGAGGTGGTGGCCCAGGTGCGACTGCGCGCCTACGAGCTGCTGCTGCGCATCGAAGAGGCGCGCGCCGCGGCCGACGAGCTGCTGCTGCTGGAGCAGACCCGCGAGCGCGTGCGCCTGCGTGTGAGCAGCGGCGAAGCTGCGCGCTACGAAATCATCAAGGCCGAGGCCGAGTTCATCAGCGCACGCCAGCGCCAGCAAAGCGCCCGGCTGGCGGTGGAGCAGGCGCGCATCCGCCTCAACCAGCTCGCCGCCGGCCAGTTGCCCGCAGGCTGGCGCCTGAGCGCCGACCTGGGCGACACCCTGGCGCCCCTGAACCCCAGCCTGCTGCGCGAGCTGATGCTGGCGCACAACCCCGAGCTGCAGGCTCTCGGTGCCGAGCAGGAACGCCAGCAGGCCCGCGTGCGCGAGGCCGGCGCCAGCCGCTGGCCCGGCGTGGAGCTGCGCTACAGCGACACACGTGAGCCCGACAACCGCCAGAACATCGTGGGCGCCAGCATCCAGGTGCCCCTGTTCGACCAGAAGCGCGGCCCGCGCGACGAGGCCCAGGCCGAACAGCTGCGCGCGCGCGCCCGGCTCGATGGCCGCCAGATCGAGCTGCAGCTGCAGCTCGACGCCGCCGTGATGACGCTGGAGATGGCGCGCCTGCGCGTCGAGGCCCTGGGCACCGGCGCCATCCGTGACGCCGAGGCCGCCCTGCGCGTGGCCGAAGCCGCCTACCGTTATGGCGAGCGCGGCATCCTGGACGTGCTGGACGCGCAGCGTGTGCTGCGCACCGTGCGCGCCGACCTGCTGCAGGCGCGTTTCCAGCAGCAGGCCGCCGTCATCGAAATCGATCTCCTGACCGGCCGCGACGCCGCTCAACCCTGAAACGCAGGAATGAAAACCATGAACTACAAGACTTACCGACTGCCGGCCCTGCCCCTGGCGCTGCTGGCCGCCCTGCTGATCACCGGCTGCGGCAAGGGCAAGGATCAGGCCGCCGCCGCCACACCCGATGTCGACCCCAACCTGGTGATCGTCAATGCAGAGATGGCGCGCAACTTCAAGGTTGCGCCGCTGGCCCTGCAGGCCCTGGACACCGAGCGCGATGTGCCGGGCCGCATCGAGGCCAATGAACAGCTGGTCACGCGCATCGGCGCCTCGGTCACCGGCCGCGTGACCGAGGTGCTGGCCGAAGTGGGTGCGCGCGTGCAGGCGGGCCAGGTGCTGGCCCGCATCACCAGCCCGGAGCTGACCAACGCCCAGTTGACCTATCTGCGCGCGCACTCCGGCACCGCCCAGGCCGAGCGCGCGGTGGAACGCGCCCGTCTGCTGATCCAGGCCGACGTGATCGGCACGGCCGAATTGCAGCGCCGCGAGGCCGAACTGTCCATCGCCCGTGCCGAGTTGCGCGCCGCCACCGATCAGCTGCGTCTGCTGGGCGTGCCCGATGGGCAGATCGATCGCCTGCGCGAGAAGGGGCAGCTCAGCTCCTTTGCCGGCATCACCGCCACCCGTTCGGGTGTGGTGATCGAGCGCAAGGTCAGCCAGGGCCAGGTGGCGCAGCCGGGTGACCCGCTGTTCACCGTGGCCGATCTTTCCAAGGTCTGGGTCGTGGGCGCTTTGCCCGAGCAGGACGCCGCTGCCGTGAAGATGGGGCAGAAGGTCGAGATCAAGGTGCCGGCTCTGGGCGAGCGCCAGTTCAGCGGCCGGGTGGTGTTTGTCAGTGACACGATCTCGCTCGACACGCGCTCCCTGACCGTGCGCACCCAGGTCGACAACGCCGACCGCGCGCTCAAGCCGCAGATGCTGGCCACGCTGCGCATCATCGGCCAGGCGCGCCAGCAACTGGCCCTGCCCGAGGCCGCCGTGGTGCGTGACAACGACCGGGACCATGTTTTTGTGCAGACCGGCCCCGGCCAGTTCCGCCTCACGCCGGTGGAACTCGCGCCTGCCGCGCGCGGGCTGCGTCCGCTGCTCAAGGGCCCGGCCGCCGGCACGCCGGTGGTGGTGGAGGGCGCCTTCCATCTGAACAACGAGCGCAAGCGCGCGGAACTGGAGTGACGCGATGCTAGGTTCATTGATCCGCGCCGCGCTCAGCCAGCGGCTGGTGGTGGTCGCCCTGGCCCTGGTGCTGTGCGCCTTCGGCTTGCGCGAGGCCACCCGCCTTTCCGTTGACGCCTTTCCCGACGTCACCAACGTGCAGGTCCAGATCGCCACCGAGGCCACGGGCCGCTCGCCCGAGGAGATCGAGCGTTTTGTCACCGTGCCGCTGGAAATCGCCATGACCGGCCTGCCCGGCATCGTGGAGATGCGTTCGCTCAACAAGAGCGGCCTGTCCATCATCACCCTGGTTTTCACCGAGGCCACCGACGTCTACTTCGCGCGCCAGCTGGTGACGGAGCGTCTGATCGAGATCACGCCGCGCATGCCCGTGGGCATCACCCCGGTGCTGGGCCCCGTGTCCACCGGCCTGGGCGAGGTCTACCAGTACACGCTGGACCACCCGGACGACGGCCAGCGTGCGCTCACGCCGGCCGAGCTGGCCGAGCGGCGCATCGTGCAGGACTGGGTGGTGCGCCCGTTGCTGCGTTCCATTCCCGGCGTGGCCGAGATCAACTCGCAGGGCGGTTATGTGCGCCAGTACCAGGTGCTGGCCAAACCCGATCGCCTGCTGCACCATGACGTGGCCATCGACCAGGTCTTCGAGGCCATCGCCAAGAACAATGCCAACGCCAGCGGCGGCATCCTGCCCCAGCGCTCCGAGCAGTACCTGATCCGCGGCGTGGGCCTGATCCGCACGCTCGATGACATCGCCAACATCGTGGTGCGCGAGAAAAACGGCGTGCCGCTCTACGTGCGTGACATTGCCGAGGTGACCCTGGGCCACGAGGTGCGCCAGGGCGCCATCATCAAGGGTGGTTACACCGAATCGGTCTCGGGCATCGTGCTCATGATGCGCGGCGGCAATGCCAAGCAGATCGTCACCCGCGTCAAGCAGCGCGTGGCCGAGATCAACAGCAAACACATGCTGCCCGGCGGCCTGCAGATCGTGCCCTACTATGACCGCACCGAACTGGTCGACTCCGCCCTGTGGACCGTGGGCAAGGTGCTGATCGAGGGTATCTTCCTCGTGGTGGTGGTGCTCTTCATCTTCCTGGGTGACGTGCGTTCCAGCCTGATCGTGGTGGCCACACTCGTCATCGCGCCGCTGACCACCTTCATCATGATGAACCGCTACGGCATCTCGGCCAACCTGATGTCACTGGGGGGGCTGGCCATTGCCATCGGCCTCATGGTGGACGCCACCGTGGTGGTGGTGGAAAACGTCTTCCACCGCCTGGGCCAGGCCAAACCCGGGGCTTCACGCGTGCGCCTGATCCTGGAGGCGACGCAGGAGGTGGCCACGCCCACGGTGTTCGGCATCGTCATCATCATGCTGGTGTTCCTGCCGCTCATGACGTTGCAGGGCATCGAGGGCAAGATGTTCGCGCCCCTGGCGCTGACCATCGTGATCGCCCTGGGTGTGTCCCTGCTGGTCTCGCTGATCCTCTCGCCCGTGCTGTGCTCCTACATCCTCAAGGGCGGCGCCGACCACGACACCAGGGTCATCGCCGTGCTCAAGCGGGCTTACCTCAAGCTGCTGGACCGCGCCCTGGGCAACCAGATGGGCACGCTGGCGGTGGCCATCGTCCTGCTGCTGTTCTCGCTGGCGCTGTTCCCCTTCCTGGGCAAGTCCTTCATGCCGACCATGAAGGAGGGGGCGCTCACGCCGCAGATCAACCGCGTGCCCAGCATCTCGCTGGACGAATCGATCCGCCTGGAGATGAGCGCCATGAAGACCATCGCCGAAGTTCCGGGCGTGCGCATGGTGGTCTCCAAGCTGGGTCGCGGCGAATCACCGGCCGATCCGGCCGGCCCCAACGAGTCCGATCCCATCGTGCTGCTGGATCCTGACAGCGATCGCACGCAGGACGAGATCGATGAAGACATCCGCCAGCGGCTCTCGTCCATCCCCGGCGTGCAGATCGTGCTCTCGCAGCCCATCTCCGAGCGGGTGGACGAGATGGTGACGGGTGTGCGTTCGCAGCTGGCCGTGAAGATCTTCGGTGATGACCTGAACGATCTGCGCCGGGTGTCCGAGCAGGTGGCCAAGCTGCTGCGTGGCGTGCCGGGCGCGCGCGACATCCGCATCGAGCGTCTCTCGGGCCAGCAGGCCCTGACCATCGACATCGACCGCAAGGCCATCGCGCGCCACGGCATCAACGTGGCCGAGGTGCACAAGCTCATCGAGACCGCCATCGGCGGCAGGGAAGTGAGCCAGCTCTACGAGGGCGAGCGCCGCTTCGGCATCGCCGTGCGTTTCCCCGAGGCGTCGCGCAACACCATCGAGTCCATCCGCAACATGCTGCTGCGCGCGCCCGACGGCGCCCTGGTGCCCCTGCATTCGGTGGCCACCATCGAGCTGCGCGACGGCCCGGCCCAGATCAGCCGCGAGAGCGCCAAGCGCCGGGTGGTGGTTGGGGCCAATGTGGAAGGGCGTGACCTGGGAGGTTTTGTGCAGGAGGTGGAGCAGCGCATCGCGCGTGAGGTGAAACTGCCCGAAGGTTTCTACTTCGTCTTCGGCGGCCAGTTCGAGAACATGGAGCGCGCCATGGCCACGCTGACCATCATCGTGCCCATCACCATCGTGGCCATCTTCTTCCTGCTCTTCCTGCTGTTCAACTCGCTCAAGCTCGCCTCGCTCATCATCCTGGTGCTGCCGTTCGCGTCCATCGGCGGCCTGATCGGCCTGGCCGTCACGCGCGAGTACCTCAGCGTGCCGGCCTCGGTGGGCTTCATCGCGCTGTGGGGCATAGCCGTGCTCAACGGCGTGGTGCTGGTGAGCTACATCCGCCGCCTGCGCGAGGACGGCAGGCCCGTGATGGAGGCCGTGCGCGAAGGCTGTGTGGCGCGTTTCCGCCCGGTCATGATGACGGCCACCGTGGCCCTGCTGGGCCTGGTGCCCTTTCTGTTCGCCACGGGCCCCGGCTCGGAAGTGCAGAAGCCGCTGGCCATCGTGGTCATCGGTGGCCTGATCTCGTCGACATTGCTCACCCTGGTGGTTGTGCCGGCGCTGTACCGCTGGTTCGATGAAAACCCTATTGAAGCTTGAGGAACACACCCATGAAAAAGATGATGGAAATCCGCGCCATCGTGCGCCCCAGCCGCCTCCCGCAGCTGCGTGATGCCCTGCACGACATCCCCAACTTCCCCGGCCTCACGCTCATGAAGGCCGAGGGCTTCACCGCCCCGGCCGCCGTGGGCAAGCGCACGGTGAAGGAGGAGTTGATCGACTATTCGCCCAAGATCATGGTGGCCGTTCTGGCCGACGAGGACATGGTGGCGGAGATCCGCAACACCCTCATCGGGGCCTGCAGCACGGGCCAGATCGGTGACGGCCTGGTCTGGACCGTGCCCATCGCCAGCATGCACCGTGTGCGCAATGGCTCGGACATGCTGGCGGAATGATTTCGCCTGATCTGATGTGAAAGAGGCCGGCATGCCGGCCTCTTTTTTTCTGGCGTCGTGTGCGCGTCAGGCGCTGATCGTATGTGCCGTCGACTCCAGGATCCCGGTCCACCCGGCGGCGCGGGGCATCCCCCCGCGCCGGAACGGAAATCAAGCCCTCCTTACAATCTTGCCCACCCACCAAAGACGGAAAACAAGATGGCAATCTACGAACTCGACGGCCAATCCCCCACATTGGGCAAAAACGCCTGGATCGCCGACAGCGCCCAAGTCATCGGCAAAGTCACCCTGGAAGAAAACGTCAGTGTCTGGTTCGGCGCCGTCATCCGCGGTGACAGCGAACACATCCATATCGGCCGCAACACCAATGTCCAGGACGCCAGCGTGCTGCACGCCGACCCCGGCGTGCCGCTGACCCTGGGCGAGAACGTGTCGGTGGGCCACCAGGTCATGCTGCACGGCTGCACCGTGGGCGACGGCTCGCTGATCGGCATCGGTGCCATCGTGCTGAACCACGCGAAGATCGGCAAGAACTGCCTGGTGGGGGCGGGCGCGCTCGTGACCGAGGGCAAGGAGTTTCCGGATGGCTCCATGATCCTGGGCAGCCCGGCCAAGGCGGTCCAGCAGCTCAGCCCCGAGCAGATCGCCGGGCTGCGGCGCACGGCCCAGCATTACGTCGGCAACGCCGAGCGCTTCCGCAAGGGCTTGAAGAAAATCGCCTGAGCCTCATCTGGCCGTATGTCTGAACTCCACAAATTTCTCTTCGAAGGCCTGCCGGTGCGTGGCATGGTCGTTCGCCTGACTGACGCCTGGACCGAGATCCTGAAGCGTCGCGCGCAAAGTGCTTCGGGGGCCTATCCGGCCCCGGTGCAGGCCCTGCTGGGCGAGATGGCCGCGGCCGGGGTGCTGATGCAGTCGAACATCAAGTTCGACGGCGCGCTGATCCTGCAGGTCTTTGGCGATGGCCCGGTCAAGCTGACTGTGGTCGAGGTGCAGTCCGACCTCAGCCTGCGTGCCACCGCCACGGTGCAGGGTGCCGTGCCTGACGATGCCGGCCTGCCCGCCATGCTCAATGTGCGGGGCCTGGGGCGCTGTGCCGTCACCCTGGACCCGCAGGGGCGTCAGCCGGGCCAGCAGCCTTACCAGGGCGTGGTGCCGCTGTCGGATGCCGAGGGGCATTCCGTGCAGAGTCTGTCCCAGGCCCTGCAGCTCTATATGCGCCAGAGCGAGCAGCTCGAGACGGTGCTGGTGCTGGTAGCCGACGACAAGGTGGCCGCGGGTCTGCTGATCCAGCGCCTGCCCATCGAAGGCGTGGGCAACCTCGCGGGCCAGAACCCGGCCGAGGCCGAGCAGCACGCCGCCGAGATGCACGAGCACTACAACCGCATCGCCACGCTGGCGTCCAGCCTCAAGCGCGAGGAGCTGCTGACGCTGGACGTGGAGACCATCCTGCGCCGCCTGTTCTGGGAAGAGAAGCTGCAACGCTTCGAGCCCCAGGCGGGTGAGACCGCACCGCGTTTTGCCTGCACCTGCAGCCGCGAACGTGTGAGCGGGATGATCCGCGGCCTGGGCGAGCCCGAGGCGCGCGACATCCTCGCAGAGCGCGGGTCGATTCAGGTGGACTGTGAGTTCTGCGGCGCCGGTTACCGCTACGACGGCATCGACGTGACGCAGCTGTTCAAGCAGGCGGGCGACCGGCCGCCTTCGAGTTCAGCAATCCAGTAAAGAGCTGGAACTCGCATTCGGGATCGGCGCAGCGCTCGCAGGGACCGGTCCAGCGCGGGACGGGTCCGTCCTGCGGCTGGATGAGCCGCAGGGCGGCGCGCAGTCTTTCCTTGTCCCGGCCGTAGACCACACCAAAATCCACGCCTGCGGCCGCGAGCTGTGCGCGCAGGGCGGCGTCGGCCGCCTGCTGTGCCGGCGTGATGACGGGCAGATCCAGGCCCATGAGCAGGACCTGGCCGTAGCGACCGGCCGGCAGCGTGTCGGGGGAGGGGGCGTCGCTGAGCTGCAGTTCAGGCAGGTGCAGGGCGAGGGCGGTCGCCAGCGTGGTCTTGCCGGTGGCTGGTGCGCCCACAACGGCAATTTTCATGAGCGGCTTATTTCGTGATCTGGACGTAGATCTCGTTGGGCTTGACCATGCCCAGTTCCAGCCGCGCCTTTTCCTCGACCATGGCCAGGCCTTCCCTGAGGTCCTGCACCTCGGCGGCGAGCCGGTCGTTGACCAGCTGGGCCTGGGCGTTCTTCTGCCTTTGCGCCTCGAGTTCGGTCGCCAGGCTGGCGACCTTGGGCACGCTGCCCCGACCGAACCACAGCTGCGCGTGCAAAACCACGAGCAGGGTGAGCAGGACGGCCGGGACGAAGCGTGTACCCAAGGCTTACCTTTCTGAAGCCCGTTTCGCTGCCGGGCCGCCCCAATGCGAAACGCGGCCGCCTCGGGGGGCTGAGGCCCGCGGCTCCGCGTCTGCCTGCGCAGACTCGGACGGGCCGAAGAGCCGCAGCCTCCGGCGCGGCCCCACAGAGAGCCACATGCAATGCGTGAGCGTGGGGGCCATTACCTCAAGTTATAAAAAGCCGAGCGACCGGGGTAGACGGCGACTTCGCCCAGGTCTTCCTCGATGCGCAGCAGCTGGTTGTACTTGGCCATGCGGTCGGAGCGGCTCAGCGAGCCGGTCTTGATCTGGCCGGCGTTGGTGCCGACGGCGATGTCGGCAATCGTGCTGTCCTCGGTCTCACCCGAGCGGTGGCTGATGACGGCGGTGTAACCGGCGCGCTTGGCCATCTCGATGGCGGCGAAGGTTTCGGTGAGTGTGCCGATCTGGTTGATCTTGATCAGGATGGAATTGGCAATGTTCTTGTCGATGCCTTCCTTCAGGATCTTGGTGTTGGTGACGAAGAGGTCGTCACCGACGATCTGCACCTTCTTGCCCAGGCGATCGGTCAGGATCTTCCAGCCGTCCCAGTCGCCTTCGGCCATGCCGTCCTCGATGCTGATGATGGGGTACTTGTCGCACCAGCTGGCCAGCATGTCGGTCCACTCGGTGGCGGACAGCACCAGGCCTTCGCCCTCCAGGTGGTACTTGCCGTCCTTGTAGAACTCGCTGGCGGCGCAGTCCAGGCCCAGGGCGATCTGCTCGCCGGCGGTGTAGCCGGCCTTGTCGATGGCTTCCAGGATGAGCTGGATGGCGGCTTCGTGGTTGGCGACGCTGGGGGCGAAACCGCCTTCGTCACCGACGGAGGTGGGCATGCCCTTGTCGTGCAGGATCTTCTTGAGCGCGTGGAAGACCTCGGCGCCATAACGCAGGGCTTCACGGAAGCTGGGCGCGCCGATCGGCAGCAGCATGAACTCCTGCAGGTCCAGGTTGTTGTTGGCATGCGCGCCGCCGTTGATGACGTTCATCATGGGCACGGGCATCTGCACGGCGCTCATGCCGCCGAAGTAGCGGTACAGGGGCAGGCCGGCCTCTTCGGCGGCGGCGCGGGCCACGGCCATGGAGACGGCCAGCATGGCGTTGGCGCCCAGGCGGCTCTTGTTCTCGGTGCCGTCCAGGTCGATCAGGGTCTTGTCCAGGAAGGCCTGCTCGGAGGCGTCCAGGCCCAGCACGGCTTCGCTGATCTCGGTGTTGATGTGTTCGACGGCTTTCAGCACGCCTTTGCCCAGGTAACGGCTCTTGTCGCCGTCGCGCAGCTCGATGGCTTCGCGGCTGCCCGTGGAGGCGCCGGAGGGGACCGCGGCGCGGCCCATGGTGCCGGACTCCAGCAGGACGTCGCATTCGACGGTGGGGTTGCCTCGGCTGTCCAGGACTTCGCGGCCGACGATATCAACAATAGCGCTCATGCTTACCTTTCGATTTCGATTTTGAGAGTGGTATTCAAACGAGGGGGGCGGCCACGCCCTCCACCAGAATCATGTTGAAGAACTGGGTGGCACCGGCGCGCTTGGCGCGAGCCAAGGCGTACATCTCACCGTCGTAGAAGGCCTTGGCCTGCTCGAAGCCGGGAAAGCGCAGCATGGCCACGCGGGCCGGCTGCCAGCTGCCTTCCATCACCTCGAAACGGCCACCGCGCACCAGGTATTCGCCGCCGGCGGCGGCTACTGCGGCGGGGGCTGCTGCCATGTACTGCTTGTACTGCTCCATGTCGGTGATCTGCATGTCGACAATGATGTAGGCAGCGGTCATGGTGGATGGGTGCGGTTTAGGGTGGTTTCAGTTGAAACTGTTTTCGAGGAAGCCGTTCTTCTTGGTCACCTGGTCCAGCGCGACCAGCGTTTCCAACAGGGCTTTCATGTGTTTGAGCGGCACGGCGTTGGGGCCGTCGGACAGGGCCTTGGCCGGGTCCGGATGGGTTTCCATGAACAGGCCCGCGATGCCCGTGGCCACGGCCGCACGGGCCAGCACGGGCACGAACTCACGCTGGCCGCCCGAGCTGGTGCCCTGGCCGCCGGGCAGTTGCACCGAGTGGGTGGCGTCGAACACCACCGGGGCTTTGGTCTCGCGCATGATGGCCAGCGAGCGCATGTCGCTCACGAGGTTGTTGTAGCCGAAGCTCACGCCGCGTTCGCAGGCCATGAAGTTGTCTTCGTTCAGGCCCTTGGCCTTGGCCGCGGCGCGGGCCTTGTCGATCACGTTCTTCATGTCGCCGGGCGCGAGGAACTGGCCTTTCTTGATGTTCACCGGTTTGCCGGCCTGGGCCACGGCATGGATGAAGTCGGTCTGGCGGCACAGGAAAGCGGGGGTCTGCAGCACGTCCACCACGGCCGCTGCCGCGGTGATGTCGTCTTCGGTGTGCACATCGGTCAGCACCGGCACGCCGAGTTCGCGCCTGACCTTGGCCAGGATGTCCAGGCCCTTGTCCCGGCCGGGGCCGCGAAAGCTGGTGCCGGAGGAGCGGTTGGCCTTGTCAAAGCTGCTCTTGAAGATGAAGGGGATGCCCAGCGAGGCGGTGATTTCCTTGAGCTGGCCGGCCACGTCCATCTGCAGCTGCTCGGATTCGATCACGCAGGGACCGGCGATCAGGAAGAAGCGCTTGTCGAGGCCGATGTCGAAGTCGCAGAGTTTCATGTTCGTGTCCTTATGCGACGGCTTTGAGGTTTTTCTTGCCGGCGCCCTGGTGCTCCAGCGCCGCCTTGACGAATGCGTTGAACAGCGGGTGGCCGTCCCAGGGGGTGGACTTGAACTCGGGGTGGAACTGCACGCCGACGAACCAGGGGTGGGCGCTTTGCGGCAGTTCGACGATCTCGGTGAGCTGCTCACGCTGCGTGAGGGCCGAGATCACCAGGCCGGACTTGCGCAGGGTGTCCAGGTAGTTGACGTTGGCCTCGTAACGGTGGCGATGGCGCTCGGTGACCACGTCACCGTAGATCCTGTTGGCCAGCGTCCCCTTGGCCACGTCGGAGCTTTGCGCGCCCAGGCGCATGGTGCCGCCCAGGTCGGAGTTGGCGTCGCGGGTCTTGATGCTGCCGTCGGCGTCTTTCCACTCGGTGATCAGCGCGATCACGGGGTGCTGGCAGTGGGGTTCGAACTCGGTGCTGTTGGCGTCCTTGAGGCCGGCCACGTGGCGCGCGAACTCGATGGTGGCGACCTGCATGCCCAGGCAGATGCCCAGGTAAGGCACCTTGTGCTCGCGGGCGTAACGCGCGGTGCTGATCTTGCCCTCGATGCCGCGCTTGCCGAAGCCGCCGGGCACCAGGATGGCGTCGTACTTGGCCAGGCGGGCGAGGGTCTCGTCGGTGATGGTTTCCGAATCCACGTGTTCGATCTTCACGCGCACATGGTTGCGCATGCCGGCATGGCGCAGGGCTTCGTTGACCGACTTGTAGCTGTCGGTCAGGTCCACGTACTTGCCGACCATGGCGATGGTGACCTCGCCCTGGGGGTGTTCGGTCTCGTAGACCAGGGAATCCCAGCGCTTGAGGTTGGCCGGCGGCGTGTTCAGGCGCAGCTTGTCGCAGATCAGGCCGTCCAGGCCCTGCTCGTGCAGCACGCGCGGCACCTTGTAGATGGTGTCCACGTCGGGCATGGAGATCACACCCCACTCCGGGACGTTGGTGAAGAGCGAAATCTTGTCGCGCTCGTCGTCGGGAATCGGGCGATCAGCACGGCACAGCAACGCGTCGGGCTGGATGCCGATCTCGCGCAGTTTCTGCACCGTGTGCTGGGTGGGCTTGGTCTTGAGCTCGCCGGCGGCGGCGATCCAGGGCACATAGGTCAGGTGCACGAAGGCCGCGTTGTTGGGGCCCAGGCGCAGGCTGAGCTGACGCACGGCTTCCAGGAAGGGCAGGGACTCGATGTCGCCCACGGTGCCGCCGATCTCGACGATGGCCACGTCAACGGCTTCAGGGGTGTCGTAGCCGGCGCCGCGCTTGACGTATTCCTGGATTTCGTTGGTGACGTGCGGGATGACCTGCACCGTCTTGCCCAGGTAGTCGCCGCGGCGCTCTTTCTCGAGCACGCTCTTGTAGATCTGGCCGGTGGTGAAGTTATTGGTCTTCTTCATGCGCGTTTCGATGAAACGCTCATAGTGGCCCAGGTCCAGGTCGGTCTCGGCCCCGTCATCGGTCACGAAGACTTCGCCGTGCTGGAAGGGCGACATCGTCCCCGGATCGACGTTCAGATAGGGATCGAGCTTGATGAGGGTGACTTTGAGGCCCCGCGATTCCAGGATCGCGGCCAGAGACGCTGAGGCGATTCCCTTGCCCAGGGAGGACACCACACCGCCGGTGACGAAGACGAATTTGGTCATGTCAGGTTCGAACGCGGGGGTTCGAGGAGGTGGTAAAGCGAGATTATACGGGTTGAGGGTTCTGCGTTGGGCGTTCGGCGTGCAAACTCCGCTCAACGCTCGACGCCGGACGCTAAACTCCCACCCATGAACGACCTGGCTGGAAAACACATCGTCCTGGGCCTGACCGGGGGCATCGCCTGCTACAAGGCGGCCGAGCTCTGCCGCGCCCTGATCAAGGAGGGCGCCACGGTGCAGGCGGTGATGACCGAGTCCGCCAGCCAGTTCATCACGCCCGTGACCATGCAGGCCCTCTCGAACCGGCCGGTCTACCACTCGCAGTGGGACCCGCGTGAAACCAACAACATGGCGCACATCAACCTCAGCCGCGAGGCCGACGCCATCCTGATCGCCCCGGCCAGCGCCGACTTCATGGCCAAGCTGCTGCACGGCCGCGCCGACGATCTGCTGAGCCTGATGTGCCTGGCCCGTCCCATCGAGACGGTGCCCCTGCTGGTGGCCCCGGCCATGAACCGCGAGATGTGGGCCAACCCGGCCACCCAGCGCAACGTGGCCCAGCTCCAGGCCGACGGCGCCCATGTGTTCGCCGTGGGCAGCGGCGACCAGGCTTGCGGCGAGACCGGTGACGGCCGCATGCTGGAGCCGCAGGAGTTGCTGGAGGAGGTGATTGTCTTCTTCGCACGCAAGAGCCTGCGTGGCCAGCGTGTGCTGGTGACGGCCGGCCCGACCTACGAGGCCATCGACCCGGTGCGCGGCATCACCAACCTTTCCAGCGGCAAGATGGGTTTTGCCATCGCACGCGCGGCGCGCGAGGCCGGTGCCGAAGTCACGCTGGTGGCCGGCCCGGTGCACCTGCCCACGCCGCGCGGCGTGCGCCGTGTCGACGTGCGTTCGGCGCGGGACATGCAGCAGGCGGTTGACGCCGAAGTGTCGATGGCTACAGTTTTTGTAGCAACGGCGGCTGTGGCCGACTGGCGACCGGCGACGGCGGCCGAGCAGAAGATCAAGAAGGACGGTTCCGGCCAGCCGCCGGCGCTGAGTTTCGTCGAGAACCCCGACATCCTGGCTGCCGTGGCACAGAGCCCGCGCGCGAAAAGCGGCGCGCTCTACTGCGTGGGCTTCGCCGCCGAGAGCCACGACCTGCTGGCCCATGCCCAGGCCAAGCGCGAGCGCAAGGGCGTGCCCCTGCTGGTGGGCAATATCGGCCCGGCCACCTTCGGCCAGGACGACAACGTGCTGCTGCTGGTGGATGAAAAGGGTGTCACCGAGCTGCCGCGCGCGGATAAGCTGGCCCTGGCGCGCCAACTCGTGGCCGAGATTGCAGTGAGGTTGAGTGTTCAGCGTTCTTCGTTCAGCGAGAATTCCTCTGCGCCCAACGCCTGACACTCAACGCTACACCTCTCCAATGAACATCGACGTCAAGATTCTCGATCCGCGCCTGGCGGATCAGCTACCCGCGTACGCCACCCCCGGCAGCGCCGGCCTGGACCTGCGCGCCTGCCTGCTTGAGGCCGTGACCCTGCTGCCCAATGCCTGGCAGCTGATCCCCACGGGCATCGCCATCCACCTGGCCGACCCGGGGTATGCCGCGCTGATCCTGCCGCGCTCGGGCCTGGGCCACAAGCACGGCATCGTGCTGGGCAATCTGGTGGGCCTGATCGACAGCGATTACCAGGGCCAGCTCATGGTGAGCGCCTGGAACCGCAGCCCCACGGCCTTCACCATCGAACCCATGGAGCGCATCGCGCAGCTGGTCGTGGTGCCCGTGGTACAGGCGCGGTTCAATGTGGTCAGCGAATTTCCCGCCGCCACCGAACGTGGCGCCGGCGGTTACGGCTCCACAGGCAAGGCCTGATTACTGCAGGGTATTGCTGCCCGGGGGCAGCGTATCGATGGGCTGGATGCGGAAGAAGCCGGTACCGGCCGAGCCGCGACCGATTTCCTCTTCGGTGGCTTCGCGCACGCCCTCGACCTTGAGGGTCAGGCGCAGGGCGATACCGGCCAGCGGGTGGTTGCCGTCCAGCACCACGTGCTCGGGGTAGAGCTCGGTCACCGTGTAGAGCACATCTTTTGGTGCTTCCGGATTGCAACCCGCCGGCAGGGCCGAGCCTTCGATGGTCATGCCCTCTTCGATTTCGGCCGGAAACAGCGGGCGCGGTTCCAGGAAAACCAGGTCTTCCTGGTAGTCGCCGAAGGCCTCTTCGGGTTCCAGCTGCAGGGCCACGGTGGCGCCCATGCGGTGGCCCTGCAGGGCATCTTCGATTTTCTTGAACAGGTCCTGCCCGCCGATCAGGAATTCCACCGGCTCGTCGAGCACGTCGAGTTCCTCGCCCAGGGTGTCCTTGAGCGTCCAGGTCAGGGCGACCACGCATTGCTGATTGATATCCATAGGGCAGAATTGTCGCAGTTAAACCGGAAATCGACATGGATGTGAAAAAGCCGCTGCCCCTGTTGGGCGGTCTGAGCCCCGAGGTCTTCATGAAACGGCACTGGCAGAAGAAGCCTCTGCTGGTGCGTCAGGCCATCCCCGGTTTTGCGCCGCTGCTGGCGCGCAGCGAGTTGTTCGAGTTGGCGGCCCGTGAAGAAGTGGAGTCGCGCCTGATCACGCTGCAGCACCACCGCGGCAAGGAGGCCTGGAGCCTGCGACGCGGGCCCTTGGAGCGCCGCGCGCTGCCCGCGCTCAAGACCCCGGAATGGACCCTGCTGGTGCAGGGGGTGGATCTGCACAGCGATGCGATCCACGGGCTCATGAACCGTTTCCGTTTCATCCCCGATGCCCGGCTGGACGATCTCATGATCAGTTACGCCAGCGAAGGCGGTGGTGTGGGGCCGCATTTCGACAGCTACGATGTCTTCCTGTTGCAGGCCCGGGGCCGGCGGCGCTGGCGCATCGGTCGCCAGCAGGACCTGAGCCTGCGCGAGGGCGTGCCGCTGAAGATCCTGGCCAACTTCGTGCCCGAGCAGGAGTTTGTGCTGGAGCCGGGTGACATGCTCTACCTGCCGCCGCGCTACGCTCACGACGGGGTGGCGGAGGGGGGCGACTGCATGACCTATTCCATCGGCTTTCGCTCGCCCAAGCAGGGCGAGCTGGCCCAGGAGCTCTTGCAGCGCCTGGCGGAAGATGCGGCCGAAGCGGTGGGGGAATCTCTTTACCGCGACCCGTGCCAGGCGGCCGTGGCCCAGCCGGCAGCTATGCCGGTCGAACTGGAGCGTTTCGCCCGGGAGGCCCTGCAGCAGGCGCTGAAGGACCCGCTGGCCCTGGCGCGCGCGCTGGGCGAAACCCTGAGCGAGCCCAAGCCCCAGGTCTGGTTCGAGGCCGGCGAGCCACCCGGGGTACGCGCTGGCGTGATGCTGGACCGGCGCACGCGCATGCTCTACGACGAACACCACGTTTTCATCAATGGGGAGAGCTACCGCGCCGCAGGGCGCGACGCCTTGCTGATGCGACGCTTGGCCGACCAGCGCGGCCTGAGCGCGGCCGAACTGGCGCGTGCCAGCGCTGCGGCGCGCGAGTTGCTGCAGGCCTGGTGCGAGGACGGATGGGCCCATGCCTGCTGAGGAAACACCCCCCGCCGTGCTGCCGCAGGGCCGGCTGCAGGGGCGCAGCGTGTTCACGCAGGCCTTGCGCGATGCGCTGCAGGCCGCCGCCCGCGAAGGCTGGAACGAGCTGATCCTGTGTGACGCCCATTACGCCGACTGGCCCCTGGGCGAGCGCGCCGTGGTCGAGTCTTTGCAGGCCTGGTCACGCGGGGGTCGCCGTTTTGTCATGCTGGGCATGGACTACGCGGGGGTGATACGCCGGCATGCGCGCTTCGTGAAGTGGCGCCAGACCTGGGACCACATCATCGAATGCCGCGTCTGTCGCTCTGGCGATGCCCTGGCTTTCCCGAGCGCGCTCTGGACGCCGGCCTGGGTGATGCAGCGCATCGACAGCGAGCGCGACGTGCTGCTGTGTGACAACGCAGCGCCCCGGCGCGTGGAATTGCGCCAGTTGCTCGACGAATGGCGGCGCGACAGCACGCCGGGATTCCCGGCCTCGGTGCTCGGACTCTAGTGCCGCGACCCGGAAGTATCGAAACATGAAAGCGCGCCTTCGCACGCATGGCGGCGTTGCAAATCCTCGCCATAGCTGCGGCTATGGCTGTGGTTTGCGCCTTGCCCTGCGCACGCGAATCCATCGCTTTCATTTTGTTTCTCTACTTCCGTGTCGCAGTACCAGGGTCAAGCTGGCTGCGGCTGGGGTTCCTCGGGTATTACTTAAGGGTTAGCCCTATTTTTTTCGCAATGTGGCATTGAATCCGCCATATAATTTTCCGCTAAGCAAGCTTTGTGTAAGCGAGCCTGCTTGGTCAGTGCGGTTCACCGCGCTGGCAACTTCCGGAAATTGTCTTCAACTTTTTACTAGATATATCAACATGAACAAGACTCTCGTTCTGGCCGCCGTGATCGCCGCCGCTGCCCTGGCCGCTTGCGGCAAGAAGGAAGAAGCTGCTGCTCCGGCCGCTGCTCCCGCTGCTGCTGCCCCCGCTGCCGCTCCGGCTCCGGCCGCCGACGCTTCGGCTCCCGCTGCTGCTCCGGCCGCTGCTGCCGCTCCCGCTGCTGAGCCGGCCAAGAAGTAATTCTTGCCCTGCCAGTAAAAAAGCCACCGCGAGGTGGCTTTTTTTACGTCCGTGTACAGGCTCTCAGCGCAGATCGTCGGTGATGACCTGCAGGATGCGTTGGGCGTTGTCAGACACTTCGGGCGCACCTTCGGCATTGAGCACGGCCACCGTGCTGCTCTCGCCCTGGCCGCTGACCGTGATGCGGTACTTCTGAGGAACCTTGTCCTTGGGCGTGCTGCTGAACATGCGTGCGAAGAAGCCGGGCTCTTCCTCGCCGGGTTTCTTGGGTTCCACGTAGCGCACGAAATAAACCCCCTGGCTGCGATCGCGGTCCTCGACGGTAAAGCCGGTGCGATCCAGCGTCAGGCCGACACGGCGCCAGGCGCGGTCGAAACCTTCGCTGACCAGCACCACGGGCTGACCGTCGCGCGTGTCCAGGCGCGAGGTGCGGCGGGGCGCCACGGCGGCCTGCTGATCGGCTTGCTGGCTGGGCGCCCCGAGCTTGATCATCAGACGGCGCAGCATCTCCACTTCCATCTCGGGGTCGGGAGCGCGCGGCTGCCAGACGAGTTTTTCCTTGGACGCGTCTGTGTAGACTTCTTCCAGACCGCGCTGGCTGATGTAGATCTCGGTGCCGCCAGCGGCATTGCGCTCCAGGCGTGTGCGGTACTTGTCCAGCATATTGGTGGAGAACAGGGCGCCGACGATCTTGCCCAGTGTGCGGCGCATGAAGTCCTGCGGCAGCTTGGCGCGGTTCTCGGCCCAGTCGGTTTCCATGATGCCCAGCTGGGCCTGTTCCGTGATCAGGGTCATGCCGGTCTCCTGCCAGAACTCCTTGACCAGGGGCCAGAGTTTCTCGGCGGGCTGGTCCACCACAAGCCAGCGCTGGCCACCAACGCCATCGATGCGCATGCCAGGGTAGGCCGCGACCGCAATGGCATTGGCCACGGTGCCTTGTGTGGCGTTCTGGTAACCGGAGGCGCTGACCGTGCTGCCCGGTATGACGTAGCGGGTGTCACGCGGCAGTTGGGTCAGATCGGGCGGGATGGACAGCGAGGGCGCCTTGGCGGCGGCCTTGTAGTCGACCTTGTCGCCGTCCAGTGTGGAGCAGGCGACCAGCGCCAGTGGCAGGCCCAGCAGGGCCAGTTTCAAAACAAGCTTCACCGGCAATTTCCTTGGGGAACAGTTGGGGTTAGGGCCTGTTCGCACTCATTTCTCAAGTGCGAACGAGGTGAAAACAGCGCCAATCTAGGCGCGCGACGACGCCCAGGCTGGCCGCCTGGGCTAGGAGTGCAACAACGAGTGGCGCTGTTTTTACCTCGTTCCCTACGGGTTGCGGCCAAAAAAGCCATGCGGGGTGTTGCGCGGACTGTGGCCGGGGGATTACCCCGGCGGCGTCCACGCGCCTACCGCATGACTTTTTTGATCCGCAACGCATCTTGAGAAATGAGTGTGAACAGGCCCTAGATCAGGCCGGTCGCTCGCAGCGCCGCCTCGACCGCGGGCTGGTTGGCCGCCGTCAGCGGCGTCATGGGCAGGCGCAGCGTGCCGCCGCAGCGGCCCATGCGTTGCATGGCCCACTTGACCGGGATGGGGTTGGGTTCGACGAAGAGATGCTTGTGCAGGGGCATGAGCTTGAACTGGATCTCCATCGCGCGCTTCACATCGCCGGCCATGGCCGCCACGCACAGCTCATGCATCTGGCGCGGGGCCACATTGGCCGTCACGCTGATATTGCCGTGGCCGCCGCAGAGCATCAGGGCCACGGCGGTCGGATCGTCGCCCGAGTAGATGGCGAAGCCCTTGGGGACATCACGGATCAGCCACTGCGCGCGTTCGATATTGCCCGTGGCTTCCTTGATGCCGACGATGCCCGGCACCTGGGTCAGGCGCAGCACGGTGTCGTGCGCCATATCGGCCACGGTGCGCCCCGGCACGTTGTACAGCACCATGGGCAGGTCACCGACGGCTTCGGCTATGGCTCGGAAGTGCAGGTACTGGCCTTCCTGCGTGGGCTTGTTGTAGTAGGGCACGACCTGCAGCTGGCAGTCGGCACCGACCTTCTTCGCAAATTTAGCCAGCTCGATGGCCTCGGCGGTGGAGTTGGCGCCGCAGCCTGCCATGATGGGCACCCGGCCCTTGGCCTGCTCGACCGAGACACGGATGATCTCGCAGTGCTCGTCCACGTTGACCGTGGGCGATTCGCCTGTGGTGCCGACCACGCCGATGCAGTCCGTGCCTTCGGCGATGTGCCAGTCGATCAGTTTGCGCAGGGTGGGGTAGTCGACGCTACCGTCCTCGTGCAGGGGGGTGACGAGGGCGACGATGCTGCCGGTGATCTGGCGATGGGAGGAGGTCATGTCCGCAGAGAGTTAAGTTCAGGCCAAAGAGGCATTCTACCGAGGGTGGGCTCCGGCTTTGAAGGGCCGGGGCTCAGAGTGGATAACGCGCCGGCGCGCCGTGCGTGGACAGACCGGTCTCGCGCACGGCCGCGATGCGTTGCACATAACGCTGTGGCGCGGCCAGATACCCGTTTTCATAGGCCACGACGCGCAGCGAGCCGCAGACCTCCAGCAGTTCGCCGGGGCGCAGCAGGAAATCCGGGCGCGAGGGTTTGCCCACGGTTTCGTTGCCAGCGGTAAAGGTTTCGTAAATCAGCACACCGCCCGGTGCCAGGCTCTGCAGCAGCACCGGGAACAGGGCGCGCCACAGGTAGTGGGTGACCACCACGGCGTCGAAGGTCTGGGGCTGGCCGTCCTGCAGCAGAGGCCAGGGGCCGTTCTCGATGTCGGCCTGCAGCACCGTGCCCAGGGACGCCACGGCCGCGATCGCCTCGGGTGAGCGGTCCACGCCGGTCACCGGGTGGCCCTGCCCGGCGAACCAGCGCAGGTGGCGGCCGTGGCCGCAGGCCACGTCCAGCACGCTGCCGCCCGGACGGACCAGATGCGACCAGCGCTGGACCCAGGCCGAAGGCGCCTCCGTGCCGTGCACGGGGGGCAGGCTCATCGCGGCTTGACCTCGTCCTTGAGCGCGGCCAGGGCCATGCGTTCCACCAGACCGGGGGCCAGCAGCTTGAGGTAACGGCCCAGCTTGCCCTGGGTGCTCATCACGACTTCGCGCTGGCGCCGTGCCATGCCATCGAGGATGAGGCGGGCGCATAACTCGACCGGCATGGCGTCATCCTCCTTCAGGCCGCTGGAGCCGGCGGCGACACCGGCCGCGTTCAGTCCGCGGTAGCGGATCCGGGTGGCCACCACACCGGGGTAGGCCGTGGTCACGGCCACGCCGGCGGGTTTGAGCTCGGCACGCAGGGCTTCGAAAAAGCCGGTCATGGCGAATTTGCTGGCGCTGTAGGCCGTGCGTCCCGGCACGCCGATCAGGCCGGCCAGGGAAGAGACGGCCACCACCTGGCCGCGGCTGGCCTTGAGGTGGGGCAGGGCGGCGTGCGTGCACCAGACGCTGCCCCAGAGGTTCACGCGCATCAGGTCTTCGTACCATCCCAGGTCTTCGGGCTGGACCTGTTCGAACAGGGCCTGGGCCGAGACGCCGGCGTTGTTGACGAGGGCGTCGAGCCAGCCGAAGCGCTCCA
Source organism: Curvibacter fontanus (assembly GCF_054780335.1). Taxonomy (NCBI): domain Bacteria; kingdom Pseudomonadati; phylum Pseudomonadota; class Betaproteobacteria; order Burkholderiales; family Comamonadaceae; genus Curvibacter; species Curvibacter fontanus. Next base: position 154,075 of record NZ_BAAGWN010000012.1, read on the forward strand.
CGCTGCGTTCGATCAGAGCGCGGCACTGGGCCGGGTCGGTCACATCGGTCGGCACGACCAGCACCTCGCTGCCGTGGCTGCGGCACGCTCTGGCCACGTCCTCGAGCTGGGCTTCCTTGCGCGCGGCCAGCGCCAGGCCGGCTTCGGCGCCGTGCCGCTGCGCCAGCTGACGCGCCATTTCAGCGCCGATGCCGTCGGACGCGCCGGTGATGATGATGGTCTTCATGGTCATGGCAGGCAGTGTGCCACGCGGTCATGTCCGGCGGATGCAGGATATCCCTAGAAGCAGGCCCAGAGCTGGTCGGCCAGGGTCAGCAGGAAATCCGGTCGGGTGTAAAGCGCGAACACGGCCAGCAGCAGGCCCAGGGCAGCGCCCCAGGCCAGCAGCTGGCGCGGCAGTTTTTTCATGCCGCCGCCTGGGGTTCACGCCGGATGGCGGCCTCGCGCACCGGCAGGTTGACCAGCGCCGCCGCCACGCCCAGGCCGATGGCGATATACCAGACGATGTCGTAGCTGCCGGTCTTGTCGTAGAGGTAGCCGCCCAGCCAGACGCCCATGAAGGAGCCGACCTGGTGGCTGAAGAAGACAAAACCGCCGAGCATGGACAGATGGGCCACGCCGAAGATCTGGGCCACGATGGCATTGGTGGGCGGCACGGTGGAGAGCCACAGCACACCCATGACGGCCGAGAACACGTAGACGCTCATGGGCGTGAGCGGCACCAGCAGGAAGACCGTGATGGCGATGGAGCGGGCGAAGTAGATGAAGGCCAGGATGTTCTTCTTGGCCAGGCGCTGGCCCAGGGCGCCCGCGATGTAGGTGCCGAAGACGTTGAAGAGGCCGATCAGCGCCAGCGAGTAACTGGCCACCTGGGGCGAGAGGCCGTGGTCCTTGAGGTAGCTGGGCATGTGCACGCCGATGAAGACCACCTGGAAGCCGCAGACGAAATAACCGGCCATCAGCAGCTGGAAGCTGGGATAGGCGAAGGCCTCGCGCAGGGCCTGCAGGATGGACTGTTCACGTTTGGGCGCCGTGCCGGCGGCAAAGCTGGGTTCATGCAGGCCCCAGGCCAGCGGAATGATGAGCAGGGCGGCCATGCCCAGGGTCATCAAGGCCTGCTGCCAGCCCAGGCTGCTGATGAGCCAGCCTTCGACCGGCACCATGAGGAACTGGCCGAAGGAGCCGGCTGCCGCGGCCACGCCCATGGCCCAGGAGCGTTTGTCCAGGCTCACATTGCGGCCGATCACACCGTAGATCACCGCATAGGTGGTGCCGGCCTGGGCCACGCCGATCAGCACGCCGCAGCTCAGCGCGAAGAGCAGGGGCGTGGGCGCGTTGGCCATGCCGATCAGGCCCAGGGCGTAGAGGATGGCGCCGCCGACGATGACCTTGAAGGCGCCGAACTTGTCGGCCAGCATCCCGGCGAAGATGCCGGCCAGGCCCCAGGTCAGGTTCTGGATGGCCATGGCCAGGGCGAAGGTTTCGCGGGTCCAGCCCTGGGTCTGGGTCACAGGCTGCAGCCAGAGGCCGAAGCCGTGGCGTATGCCCATGGAGAGGGTGACGATGGCGGCGCCGCAGATCAGGACCTGGGCCATGGAGAGTTTCTTGTTGCTATGCGTGCTCATCATTGCACTGTAGCCAATTTGCAGTGTCCGTGCTGCGGCCAGCGGGATGGGCCTGACGCGATAATGGCCGCCCTGTAGGTATCGGTATCGTGGACCAGGGAGAGGGCACATGGCCCCAGTATTGACGTCGGAACTGCGCGCGCAGCGCGCGCCCGTGACAGCAGCCTTGGGGGCGGATGGAACGCCCCTGGGCTTGATCCTGCCCGCCTTGCCGGATCTGCCGCAGGCGCCCGGGGCCACCTTGCGCGTGCCCATGCCCTGCCTGGGCGGCGAAGCTTGCGCGCAGCAGGGTTGGTGGGGCGGCGCTGTGCTGCAGACCGCCCGCACGCAGGGCAGGGATGGCCTGAGCCTGCATCTCGCGCAGAGCGAGGACTTCCTCTGGGCCGTGGCCGAGCTGCAGGTCGAGCAGGATCTGCTGGGGCAGGCCCAGGCGGTTTACGAGTTGTTGTTGCAGACGGTGCGGGAATCGGGCAAGCCGCAACTGCTGCGGGTCTGGAACTACTTGCCGCGCATCAATGCCGTGGAAGATGGTGAAGAGCGCTACCAGACCTTCAACCGTGGTCGGCGCCGGGCTTTCGCGGCGGCTGGGCTGTCGGTGGGCATGGGCGCGCCCGCGGCCTGCGCGCTGGGCACGGCGCAAGGCACGCTGCGGGTGGCCGTGCTGGCGGGGCGTGAACCTGTGCTGTCCATCGAGAACCCGCGCCAGGTCAGCGCCTACGACTATCCGCGCCAGTATGGGGAGGAGCCGCCGCTGTTTTCACGCGCCGCCTGGTTGCCCCAGGCGGGTGGGCGCGATCTGCTCTTCGTCAGCGGTACGGCCAGCATCGTCGGGCATGCCACGGTGCATGCCGGCGAAGTGCGGGCCCAGACCGAGGAGAGTCTGCGCAATATCGAAGCCGTGCTGCAATCCGCCAACGCCCGGGCCGGCCGGCCCCTGTGGCGCCTGCAGGATCTGTCGGGTTGCGTCTATGTGCGGCATGCCGAGGACTATTCCGTGGTCCGTGCTGCGCTGAAAGGCCGGAGGCTGCGCAACTTCTGTTACCTGCAGGCCGATGTCTGCCGAAGTGACCTGCTGGTGGAGATCGAGGCCGAAGCCCAGCTCGGGGCGTTTTCTGAAGCGTAACTGTATGTAATTACAGCTCCGCGCAGGATCAGGTCTACAATTCCGCGCCATGGCTGTCAAACCCACCCCCGAATATTCCGAAGGCTCCATCCGCGTCCTCAAAGGGCTGGAGCCGGTCAAGCAGCGCCCGGGCATGTACACCCGGACCGACAACCCGCTGCACATCGTCCAGGAAGTGCTGGACAACGCAGCGGACGAGGCCCTGGCCGGCCACGGCAAGAAGATCGCCGTGACCCTGCACGCCGATGGCTCGGTCAGCGTCGAGGACGACGGCCGCGGCATCCCCTTCGGCCTGCATCCCGAAGAGAAGGCGCCGGTGATCGAGCTGGTCTTCACGCGCCTGCACGCCGGCGGCAAGTTCGACAAGGGCAAGGGCGGCGCCTACAGCTTCTCGGGCGGTCTGCATGGCGTGGGTGTGTCCGTCACCAACGCCCTGGGCAAACGGCTGGAAGCCACCAGTTACCGGGAAGGCAAGGTGGCCCAGCTCGCCTTTGCCGGCGGTGATGTGGTGGAGAAACTGAGCACGCGTGCTGCGGGAGCGGGCGACCGCAAGCAGGGCACCACCGTGCGGGTCTGGCCCGATCCCAAGTACTTCGAGTCGGCCGCCCTGCCCATGGCCGAACTCACGCACCTGCTGCGCAGCAAGGCCGTGCTCATGCCCGGCGTCACGGTGACCCTGACGGTCGAGAAGAGCAAAGAGACCCAGACCTGGCTCTACAAGGGCGGCCTGCGCGACTACCTGATGCAGAGCCTCAGCGCTGATCCGGTGATCCCCATGTTTGAGGGCGAGGGTTATGCCGAGAACAACGACAGCTTTGCCGAAGGCGAGGGCGCGGCCTGGGCCGTGGCCTTCACCGAAGACGGTGCGCCGGTGCGCGAGAGTTACGTCAACCTGATCCCCACCAGCGCCGGCGGCACGCACGACAGCGGCCTGCGCGACGGCCTGTTCACGGCCGTCAAGAGCTTCATCGAACTGCACAGCCTGTTACCGAAGGGGGTGAAGCTCCTGCCGGAAGACGTGTTCGCCCGCGCCAGTTATGTGCTGAGCGCCAAGGTGCTGGACCCGCAGTTCCAGGGCCAGATCAAGGAGCGTCTCAATTCTCGTGACGCCGTGCGCCTGGTGTCGAGCTTCGTGCGCCCGACGCTGGAGCTCTGGCTGAACCAGCACGTGGAATACGGCAAGAAGCTGGCCGAACTGGCCATCCGGGCCGCGCAGACGCGCCAGCGCGCGGGCCAGAAGGTCGAAAAGCGCAAGGGCTCGGGCGTGGCCGTGCTGCCGGGCAAGCTGACCGATTGCGAGAGCCGCGACCTGAACCACAACGAACTCTTCCTGGTCGAGGGTGACTCGGCCGGCGGCAGCGCCAAGATGGGCCGCGACAAGGAAAGCCAGGCCATCCTGCCCCTGCGCGGCAAGGTGCTCAACACCTGGGAGGTCGAACGCGACCGTCTGTTTGCCAACACCGAAATTCACGACATCTCGGTCGCCATCGGCGTGGACCCGCATGGCCCCGGCGACACGCCGGACTTGAGCGGCCTGCGTTACGGCAAGGTCTGCATCCTGAGCGATGCAGACGTGGACGGCTCGCACATCCAGGTGCTGCTGCTGACGCTCTTCTTCCGCCATTTCCCCAGGCTCATCGAGTCCGGCAACGTCTACGTGGCGCGCCCGCCGCTGTTCCGTGTGGACGTGCCCGCGCGCGGCAAGAAGGCCGCCAGCAAGGCCTATGCCCTGGACGAGGGTGAGCTCACCGCCATCCTCGACAAATGCGCCAAGGAAGGCGTGGCCAAGGAGCGTTGCCAGATCAGCCGCTTCAAGGGCCTGGGCGAGATGAACGCCGAGCAGCTCTGGGAGACCACGCTGAACCCCGACACGCGCCGCCTGCTGCAGGTGCGCCTGGGCACTTTCGACAACCTGCAGACCGAGGGCGAGATCACCAAGCTCATGGGCAAGGGCGAGGCCGCGGCGCGCCGCGAGCTCATGGAGCTGCACGGCGATTCGGTGGAGGTGGACATCTGATGTTGACTCGCCCGGTCCTCGTTGTGCTGGCCATGCTCCTCCTCTTGGGGCAGGGTGTGGCGCGCGCCGATGTCTGGGCCTATGTCAACGAGAAGGGCGTGACCCACTTTGCCACCGAGCGCGTGGACGAACGCTACGAGCTCTATTTCTCGGACGAGGTGCCCGAAAACGCCGCACGCGCGCGCGGCGTGCCCATGGCGCCCACGCGGCTGCATGCCTTCTTTGAAATCTCGCCCGACTACAAGGCCGTGCGGCACCTGCTGCGCGAGGCCGCGCGCGCGCATGGCATCGATTACGAACTGCTGCAGGCCCTGATCGCCACCGAATCGGGCTTCGATGCCGATGCCGTGTCGCCCAAGGGTGCGGTGGGGCTCATGCAGGTCATGCCGGCCACGGCGCGTGGTTATGGCCTGGCCGATGTCCGGCGTCGTCCGGTGGCACGCCAGCTTGTCGATGCACGCACCAATATCCAGATCGGCAGCCGTCATCTGCGCCGCCTGCTCGACAAATTCCCCGAACGCCCGGACCTGGCGCTGGCGGCCTACAACGCCGGTCTGCGCACGGTGCGCCGTGCCGGCAACCAGGTGCCGCCTTTGCGCGAAACCCAGGACTACGTGCGCACCGTGCTGGCCCTGTACACCGTGCTCAAGCCGCCGACCTGGCGTGCCGCACAAGCTTCCCAGCTGGCCCGCATCGACGACGCCGAGTCGCATTGGGCCCTGAACTACTGAAGACCCCATGGATTCCACGACGCTAGATCCCACGACCGACCCGGCCGGCGACGACGCCCTGACCCTGGCCCATTACGCGCAACGCGCCTACCTCGAGTACGCGCTCAGCGTGGTCAAGGGCCGGGCCCTGCCCGATGTCTGCGACGGCCAGAAGCCGGTGCAGCGCCGCATCCTGTACTCGATGTCGCGCATGGGCCTGGGTTACAGCGGACCCAACAGCAACACTGCGGCCAGACCGGTCAAGAGCGCGCGTGTGGTCGGCGACGTGCTGGGCCGTTTCCACCCGCACGGTGACCAGGCCGCCTACGACGCGCTGGTGCGCATGGCGCAGGATTTCGCGCAGCGTTACCCGCTGATCGACGGCCAGGGCAACTTCGGCAGCCGCGACGGCGACGGCGCCGCCGCCATGCGTTACACCGAAGCGCGCCTGGCCAAGATATCCACCCTGCTGCTCGATGAGATCGACGAAGGCACGGTGGACTTCCAGCCCAACTACGACGGTTCCACCGAAGAGCCCAAGCAGCTGCCGGCCCGTCTGCCTTTCACCCTGCTCAATGGCGCCAGCGGTATCGCCGTGGGCCTGGCCACCGAGATTCCCAGCCACAACCTGGGCGAGGTCGCGCAGGCCTGCGTGGCGCTGATCAAGACCCCGAAGCTGGCCGACAGCGAGCTGTTCGACTTGCTGCCGGGCCCCGACTACCCGGGCGGCGGCCAGATCATCAGCCCGGCCAGCGACATCGCCGAGGCCTACCGCACGGGACGCGGTTCGCTCAAGGTGCGCGCGCGCTGGAAGATCGAGGAACTCGCGCGCGGCCAGTGGCAGCTCGTCGTGACCGAGCTGCCGCCGGGCGTGAGCACGCAGAAGGTGCTCGAAGAGATCGAGGAGCTGACCAATCCCAAGGTCAAGACCGGCAAGAAGGCGCTGACCCCCGAGCAGAACCTGCTCAAGGCCACGGTGCTGGCGGTGCTCGACGTGGTGCGCGACGAGTCCAGCAAGGACGCGCCGGTGCGCCTGGTCTGCGAGCCCAAGACCAGCCGCATCGAGCAGCAGGAGCTCATCACCACCCTGCTGGCGCACACCAGTCTGGAAACCTCGGCCTCCATCAATATGACGATGGTGGGGCTGGACGGCCGGCCCACGCAAAAGACCCTGCGCCAGATGCTGGAAGAGTGGATTTCCTTCCGCCAGACCACCATCGAACGCCGCTCGCAGCATCGGCAGGACTTGGTGCTGGCCCGTATCCACATCCTCGAAGGCCGGCAGCTGGTGCTGCTCAAGATCGACGAGGTCATCGCCCTCATCCGTAATTCGGACGAACCCAAGCCGGCGCTGATCGCGCGTTTCAAGCTCTCGGAGCGTCAGGCCGAGGACATCCTCGAAATCCGCCTGCGCCAGTTGGCGCGGCTCGAAGCCATCAAGATCGAGCAGGAGCTGAAGGAACTGCGCGAAGAGCAGAAGAAACTCGAAGATATCCTGGGCAGTCCGGCCGCGCTGCGCAGGCTGATGGTCAAGGAAATCGAGGCCGACGCCAAGGTCTACGGCGATGCGCGCCGCACCCTGATCCAGGCCGAGAAGAAGGCCGTGGCCGAAGTGAAGGTCGTCGACGAGCCGGTGACCGTCATCGTCTCGCAAAAGGGCTGGGTGCGCGCGCGCCAGGGCCATGGGCACGAGGCGGCGAGTTTTGCCTTCAAGGCCGGCGACGGCCTGTACAGCACCTTCGAATGCCGCACGGTGGACACCCTGCTGGCTTTCGGCAGCAAGGGCCGTGTTTATTCCGTGCCCGTGGCCAGCCTGCCCGGTGCGCGTGGCGACGGCCAGCCCGTGACCACGCTGGTCGAACTCGAAGCCGGCACGCAGCTGGTGCACTACTTTGCCGGCGCGCCCGCGGCCTGGCTGCTGCTGTCCACCACCTCGGGTTACGGCTTCCTGGCCACCGTCGAGAACATGAGTTCGCGCCAGAAGGGCGGCAAGTCCTTCATCAACTGCGGCGATGACGACAGCGTGTGCCGTCCTTCGCCGGCCAATGTGCCGCCGCAGCCGCCGGCCACGCATGTGGTCTGCGCATCGAGCGGCGGCCGCATCCTGAGCTTCGAGATCGGCGAACTCAAGCCCATGCCCAACGGCGGGCGCGGCCTGATGCTGATCGACCTGGAGCCCAAGGACACCCTGGCCGGCGCCGCCGCCTACACGCGCAGCGTGAAGATCGAAGGCCTGGGCCGGGGTGGCAAGGAGCGTGACGAGACGCTGGAAATTCGCAGCCTGAACAATGCGCGTGCCGCGCGCGGCCGCAAGGGCAAGGCGGCCGACCTGGGCTTCAAGCCCACGGGCGTAATGCGCGTCGAATAAGCCAGCTAGGCTGCTGCGCACGGGAACCCTTAATTCGGGGACACCGCAGAACCGGCTTTGCCGGGCCGCTGGTGTCGCCCCCTTGAGGGGGAGGCGCCGCAGGCGCACGGGGGTGTTCTCATCGGGCAGAATCAGACCCCGATGCACACCGACGTACTGATTGCTGGGGGCGGCATAGGCGGCCTGGCCGCCGGCCTGGCCTGCTCAAAGGCCGGCTGCCATGTCCGCCTCTATGAACGCGCCAACACCTTCAACGAGGTGGGGGCGGGCATCCAGATGGGGCCCAACGTCGTGCGCGTATTGCAGGGCTGGGATCTGGACACGGCATTGCGCCAGGTGGCGGCTTTCCCCGACAGGCTGCAGGTGCGTCACGCCCTCAGCGGGGCCGAGCTGGGCGTCTTGCGCCTGGGGCAGACCACGGTGCAGCGCTACGGCGCACCCTATGCCACCCTCCATCGTGCCGATCTGCAGCAGTTGCTGCTGAACGCCCTGCAGCAGCGCGACGCCGTCTGGCTGCACACCGGCAAGACGGTAAACCGTTATGTGGAGACGAATGGCGCTGTCGGCCTGAGCCTGGATGACGGCCTGGACGTGGAGGGCGACGCCCTGATCGCGGCCGATGGCCTGTGGAGCCGGGTGCGCCAGCAACTCCTCGATGACGGTCCACCGCGTGTGGCCGGGCACCTGGCCTATCGCGCCATGCTGCCGCAGACCAGCCTGCCGGCCGCACTGCGTAGCCAGCAGGTGACGGCCTGGCTGGGGCCGCGTTTGCACGTGGTGCAGTACCCCGTGCGCGGCGGCGAGTGGCTCAATGTCGTGGCCATCGTGCACGGGCATGTCCATGGCGAACTCGAGGATTGGGACCACGGCGCCAACGCGGCCGACCTGCAGGCTGCGTTGGGACAGGCCTGCAGCGACTTGCGCGCCTTGATCGAGGCCGTGCCGGCCTGGCGCCTCTGGGTGCTGTGCGACCGTCCGCCCCTGAGCGCAGCCGACCAGATGGCGCGCGGTCATGTGGCGCTGCTGGGCGATGCCGCACACCCCATGCGCCCCTATCTCGCCCAGGGTGCCGGCATGGCCATCGAGGACGCGGCCGAACTGGGGCGCCAGGTGGCGCTGGTCGATGGCGTGCTGGACGTGCCCACGCTGCTGCAGCGTTATGCCCTCAACCGCTGGCAACGTTGTGCGCGGGTGCAGGCCCGTTCCATCCGCAATGGCGAGATCTTCCACCTGGAAGGGCCCATGGCCTGGGCGCGGGATGCGTCCCTGCGCCTGATGGGCGAACGCCTGCTGGATGTGCCCTGGCTCTACCGGGGACCCTGAAACTCAGGATTCAGGCAAGAGGCGGCAGGCCGACCTTGGCGCGTGCCCGGTGGCAGGCCTCGCTGCCTTCCTCGAACTCACGGCAGGGCGAGGGACGCCATTCGTAGATGCCGCAGGCGACCTGCTCTCCGAGCTTGCCGGTCAGCGCCGCGCAGCGCGGTGGCCAGTGATCCGTGCCGCGCATGCGCGCCGTGTTGCCGTTGACCTCGACGGTCAGGCCTGACGGCACGTGGCCACCGTTTTCATCGAGTTCGTAGCTGGAGAAATCAACACGGCACCAGGAACAGCAGGCGCCGCAACTCGTGCACGCGGACATCAGAGTTTCCCGAGCAGCAGGTACTCCATGAGTGCCTTTTGCACGTGCAATCTGTTTTCTGCTTCATCCCAGACCACCGACTGCGGGCCGTCGATGACTTCAGCCTCGACCTCCTCGCCGCGGTGCGCGGGCAGGCAGTGCATGAAGAGGGCATCGGGCTTGGCGGCGCGCATCATCTCCTCGTCCACGCACCAGTCGGCAAAAGCCTTTTTGCGGGCTTCGTTCTCGGCCTCGTAGCCCATGCTGGTCCAGACGTCGGTCGTGACCAGGTCGGCGCCGGCGCAGGCCTGCATGGGGTCCTTGAAGACCTTGTAGCAGTCGCTTTTGGCTCCGGCCACCGCCGGGTCGATCTCGTAGCCGCTGGGCGTGCTCACGTGCACGGTGAAACCCAGCAGCTCGGCGGCCTGCAGCCAGGTGTTGGCCATGTTGTTGCCGTCGCCGACCCAGGCCACGGTCTTGCCCGCGATCGAGCCGCGGTGCTCGATGTAGGTGAAGATGTCGGCCAGGATCTGGCAGGGGTGGTACTCGTTGGTCAGGCCGTTGATCACAGGCACACGCGAGTACTCGGCGAAGCGCGCGATCTTGTCCTGCCCGTAGGTGCGGATCATGACCAGATCCACCATGCGGCTGATCACGCGCGCGCTGTCCTCGATGGGTTCGGCGCGGCCCAGCTGGCTGTCGCCCGTGGTCAGGTGCACCACGCTGCCACCGAGCTGGTACATGCCGGCCTCGAAGCTCACGCGCGTGCGCGTCGAGGCCTTCTCGAAGATCATGGCCAGGGTGCGGTCGGTGAGCGGCTGGTGCTTCTCGTAGGCCTTGAACTTCTTCTTGATCAGCGCGGCACGACCGAACAGGTAGGCGTACTCGTCGGCCTTCAGGTCGGTGAATTTCAGGTAATGCTTGAGCTTCGTCGCGGTCATCACGCTGCCCTCAGGCTTCGGCCAGGAACTGGCGCACCAGCGGCGCCAGCAGGCCCACCACTTCGTCGGCCTCGGCCGTGGTCATGATGAGCGCGGGCACCAGGCGGATCACGCTGTCGGCCGTCACGCTGATCAGCAGGCCGGCATCGGCCGCGCGGGTGAGCAGCACGCCGCAGGGCTTGGCCAGCTCCACGCCGATCATCAGGCCCTGGCCGCGGATGTCCTTGACGCCGGGCAGCTTGCCCAGTTCGCGTTCCAGCGCCGCCTTCAGATGGGCGCCGACCCTGGCGGCGTTGTCCAGCAGGCGATCCTCTTCCATGATGCGGATGGTCTCGATGCCGGCGCGCATGGCCAGCGGGTTGCCGCCAAAGGTGGTGCCATGGTTGCCGGGCTGGAAGATGTTGGCCGCCTTGGGTCCGGCCACCACGGCGCCGATGGGCACGCCCGAACCCAGGCCCTTGGCCAGAGGCATGACGTCGGGCACGATGCCGGCCCACTGGTGGGCGAACCACTTGCCGGTGCGACCCATGCCGCACTGCACCTCGTCGATCATCAGCAGCCAGTCCTGCTGGTCGCAGAGCTTGCGCACCTGCTGCAGGTATTCGGCGCGCATGGCATGGATGCCGCCTTCGCCCTGGATGGTCTCGAAGAAGACGGCCACCACATGGGGGTTGCCGGCCGTGGCCTGCTTGAGCGCCTCGATGTCGTTGAGCGGGACGCGGATGAAACCTTCCACCAGCGGGCCGAAGCCCTTCTGCACTTTCTCGTTGCCGGTGGCGCTCAGGGTGGCGATGGAGCGGCCGTGAAAGGCCTTCTCGTAGACCACGATCTGGGGTTTTTCGATGCCCTTGTCATGGCCGAACTTGCGCGCCAGCTTCAGGGCGGCCTCGTTGGCTTCCAGGCCGGTGGAGCAGAAGAACGCATTGCTCATGCCCGAGAGCTCGACCAGCTTCTTCGCCAGCAGCTCCTGGCCGGGCACGTGGTAGTAGTTCGAGGTGTGGATGAGCTTGGCGATCTGGTCCTGCAGGGCCGGCACCAGGCGCGGATGGTTGTGGCCCAGGGTGTTGACCGCGATGCCGGCCAGCGCGTCGAGGTATTCCTTGCCGTTGATGTCCCAGACGCGGCAGCCCTGGCCGTGCGACAGCGCGATCGGCACGCGGCCGTAGGTGTTCATCACGTGGGGGGACGCGGCTTCGACAGGCTTGGCGGCGGGGGCGTTCATGGCTACACACTCCGGAGGAATCACAAAACAAGGCGGCCCAACGCAGGTTGGGCCGTTGAGACGTGATTTTAGAGCCTGTTCACACACTTTTTGCAGGTGTGAACGGACACCGGGGATACACCAGGCTGTCACACTGCGCGCCTGATGCTGCGTGCAGCGGACGAGCGAGGCCTCAAGTCTTATATAAGATACAATACTGCCAACCCACCCGCTGCCGGACCAGCCGCTGTACCCAGCCCGCGTCCGCTGCCCGAGTCCCAACCCATGGTCTCCAACGCCACCCAGGAAGTCTTCATACTTGGCCTCACCCGGACCGGCAAGGCTTTTCGTCCCAGTGACTGGGCCGAGCGCCTGGCCGGCGTGATGAGCCCCTTCCGCCCGGGCGGCCCGCAGCCCGGCAGCCACCTGCGTTATTCCCCCTGGTGCATCCCCAGCTCGCTCGACGGCATCAAGTGCGTCATCGTGAACCGCGAGCTGCGCGACGCCGAGCCCATGGCCTGGGACTTCTGCATCAATTTCGCGCGCGACAACAATCTGCAGGTGCGTGAAGGCGACGGGCAGGGCCGGCCCATCGCCTGAATCCGTTTCGCCCACAAAAAAGCCGCTCAAAGAGCGGCTTTTTTGCTTTGCTGACAGCGCACCCGTTACAAACGGCGGACGGGTCAGACCCGTCCGGGCTGTTTGCCTGAATCTCAGGCGATGGCCAGGGCCTTGACCTTGGCGGACAGGCGGCTCTTGTCGCGAGAGGCCTTGTTCTTGTGGAAGATGCCCTTGTCGGCCACGGTGTCCACCACGGCCTGCATCTTGCCGAACAGTTCGGCGGCTTTCACCTTGTCACCGGCGAGAACAGCCTTTTCGACGTTCTTCACGGCGGTGCGGTATTTGGAGCGCAGGGACGTGTTGGCTGCATTCAGCTTGACGTCCTGACGTGCGCGTTTGCGGCCCGACGCCAGGCGCGGGTTCTTTTTCTTCGGCTTTCCAGATGCCATATCAGTGTTTCCTTGTGTCTGTGGATGATGTCAGCAAAGCCGGCTATTGTAGCACTTCGGATGGCCGGGGGTGAGTGAGCGCTCAGCCCCCAAGCGGGCGGGCTACACTAGGCTTGATTGAGCGCCTAAAGGATCCTACCGCCGTGAGTCTTTTCAAAGCCGCCTCGACGGTCTCCCTGCTGACCCTGGCCTCGCGTATCACCGGGCTGGTCCGCGAACTGCTGATCGCCGCCACCTTCGGCGCCAGCGCCATGACGGACGCCTTCAATGTGGCGTTCCGGATTCCCAACCTGTTCCGCCGCTTTTTTGCCGAAGGGGCCTTCAGCCAGGCCTTTGTCCCGGTGCTGGCCGCTGCCCGCACGCAGCAGGGCGAGGAGAAGACGCGGCAGCTCATCGACCACGTGGCCACGGTGCTGGCCTGGATGCTGCTGGGGCTCAGCGTCATCGGCGTTGCGCTGGCGCCGGTGCTGGTGTGGGTGCTGGCCAGCGGCCTGGGTCACGGATTCGAAGCGGCGGTGGTGATGACGCGCTGGATGTTCCCCTACATCGCCTTCATGTCGCTGGTGGCGCTGTGCGCGGGGGTGCTCAACACCTGGAAGCGTTTTGCGGTGCCGGCGGCCACGCCGGTGCTGCTCAACGTGGCCATGATTGCCGCGGCCTGGCTGGGCGCCCCCTGGCTGGCTGGCCGGGGCGTGGAGCCGATCTACGCGCTGGGCGGCGGTGTGCTGCTGGGCGGCGTGCTGCAACTGGGCGTGCAACTGCTGGCGCTGAAAAAGCTGGGGCTGATGCCGCGCTTCGGCCTGAGCTGGGCTGCCATCAAGACTTCATGGACTGACCCGGATACGAGGAACATTGTCCGTCTCATGCTGCCGGCCTTGCTGGGCGTGAGCGTGGCGCACATCTCCACCATCATCAACACGCAGATCGCTTCGCATCTCGCGCCGGGCAGCGTGAGCTGGCTGACCTATGCCGACCGGCTGATGGAGTTTCCCACCGCCTTGCTGGGCGTGGCCATCGGCGTGGTGCTCATGCCGCAGCTGGCCTCGGCCAAGGCGGCCAATGACACGGCCAGATACTCCGCCATGCTGGACTGGGGCTTGCGCATCGTGGTGCTGCTCACCGTGCCTTGCGCGCTGGCGCTGCTGACGTTTGCCAAGCCGCTGGTGGCCGCGCTCTACCACTACGGCGCCTTCACCGACCGCGATGTGGTGCAGACGAGCACCGCCCTCGTGGGTTATGGCGCGGGTTTGCTGGGGCTGGTGGCCATCAAGGTGCTGGCCCCGGGGTATTACGCCAGCCAGGACATCCGCACGCCGGTGAAGATCGCCATGGCCGTGCTGGTCATCACGCAGTTGCTCAACCTCGTGTTCGTGCCCGTGTTTGCGCATGCGGGGCTGGCGCTGGCCATCGGCATCGGCGCCCTGATCAACGCGCTGTGGTTGCTGATCGGCCTGCTGCGCCGTGGCAGCTACAAGCCCTCGCCGGGCTGGGGCGTGTTCAGCCTGCAGGTGCTGGCGGCCTCCGCGTTGCTCACGGTCTTCCTGATGTGGGCGGCCAGTGCCTGGGACTGGACACGTCTGCAGTCACAGGCCGGCCTGCGCATCGGCTTGCTGGTTTTGATAGTGCTCGGCGCGGCGGCCATCTATCTGGGCGCCGTCCGGGCCGCGGGTCTGCGCTTCCGGCAGTTCCTGAAGCGCTAGCGAGGCATGCCCATGAGCCTGTCCTTCAAGCTGCCCACACCGCTGGATTACTTCGGGGTCCTGGTCCAGAGCGATGCGCAGCTCCATCTGCTCGAGGCCGCCGTTTGCCTGGGGCAGGACGAATACCCCCGGCTGGACGTGCAGCAGGTGCTGGCCGAGGTGGATGCGCTGCTGGTGCGCCTGCGCCAGCGCCTGCCGGCCGATGCGCCGGCCATGCACAAGCTGCGCCTGCTCAACCATTTCTTCTTTCACGAGCTGCATTTCGGGGGCAACCTCAATCACTACTACGACCCGGAGAACAGCTACCTGCACCGGGTGCTGGAGCGCCGGCGCGGCATCCCGGTCTCGCTGGCCGTGCTGTGGCTGGAACTGGCGCAGGGCCTGGGCCTGCCGGCGCACGGGGTGGGCTTCCCCGGACACTTCATGGTCAAGGTCAACCTGCCGCATGCGCAGGTGGTGATCGATCCCTTCAGCGGCCAGTCCTTGAGCCGTGAGGAGTTGCAGACACGGCTGGAAGCCTGGCGTGGCAACCACAGCCTGCCCGGCGCCTCCGAACTGCCACTGGGCCATTACCTGCAGGCCATGCCGGCGCGCGAGATCATTGCGCGCATGCTGCGCAATCTCAAGGAAATCCATCGCACGCAGCAGGACTGGCCACGGCTGGTGGCCGTGGAGGACCGCTTGCTGGTCTTGCTGCCGCAGGCCTGGGACGAGTACCGCGACCGCGGCCTGGCCCAGGCTGAGCTGGGGCAACTGGGGTCCGCGGTGCAGGACCTGGAAACCTATCTGGGGCAGGCCGGTGATGGCGAGGATGCCGCAGCCATTGCCGAGCGCGTGGCCGACCTGCGCCGCGCGCTGGATTGAATCAGCACTTCACCAGTTTCAGGAAAGACGGGATAGAGGGCGCTTCGTGCACCTGGGGCGTCTCGACAGAGCGGCTTGTGGCCGAGGTGTTGCGCAACGTGGCGTTGTTGCCGGCGACCCGGTCGAGCACGCGTGTGTTGTTCAGGCGTGTGACGGCCGGCTGCGGCCGCGAGACCAGCATGCGCGGCACGGCGGGGGCGGCGGTTTCACGTGCCAGCAGGCTGGGAGCCGGCCGGGCGGCCGGGGCCGACGGGATCGGGCTGGAGATGGGCGCGACGGCCGCTCCGGGTGGCAGACTGCGGCTGGCCGGCGCTGTGTTGTGCGTGGCCAGCAGGCGGCTGGGCAGGGGGGCGGGCGCGACTGCGGGGCTGGCCGGCAGGGGAGCCGTGGCCAGCGTGGGGGGCGGATTCCCCAACGGGACAGCGGTGGGCGTGATGGCCAGTTGCGGTTGCAGCCAGCCCAGGATGGGTTGCCACTGGCGCAGGTCGGTGGTGACGCGGTCGGACGGCAGGTCGAACAGGGTCATGCCACGTTCCAGGCATTGCACATAGGCCTGGCTTTCGCGCAGCACACCCAGAAAGGGCATGCCCAGGCCGGTGGCCCAGTCCTTGAGGGCCTGCGGCGTGCGGGTACGGGTGTCGATGCGCATGCCGATGCAGGCGACCTTGCAGCGGCCGGTGGCCACGCGGGGCAGGGCCATGAGTTCAGCGTGGCAGTCGGCGGCCGATTCACGGTCGAAGGCCGAGCCGCAGACCGGCATGAGGATGATGTCGGCGAACATGACCATGCGGGCCAGGTCGAAGCCGTGCAGGCCGCCCGGCGTGTCCAGGATGACGTGGGTGATGCCGACGGGCACACGCAGGATGTTCTGGTCGACCGTCCAGGGGGCGATGGCGGGCAGGGTCTCGCTGCGTTTGCGCAGCCAGGAACGGGTGGATTGCTGCCGGTCCACGTCACCGAGCATGACCGCGCTGCCTTGGTGCGCGCACCAGGCCGCCAGGTGCGCCGCGAGCGTGCTTTTGCCGCTTCCTCCCTTGCGATTGACCACGGCGATCACAGGCATGAATGCTCCTGGCGGTGAACCAAAAACTGCAGTGTGACCTGAAACTATCTGAAAGTCCAGTGTCCGCGGGTATGGACAGCTAGGGATTTTGTAGCGAAAAGCAACACTTGCCGGAACAGGCCGGGCTCAGCCGCCGTGCTCCGGCTTCGATGCCGGCTGACGCAGCACCAGCAGCACGAGCGTGGCCGCGCTGAACGCGGCCCCGGCGGCAAAGGTGCTGGGCGCTCCCCACAGGTCCCAGAGCAGTCCGGCCAGGACACTGGCCAGCAGCATGGCCAGGCCGCTGAGCAGGTTGAACATGCCGAAGGCGGTGCCGCGCAGATCGGCCGGTGCGGTGTCGGCCACCATGGTGGCCAGCAGGCCCTGGGTCATGGCCATGTGCAGGCCCCAGAGCGCCACGCCGCCCCAGACAAAAAGGCCGCGGTTGCCCCAGGCCAGCAGCAGGTCGGCGCCGATCAGCAGCCCCAGGCCCCAGGCCAGCAACTTGCGGTGATCGACCCGGTCGGCCAGCCTGCCGAAAGGATAGGCGCCCAGAGCGTAGACGAGGTTCATGACAATCAGCACCAGCGGCACCCAGGCCAGGGGTAGGCCGCCCTGCTGGGCGCGCAGCACGAGGAAGGCTTCGGAGAAGCGCGCCAGCGTGAAGACCGCGCCGATGCCCACCACCCACCAGTAGGCCGGGGTCAGCCGGCGCAGGTTCTCGCGCCGGATCGGGTTGCTGCGGGGTGCGCCGGCCGGGCGCTCCGGTTCCTGCACGCCCAGCACGAGCAGGGCCACGCAGAGGACGGCCGGGATCACGGCGACCCAGAACACGGCCTGAAAGTCATTGGCCCACAGCAGCATCAGGACCATGGCCAGCAGGGGGCCGAGGAAGGCGCCCACGGTGTCGAGTGACTGACGCAGGCCGAAGGCGGCGCCGCGCAGCGCGGGCGGGGCGATGTCGGCCACCAGGGCGTCGCGCGGCGCGCCGCGGATGCCCTTGCCCACACGGTCCAGCAGCCGGGCGGCGATCACGGGTTCGACCGTCGTGGCCAGGGCGAACAGGGGTTTGCTCAGGGCGCCCAGGCCGTAGCCCAGCACGGCCAGCGGCTTGCGCCGGCCCCACCAGTCGCTGAGCGCCCCCGAGAAGACCTTGACGATCAGCGCCGTGGCCTCGGCCGCGCCTTCGAGCAGGCCCACCACCAGCATGCTGGCGCCCAGGCCGGTGACGAGGAAAACCGGCAGCAGGCTGTGGATCAACTCGGAGGAGATGTCCATCAGCAGGCTGACGAAACCCAGCGCCCAGATGCCGGCCGGCATGCGCGGGGAGGAGGGGGTGAGCTCAGGCATGCAAGAGGGCCGTGTTCAATGTGCTGGGAGTGGGCAATGCCGCGGCCATTATCGAGTGGGGCCGACAGGCAGATTGCAATCAATTGATTGATGTGTATGATACACATAATGACCAGCGACGAGTTAATCAAGCGCATGCTCAAAGCCGGCTGGGTACTGCGCGGCGTCAAAGGGTCACACCATGTGTATGTCCACCCGCGACGTCCTGGTCATGTGACCGTGCCGCATCCACGCAAGGATTTGGGCGTGGGCCTGTTGCACAAACTGCTGAAACAGACTGGCCTGGACCGTTGAGGGATTCCACCATGCATTACCCCATTGCACTCGAAGCCGGCACGGACAGCCACGCTTATGGCGTGGTCGTGCCCGATCTGCCGGGTTGCTTTTCCGCCGGCGACACGCTGGAAGAAGCTTTGGCCAACGCCAAGGAGGCCATCGAGCTGTGGCTGGAGGTGGCCATCGATGAAGGCTCGGCCCTCCCCGAACCCCGGCCGCTGGCCGAATTGCAGCGCAAGCGTGAGTTCAAGGGCTGGACCTGGGCCGTGGTGACGGTGGATATTGCCACGCTGTCGGACAAGACCGAACGCATCAACATCACCTTGCCCGCGCGCGTGTTGCGGAGGATTGACCAGGCCGCCAAGGCGGCCGGGGAGTCGCGTTCCGGCTATATCGCCAGACGGGCTTTGGCCTGATTTCGAGGTGATGGGATGGGTTTCTTCGACATCAGGAACTCTGCTGACATGTTCCAGAAGTTGGAGCGTGAATACGTGCGATTGCAGACTGACTCGTCAGACCCGTTCAATTTCTTCGTGACAGCCGGCCACATCGGGGGCTACCTCGGGAAAGAGGTGGCGGTCAGCGAAGACGAACTCAAGGAGTTCGTGTCGCAGCAAGACATGGTCGATTGCAAAGCCCTGTGCGATAAAGCCAAGCACCACACGCTAACCCGGCAGTTGGATAAACGTTCCGATCCTAAGACGCGGACTTGGCGCGGCGGAATCTGCGGAGCCCCGATTGGTGTGCTGGGAGTGGCGGCGGGAGCCAAACGCGTGATGCTCAGTGGGAACCGGACCGTTGATGTGGACTGGCTGGCTGAACGGGTGATGCAGAAGTGGCGAGGATTTTTCTCAGCGCATAAGCTGTTGTAAGTTTCAGGCCACCACCACCGGCGCGCCCGCGCCGCGCTCGGCGATGACGCCGATCTCGAACACTTGCTCACCCAGGCCGCGCAGGGTCCGGGCGGCGGCGGCGGCGCTGGCCGCGTCGATCACCACCACCATGCCGATGCCGTTGTTGAAGGTGCGGTTCATCTCGAAGTCGCCGATGCCGGCGGTCTTCTGCAACCAGGCGAAGAGCTCGGTCTGCGGCCAACTGCCCTTCTTCAGATGGGCGGCCGTGCCTTCGGGCAGCACGCGCGGGATGTTTTCCAGCAGGCCGCCGCCGGTGATGTGGGCCAGGGCCTTGATCGGGTGCTGCGCCAGGGCGGCCAGCACGTTCTTCACGTAAAGGCGGGTGGGCTCCATGACGGCCTGCTTGAAGGGCTTGCCGTCCAGGGTGGCGGGCAGGCTGCCGGCGGCGCGTTCGATGCACTTGCGCACCAGGGAGAAGCCGTTGGAATGCACGCCGCTGGAGGCCAGGCCCAGCACCACGTCACCCGGTTTCACGCTCTGGCCGGTCAGAATCTTCGATTTCTCGACCGCACCGACGCAAAAGCCGGCCAGGTCGTATTCACCGTCCGGGTACATGCCCGGCATTTCGGCGGTTTCACCACCGATCAGGGCGCAGCCGGAGAGTTCACAGCCCCTGGCGATGCCACCCACGACGCTTGCTGCCGTGTCCACGTGCAGCTTGCCGCAGGCGAAGTAGTCGAGGAAAAACAGGGGCTCGGCGCCCTGCACCAGCACGTCGTTGACGCTCATGGCCACCAGGTCGATGCCCACGGTGTCGTGCATATTCCATTCGAAAGCCAGCTTGAGCTTGGTGCCCACGCCGTCGGTGCCCGAAACCAGCACCGGTTCCTTGTAGCGTTTGGGCACTTCGAACAGGGCGCCGAAGCCGCCGATGCCGGCCAGCACGCCCTCGCGCATGGTTTTCCTGGCCAGGGGCTTGATGCGCTCGACCAGCGCGTCACCGGCATCGATGTCGACGCCGGCGTCTTTGTAGCTCAGGGGAGAGGTGGAGGAAGTAGTCATGCTGGGTGCTCTGGTAGGGCGGGTCGGCGTGTGGCTGCGTTTTTAGTTCGGGCGCCAGCAGGCAAGCCCGATAGAATTCAGCGCTAGATTCTAAGGGTTCACCCCAGTCAGCCTCCATGCAATTGACGCCTACCCAAAAACGCACCCTGACCTGGTGCCTGATCGCTGCCCTGGCGATGCTGGCCCTGTGGTTGCTGGCGCCGGTGCTGACGCCTTTTGTGGTGGCGGCCGTGCTGGCCTATGTGCTGACGCCGGTGGTGGACCGGCTCGACCGCCTGGGCCGGGGCAGGATGCCGCGTGTGCTGGCGGTCCTGATCGTGGAAACCCTGTTCATCCTGATCCTGGTGTCCATCGTTCTGCTGGTGGTGCCGATCTTTGCCAAGGAACTGCCCTTGTTGCGCGAGCAACTGCCCATGCTGGCAGACCGTGTCAACAGCGCGCTGAGCCCCTGGCTGGCCCAGTTCGGCATCAAGGTGTCGCTGGACGGCAAAAGCCTCCAGGCCTTTGTCGTCAAGTACCTCAACGCCAATGTCGAAGAAGCCTTCGGTTCGGTGATGGCCTCTGTGAAACTGGGAGGAAGCGTGGCGCTGGCGATCATCGGCAATGCCGTGCTGATTCCCGTGGCCCTGTTCCTGCTGCTCAACGACTGGGAGCGTTTCGTGGCGCGTGTGGTCGCGCTGGTGCCGCCGCGGATGCGGGCCGCCTATGACAGCTTCATCGCGGAAGCCGATGAAGTGCTTGGCCAGTACCTGCGCGGCCAGTTGCTGGTGATGGGGGCGCTGACGGTCTATTTCAGCGTGGCGCTGACCCTTTTCGGGTTTGACCTGGCCGTGCCGCTGGGGGTGTTCACCGGCCTCGCTTTTTTCATCCCCTACCTGGGTTTCGGCCTGGGGCTGATCCTGGCCTTGCTGGCGGGCATGCTGCAGTTCGGCGGCCTGTACGGTGTGCTGGTGGTGGCGGGTGTTTATGGCGCCGGACAGCTGGTCGAGAGTTTCTACCTCACGCCGCGGCTGGTGGGCGAGCGCATCGGCCTGCATCCGCTGGCCGTGATTTTCGCCTTGATGGCCTTCGGGCAGGTCTTCGGTTTTCTGGGCTTGCTGATTGCCTTGCCGGCCAGCGCCGTGCTGCTGGTGGCCATCCGCCGTGTGCGGGCCAGCTATCTGGCCAGCAAGCTGTACCTGGGCTGACGATGGCAGCGCAGGCATGAAGCAGATCGCGCTGGACATCGGGCTGGGCAACGGCCCGACCCTGGGCAATTTCATGGCGGGTCCCAACGAAGCCGTGCTGCGCCATCTCCAGCTGTGGGTGGGTGACGGTTCCAGCGCGGCCCTGCGCTCGCCCGTGCCCACCTATCTCTGGGGGGCTTCGGGCAGCGGCAAGACCCATCTGCTCAAGGCCGTGCGCGAGGCCTTGCGCGAGCAGGGGGCGACGGTGGGCTGGCTCGATGCGGCGGTGGCCGAGCCGCCGCCCTTCGACGAGCGTTGGGCTGCGGTGTTGCTGGACGACGTGCAGCTCTACACCGCCGTGCAGCAGCACGCGGCCTTCAACTGGTTCGTGCATGCGCAGACCGGCCACCAGTGGGTGCTGGCCGCCGGCGAGACACCACCGGCCGATCTCAAGCTGCGCGAGGACCTGCGCACCCGCCTGGGCTGGGGGCATGTCTACAGCCTGCAGGTGCTCAGCGAGGCGGAGCGCCGCGCCGTGCTGCGCCAGGCGGCTGACGCGCGTGGCATCTTCCTGGCCGACGAGGTCATGGACTACATGCTCACGCGTTTCAGCCGCGACTTGGGGCACCTGATGCGGTTGCTCGACCACCTGGACGGCTACGCCTTGCAGACCCAGCGCGCCATCACGATCCCGCTGATCAAGGCGATGCTTCAAGAGATATGACCCACAAGACCAAGCTGGCCCTGTTCGACCTGGACCACACCCTGCTGCCCATCGACTCCGACTACGCCTGGGGCACCTTCACCATCACCATCGGCTGGACCGACCCGGTGGCGTTCGCGCGGCGCAACGACGAGTTCTATGCGCATTACCAGGCCGGCACGCTGGACGTGCACGACTATGTGCGCTTCGCCACCGAAGCCGCGCGCCTCAAGGGGGCCGAGCTGGCACTGGCGGCGCGCGAGCGCTTCATGCGCGAGGTGATTGCCCCGGCGATCCGTCCGCAGGCCGTCGATCTGGTGCGCCGGCACAGAGAAGCGGGCGACGAGGTGCTCATCATCACGGCCACCAACGAGTTCGTCACCCGCCCGATCGCCGAGGCCTTTGGTGTGCAGCAGCTCATTGCCGTCGAGCTCGAGCGCGACGCCGGCGGCTGGATCACCGGCGAGATCCGCGGCACGCCTTCCTTCCGCGAGGGCAAGGTGTTGCGCTTCGGTGAGTGGCTGGCAGCGCGCGGGCTCAAACGCCATGAGGCCGAAGTGACTTTCTACTCCGATTCGGTCAACGACCTGCCCCTGATGGACAATGCGGACTGTCCGGTGGCCACCAACCCCGACGACCGCCTGCGCGCCCTGGCTCTGGAGCGCGGCTGGCGGGTACTGGAACTATTCAACCAATGATCAAGAAAATCATCAACAGGCTGCTGGGCAAGGCGGATGCGCCCCAGCCGGCTTTCGGCAAACGACGCGAATTCAGCGCGGCCGAACACGGCATCGACCCGACCCTGGTCGATAAACGTGCGCTGGACGTGGTGCAGACCCTGCAGGACGCCGGCTACGGGGCCTACATCGTGGGTGGCGCCGTGCGCGACCTGCTGCTGGGCCTGCGGCCCAAG
This sequence comes from Curvibacter fontanus, assembly GCF_054780335.1. Classification (NCBI taxonomy): domain Bacteria; kingdom Pseudomonadati; phylum Pseudomonadota; class Betaproteobacteria; order Burkholderiales; family Comamonadaceae; genus Curvibacter; species Curvibacter fontanus. The sequence continues at coordinate 176,618 of NZ_BAAGWN010000012.1, forward strand.
GACTTCGACGTGGCCACCGATGCCACGCCCGAGCAGGTCAAGGGCCTGTTCCGCCGTGCTTTCATCATCGGACGGCGCTTTCGCATCGTGCACGTGGTCTACGGCCGCGGGCGCGAGCACGAGGTGATCGAGGTCTCCACCTTCCGCGCCTACATGGACAACGCGGCGGCCGAGCAGGTGGCGGGCAACGAGCGCACCAGCAAGAGCGAGCTGGCCGGCATGAAACACGCGGTCGATTCCAGCGGACGCGTGCTGCGTGACAACGTCTGGGGCCCGCAGGACGAGGACGCCGCGCGGCGCGACTTCACCATCAACGCCATGTACTACGACCCCGAGACGCAGGTCGTGGTCGATTACCACGGCGGCATCCAGGACGCTCAGCGCCGCGTGCTGCGCATGATCGGCGACCCGGCCACGCGTTACCGCGAGGACCCGGTGCGCATCATCCGCGCCGTGCGTTTTGCCGCCAAGCTCAGCGCCGTGGGTTTCAAGTTCGAAGCCAAGACCGCCAAGCCGCTCAAGGAAATGCGGGACCTGCTGGCCGACGTGCCGCAGAGCCGCCTGTTCGACGAGATGCTCAAGCTGCTGCAGACCGGGCACGCCCTGGCCACGGTGGAGCAGCTCAAGAAACTGGGGCTGGACCGCGGCATCTATCCGCTGCTGGACCTGGTGGTCGAGCGCGCGGCCGAGCCCTTTGTGAAGGCCGCGCTGGAAGACACCGACCGCCGGGTCGGCGAGGGCAAACCGGTGGCGCCCAGCTTCCTGCTGGCCTGCGTGCTCTGGTCCGACGTGCGCGACGGCTGGGCCCGGCGCATCAAGCAGCGCCAGCATGCGCACCCGGCCCTGCAGGATGCGATCGACGATGTTTTCAATGCCCGCATCGGCGACGTCTCGGGCCGTGGCAAGCTGGCCGCCGACATGCGCGAGATCTGGGTGATGCAGCCGCGCTTCGACAAGCGTGTAGGCAGTGCACCCTACGGCCTGGCCGAGCAGCCGCGTTTTCGCGCCGGCTTCGACTTCATGCGCCTGCGCGCCGACATCGGCGAGATCGACGTGGTGCTGGCCGACTGGTGGCAGGAGTTCAGCACGGGGGACGACAACCTGCGCCAGGACCTGATGGACCAGGCGCGCGAGGAGCAGGTGCGCCAGCGCGCCCAGGCCCCGCGCCAGCCCGTCGCACGCTCGACCGACGCCGAACGCCTGGCGGCACCGCGTGCCGCCGAGCCCGAGACGCTTGCCGAGGACGGCGCCGCGCCCAAGAAGCGTCGCCGGCGCCGGCGTTCAGGCGCCAAGAAATCCGGCGACGGCGCGCCGGACACCGGGGCGTGAACACGGCCCCCGGCGCTCCGGTGACGGTCTATGTCGCACTGGGGGCCAATCTGGGGGATGCGCAGGCGGCCTTGCGCCAGGCGCTGAACGATTTGGCAAGCTTGCCGCGCACGCAAGTCCTGCGTGCCTCTTCCATGTATCGCAGCGCACCGGTCGATTCGTCGGGGCCGGACTATGTCAATGCCGTGGCCGAGTTGTCCACGGTGTTGGGTCCCTATGAGCTGCTGGCCGGGCTGCAGCGCCTGGAACAGGCCGCCGGCCGCGAGCGACCCTGGCATAACGCCCCGCGCACGCTGGACCTGGACATCCTGCTCTATGGTGAACTGCGCCAGGACGATCCGGTGCTGACCTTGCCGCATCCACGCATGGGAGAGCGTGCTTTTGTGCTCCTGCCCCTGGCGGAAATTGCCCCGGCCCTCGTCAGTCCTGCCCAGTTGCTGAAGGTCGAAAAGCAGGTGATTTCGCGCATGACAAGCCTGTGACGCAGCGCAGGGTGCTGCACTAAAATGAAACCATCATCCATCGGGATACAACGATGAACTTCAGAAACATGCATGTGGCGACCAAGCTCTGGCTGGGAGTTGCCGTCATCATCATCTCCCTCACGGTCTTGATTGCTTTCGCCGCCCTGCGTTCGGCTCGTCTGCAGGCCGAAAGCGAAACGACCTTGCGTGCGCTCAACAACCGGGTCAACCTGGCCAGCAGCTGGGCCGGCCTGACCGAGGCCAACGCGGCCCGTACGGTGGCCATGATCCTGACTTTCGACCCGGGTGTCGAGGCCCGCATGGGGGATGACATCAAGGCCACCACGGCCCGGATTTCCAAGGCCCAGCAAGTGATCGAGGCCATGGACCTGAGCGCCGGGGAAAAGGCGCAGATGGACAAGATCGCGGAAAAGCGCAAGTCCATGATCGATGTGCGCAATCTGGCGCAGAAGGCCAAGGCTTCGGGCGACAGCGAGGGTGCCCAGAAAATCGTGAACGAGCAGTACATGCCGTCGGTCCACGCCTATGTGGCCACCCTGCGCGAACTGGTGGACCAGGAGGAACGCACCGAGCAGCAATATTCTGAAGAAGTCTCCGCCGCGCGCGGCCTGACGATCAAGATCGCCGGTGGCGCCATTGTCATCATCCTGGCGGCCATCCTGGCGGGGGCGGCGGTGCTGATCCGCTCCATCCGCGAGCCCCTGCGCGAGGCCAACGAGCTGGCCTCGCGGATCGCCCAGGGTGACCTGAGCGCGCGCATCGACACCTCGCGCGGCGACGAGTTCGGTGATCTCATGAAGTCACTGGCGCGCATGAACGAGGCGCTGGCGCAGATGGTGCAGCAGGTGCGCCAGAGCACCGACGGCATCGCCATCGCCAGTGCCGAGATCGCCACCGGCAACCACGATCTCTCGGTGCGCACCGAGCAGACCTCCAGCGATCTGCAGTCCACGGCCTCGGCCATGGAAGAGCTGACCAGCACGGTGTCCCACAGCGCCGACAACGCGCGCCAGGCTTCGCAACTGGCCTCCAGCGCTTCCAGCGTGGCGCAAAAGGGCGGCGCCATGGTGCAGGAGGTGGTGAGCACCATGGACGAGATCAACGCCAGCAGCAAGAAGATCAGGGACATCATCGGCGTGATCGACGGCATCGCTTTCCAGACCAATATCCTGGCGCTCAACGCCGCGGTGGAAGCCGCGCGCGCCGGGGAGCAGGGCCGTGGTTTTGCCGTGGTGGCCAGCGAGGTGCGTTCGCTGGCCGGACGCAGCGCCGAAGCGGCCAAGGAGATCAAGACCCTGATCAGCACCTCGGTGCAAAAGGTCGATTCCGGCGCCCAACTGGTCGGTCAGGCCGGCGACACCATGAACGAGATCGTGCAGTCGGTGCGCCGTGTGGCCGACGTGATCGGTGAAATCACCGCGGCCGCCGGCGAGCAGAGCACCGGCATCGCCCAGGTCAACACCTCCATCGCCAACCTCGACCAGATGACGCAGCAGAACGCCGCGCTGGTCGAGCAGAGCGCCGCCGCCGCCCAAAGCATGCGCGAACAGGCCGACCAGCTGGCCCGGGCCGTGGCAGTGTTCAAGCTGGCAGCAGCCCAGACGGCTGTGGCCACGGTGCCGCGCTCGGCGCCGGACAGCCGCCCCAAGCCGCAGGCTGTGACCCGTCCCGCCGCCGCCAAGCCCGTAGCGACCAAGGCGCCCGCTTTGGCTGCAGCCAGGTCAGCGGCGCCCGCCGCCCGGGCCAAGGTCGGCAACGATTCGGACTGGGAAAGCTTCTGACGCTGCCGTTCTGTCCGCGCCGCAAAGGGCCTGCACCGCAGGCCCTTTTTCATGAGAGACCGTGAACAGGCTCTCAGTCCACCTCGGCGATCAGCTCGATCTCCACGCAGGCGCCCAGGGGGATCTGCGCCACGCCGAAGGCGCTGCGCGCATGCGCGCCCTGGGGGCCGAAGACTTCGCCCAGCAGTTCGCTGGCGCCATTGGTCACCAGGTGCTGCTCGGTGTAATCGGGTGTGGAGTTCACCAGGGACATCACCTTGACGATGCGCCTGACGCGGTTGAGGTCACCCACGGCGGCCTGCAGCGTGCCCATGAGGTCGATGGCCACGGCGCGCGCGGCGGCCTTGCCCTCTTCGGTCGTCATGGTCTTGCCGAGCTGACCGACCCAGGGCCTGCCGTCCTGCTTGGCGATGTGACCGCTCAGGAAGACCAGCTTGCCGGTCTGCACATAGGGAACATAGGCGGCGGCCGGCGTGGCCACCGGGGGCAGGGTGATGTCGAGCTGCTTGAGTTTGTCGTTGATGTTCATGGGGACTCCTGGTCAGGGGAAACGGCAAAGCGCGTCATTGTCGGGTATTGTTGCAGTGAACCATGAAGAACCCCTTTGCCAACCTGCCCCGTGACAGCCGCGACACCCTGTTCCTGCTGGTCGTGATCGCCTGGGTCCTGCTGCCGCATGCCGGTCACCTGCCCTGGTGGTGCAGCGCCATGGCCGCGGGCATGCTGCTCTGGCGTGGCTGGCTGGCCTTCACGCTGCGTCCGCTGCCGGGCCGATGGTGGCTGCTGGCGGCCCTGGTGCTGACCGTGGGCGCGACCTGGGCCACGCACCGCACCCTGCTGGGCCGCGACGCCGGCGTCACGCTGATCGTGGTGCTGCTGGCGCTCAAGACCCTGGAGCTGCGTGCGCGGCGCGATGCCTTCGTGGTCTTTTTTCTCGGCTTCTTCACGATGCTGACGAATTTCTTCTACTCGCAGTCGCTGCCCACGGCCGCCGCCATGCTGCTCGGCCTCATGGGCCTGCTGACCGCGCTGGTCAACAGCCACATGCCGGCGGGCCGGCCTTCGCTGTGGCAGTCGGCGCGCATGGCCACGCGCATGACGCTGCTGGGCGCACCCATCATGGTGCTGCTGTTCCTGCTCTTTCCGCGTCTGTCGCCCTTGTGGGGCACGCCGGGCGACGCCCTCAGCGGGCGCAGCGGCCTGTCGCAGCGCATGCAGGTGGGCAATATCGCCAGCCTGGCGCTGGACGACAGCGTGGCCCTGCGCCTGCGTTTCGAGGAAGGCTCCCCGCAACCGCCACAGGGCACGCTGTATTTCCGCGGGCCGGTGTTGTCCACCTTCGACGGGCGCGAATGGTTGCCCCTGCAAGCCACCTTCCCGCCCTCCATGCAACCGCGTGCCGATCTTGAAGTGCGCGGCCCGCCGCTGCGCTACGAGGTCACGCTGGAGCCGCACAACCGTCCCTGGTTGCTGACGCTGGACGCCACGGCCACCGCGCCCGTGCTGCCAGACGACATGCAAGCGCGCATGAGCGAGGAACTGCAGTGGCGCGCCAACGGGCCCGTCAACGACCTCTTGCGTTACCGCGCCCAGAGCCATACCGATTTCCGCCACGGCCCCCAGCGCATGCTGGCCAGCCTGCAGGACTACACGGCCCTGCCGCGCGGTTTCAACCCGCGCACCCTGCAGTGGGCGATGGAGCTCAGCCGTGAAACCGGCAACGACCCGGCGGCGCTGATCGACCGCGTTCTGAACCATCTGCGCACGGGGGGCTACACCTACACCCTGGAGCCGGGCGAATACGGCCAGCACACGGCCGACGAGTTCTGGTTCGATCGCAAGCTGGGCTTCTGCGAGCACATGGCCTCGGCCTTTGTCGTGGTGATGCGCGCGGCCGGCATCCCGGCGCGCATCGTCACCGGCTACCAGGGCGGTGAGCGCAACACCGTCGACAACTTCTGGGTGGTGCGCCAGAGCGATGCCCATGCCTGGACCGAAGTCTGGCTGGCCGGCCAGGGCTGGTTGCGCGTGGACCCGACAGCAGCGGTCTCGCCCGGGCGCATCGGTTCCTTGCAGCGGCTGGTCGCGCCGCGCGGTGCCGTTGCCACGGCTGTGGGGACGGTGGTCGGCCCCAATCTCATGCAGAGCGTGCGGGCCCTGTGGGAGGCGGTCAACAATGCCTGGAACCAGCGTGTGCTGAACTACACGCAGAGCCGCCAGCTCAACCTCCTGCGCGCGCTGGGTTTCGACGCCCCGAGCTGGGAGGACCTGGGTTATCTGCTGCTGGGCGCCCTGGTCACGGCCAGCCTGGGCGGCGCGCTCTGGACGCGCTGGGAGCGTCGGCGCCAGGACCCCTGGCTGCGCCTGCTCGAGCACGTGCGCCGTCAGCTGGCGCGCGCCGGGCTGCCCCTGGGTGCGGCGGTGACGCCACGCGAGATGGCGGTTCGGCTGGCGCAAACGCATGATCCCAAGGACAATCGGGTGCTGGCCATCCAGGCTTGGCTGCAACGCTATGAACAGTTGCGTTATGCACCGCGCCGCGGGCGCGGCAGCAGCAGCGACCTGGCGGCCCTGCGACGCGAACTGAAAGAACTGAGCTGGCCCACGTGAGCAAACGACATCCGACTTTCCTGCTGCTGACGGCCCTGCTGTTCCTGTTCTCCTGCCTGCTGCCTACGCAGGCCGCTGCGACCAAGAAACCCCGCCTCAAACGGGTGCAGGACATGGGCGTCACCCTGATCGAAGGCAGCGGCCCGGCCTATGCCGGCCGTCCCGAGGCCACGGCCCTGGCCGACGAGATCGCCGAGCGGCACGGCCTGGATCGCAAATGGGTGCGCCGCACCCTGGGCAAGGCCCGCTACGTGCCGCAGCTGGCCAAGCTCGTGGTGCCGCCGCCGGTGACGGCGCCACGCAACTGGCAGCAGTACCGCAGTCGTTTTCTGGAAACCGAGCGGATCCAGGCGGGCGTGGCCTTCTGGCAGGCCCACCGCGAACTTCTGGATCGGGCCGGTGCCACCTATGGCGTGCCGGCCGAGATCATCATCGGCATCATCGGCGTGGAAACCTACTATGGCCGTCACATCGGCCGCTACCGCGTGATCGACGTCCTGGCCACGCTGGCCCTGGACTTTCCGCAGGAGCATCCCCGCGCGGCGCAGCGCGCGGCCTTCTTTCGCGCCGAACTTGGCGAGTTCCTGAAACTGCGCCAGCAGGCCGGCACCGATCCCTTCAAGGCGCGTGGCAGTTATGCGGGCGCCATGGGCATCCCGCAGTTCATGCCTTCGAGCTGGGCGCGCCACGCTGTGGATTTCGACGGGGACGGCCGCGTGGACCTGGTCGACAGCGCGGCCGATGCCATCGGTTCGGTCGCCAGTTATTTCAAGGCCCACCACTGGCAGCCCGGCATGCCCACCCACTACCCGGTGGATTTCGACTACGAGCGCCTGGACATGCCGGCCTTGCTCGCGCCCGACATCAAGCCGACCTTTGCGGTCGAGCAGTTCACGGCCAAGGGCATCCTGCTGGGCGCTGCGGGCCGCCAGCACGCGGGTCCTCTGGCCCTGGTCGAGCTGCAGAACGGTGACTACTCGCCCAGCTACGTGGCCGGCACCGAGAACTTCTACGCCATCACGCGCTACAACTGGAGCAGCTACTACGCGCTGGCCGTGATCGAACTGGGCCAGGCCGTGGCGACCGCACGGCAGGCTGCCCTGACCCAGGCTCAGGCCAGCACCACGGCCTCGAACATCGGGTGCAGCGTATCGATCCAGAGTTCGACCTCAGACTCGCCGATCTGCAGGTAACTCAGGCAGGCCGGACCAAAGCGCGTCCACTCGGTCTGCGCCTGCACGCCTTCGTAATCGGCCACCAGATGCTCGGCCACAGCGGCCAGCGCCACCAGGTTGCGCACCCCCGCCGGAATCGAGCTCACGCGCAGCACGGTGAAGTCGTGGTGCAGGCGGATGGCAAAGGCGATCACCGGCGGCAGAAACCAGGTGCGCGCCACGATGGCGCCCACCACCGCATGGTCGGTGCGGTGCACGGTATTTTCGGTCTCGGTGAAGCTGCGGTCCTGCCGTGCCATGGCCTCGGCCAGGGTGCCGGCGTAACCGCGCACGCCCTGCAGCATGACGGGAATGCCCACGTGCATGAAAAGCCCGCAGGTCTGGGCCACCTCGGCGTCCACGCCGTAAAGCTGGCGGGCCATATAGGCCATGGCCAGCGAGCGGCGGGTCGAGGTTTCCCAGAAATGCTCGACCAGCGGTGAGTTGACGCGTATGGTGCTGCGCGCCAGGAAACCGGTCAGGATGGCCGCCGCCTGGCCCAGGCCCAGCATGGTCACGGCTTCGGCCACGGTGTTGGCGGGACGGGCGCGGGAATACAGGGGGCTGTTGGCCATGCGCATGAGCGCGGCGGCCATGGCCACGTCGCTGCCGGCGATGCGCGTGACCTCGGCCGGGTCCGGGTCGGTCTGGCGCATCTCCAGCTGCAGGGCCGTGAGCAGTTCGGGGCAGGGCGGGATGACGATGTCACGCACGGGTCCTTCCGATCTGGCCTGATCGAGTTCCCGGTCGATGTCCGTCACTTGCAAACCCATGGTGACTCCTGTCCGCCCCATTATCCGCAGAAAACACCGGATGGCCTTGCGTTGCTGCAAGTTCCGGATGCTTCAGTGCGTGGCCTGGGGGCGGTGCTGCCAGTAGCGGGCCTGCATCTCGCGCTCGCAGCGGGTCTGCCGTGGCTGCTCCGAGCCCCAGCGGGCGGCGCCACACTGCGTCGAGTTGAGGACCTGCACACCGCGTTCCTCATAACGCGCCGTCACCTCGGCTGCCGGGTGGCCGAAGCGGTTGCGGTAGCCGGCCTGCACCAGGGCCGTATGGGGCGCCACCGCGTCCAGGAAGGCGGCCGTGCTGGAGGTCTTGCTGCCGTGGTGGGGCACCAGCAGCCAGTCGGCGCGCAGGGCGGCGCCTTCCTGCACCAGCCGGGCCTCCTGCGCCTTCTCGATATCACCTGCGAGCAGCGCGGTCTGCAGGCCATTGCTGATGCGCAGCACGCAGGACAGGGCATTGCTGCGCCGCGCCCGGCCATAGTCTCCGGCCGGCGGGTGCAGCACTTCGAAATGCACGCCGTCCCAGTCCCAGGCCTGGCCGGCCATGCAACGGCGGCTGCGGCGCAGGGTTTGCAGCTCGTGCGCGTCCTCCAGCGAACTCAGCAGGTCTGCGTCCGGCTGGGCCGACAGCACCGCCACGCCACCGCCGGTGTGGTCGCTGTCGCGGTGGCTCAGCACCAGGCGGTCCAGCCGCACATCCAGGGCGCGCAGCAAGGGCACCAGCACGCGCTGACCGGCGTCGCTGTCGTTGGCGTAACGCGGCCCGGCGTCGTAGAGCAGGGCGTGCCCGGCGGTGCGCACCAGCACGGCATTGCCCTGACCGATGTCGACCGCCAGCAAATCGAACTGCCCGGGCGCCGGGCGTGGCGCCTGCCAAAGGAGCACGGGCAGCAGCAGCGGCAGGCCGGCAAAACGCATGGCCCAGGGCAGACGCAGCACCAGCAGCAGGCCGCCCAGCACACCGGCCACACCGGCCCACAGCGGCGCCTGGGCCACCGAGAACGTGGCCAGCGGCAGTGAGGCCAGACCGCCCAGCGCCCAGCCCAGCCACTGAACGGTCTGCGCCGCCGCATCCCACAGCGGCGCCCACAGCAGGCCCAGCAGGGACAGGGGTGTGACCAGCAGCGTGACCCAGGGGATGGCCAGCACATTGGCCAGCAGGCCGGCCAGCGAGACCTGGCCGAAGAGCAGCAGGGTCAGCGGGGCCAGCGCCAGGGTGATCAGCCACTGTTCACGCAGCAGATCCCACAGGTGCTGTCGCAGCGTGCGGGGTGCTTCCGGCGTTTCACGACCGGCACCGGCGAACAGCACGCCCACGGCCACGAAGCTCAGCCAGAAACCGGCCTGCAGCAGGGCCCAGGGGTCGGCTGCCAGCACCACGGCCGCCGCGAGCAGCCAGAGCTGCGGCCAGGGCCAGCGCCGGGCCGACAGGCGCAGCAATGTCACCGTGGCGAGCATGAGCACCGTGCGCTGCGCCGGCACGCCCCAACCGCTGAAGAGGGCATAGCTTGCGGCCAGCAGCAGGCCGCCCAGCAGGCCTGCGTGCTGCGCCGGGAAGGCCAGGCACAGGCGCGGCGAGGTACGCCAGAGCGCGCGCAGCAGCAGCGCGGCCAGCCAGGCAAAGAGCGTGATGTGCAGGCCCGAGATGCTCATGAGATGGGCCACGCCGGTGGCGCGGAACACATCCCAGTCGCTGCGTGTGATCGCCTGCTGGTCGCCCGTGACCAGCGCGGCCACGATGCCCATGGCGCGGGCCTGTGCTTCTTCGGTCGGGCTGCCGCTGACGACAGGCGCGCGCTGCTGGATCGCGTCGCGCACCTGCTGGCGTGCCCATTCCACCGGGTGTTTCCCGCTCTGTTCGATCAACCGGGGTTGCGGATCGCGTCTGCCGGTACGCACATACCCCGTGGCCTGCAGGCCCTGTTCCCAGAGCCAGAGTTCGAAGTCGAAGCCATGCGGGTTGCGCGCGCCGTGCGGCGCGCGCAAGCGCACCGTGAACTGCCAACGCTCGCCAGCCTGCAAGGCCGGCGCCACCTGCGTGGGCTCCAGCAGCGCACCGTCCTCGTTGCGCCAGCTGCCGTACCAGCTGAGGTAGAGCTGCGGCGGGATCTGCACGGCCTGGCCCTCTTGCGTTGCGCTTTCCACGGTGTAGCGGAAGCGGGTGCTGTTCTCGCCGAACTGCGGCATGGCGCTGATGCGGCCGGTGACACGGACGTCCTGGCCTTCCAGCGCCGGGGCCAGCGCCTGCTGCTGGAAGTGCAGGGCGCGCAGGCCGGTGCTGGCGTGGGCCAGCAGGGCCGTGGCGACGAAGATGAGGAGCAGTCTGGCTGCCTGCTGGTACAGCCTGTTCAGTACGAGAAACAAGGCGAGCGCAGCGGCGATCAGCAGGCCGTAGTGGGCGGCGGGCCAGAGCTCGCTTTGCTGCAGTTGCAGGGCCAGGCCGGTGATCCAGCCCAGGAGAGCGGGGGTCAGGAGTCTGGCTTTGCTCTGGGTTTGGCTTTGCGGCATGGCTCCATGCTAATGGGTGCCGTGTAGCTTTGTCGTTGCGTTGCAGCATGTGTGGCATTGCCGGGCGCACATCCCGGCGATGCCACGCCTGCAATGACATGGCCTCAAAGAAAGTCAGTGCAAAGCCAACGCTTCCAGACACCGCCTCTTGTGCATCTCCCCCTGCTCAGGCGGCAACTCAAGCCCAGGCAAACGCAAGCCGTAGTCCAGCTCCAGGGCCTCTGCGGCCAGCACCCAGGCGCACAGGCGTGAGAGACGTTGCTCCAGCGAGGCGCCCTGGGTTTCCGAGAGATCGAGCCAGAGCTGGAAGTGCTGGGCCTGCAGGCTGTCGCGGCTGACCAGTTCGTCGGTCTTGGCGGCTTTTTTCCAGACGATGCTCTTGAGCGGGTCGCCGCGGCGGTAGGGGCGCACGCCGTCGAACTCACTGCTGGCCACATGGCGCGCGGCGCTGCCGCCGTGGCTGTGGGCCTGCCCCTCGGGCAGCGCGGGGGGCGAAGGTTCGGCCTGCGGGTAGACCAGCACGCTGGCGGCCGGGCGCCACAGGGTCCAGACGCGGAAGATACCCAAGGGGAAACGTGTCTCGGCCGTGAGCATGGGGACCTCGTGCCGGCCGCGCGACAGGCCGGGCCATACCAGTTCGGTGTCGGTGCTGCCCTGGCCGGGCACATCGCACCAGACCCAGGGGGCGTGCAGATCTTCGCCATAAACGCGCAGGCCGATGCCGTAACGTGGTGCGCTGCGCGCGTTGTGCAGGCTGATGCGCAGTTTGCTGGGCGCGCCGGCGTGGTGGGCCTCGACGGGGTGCAGCACCAGGGTGAGGCCGCGCAGCGTGCCGTGCGAGATGTAGGTGCTGACGATGGCGCTGCCGCCCAGCAGGAAAGTCAGCAGGTAGCCCAGGTTGAGCTGGTAGTTGATGGAGGCCACCAGCAGCACCAGCAGGGTGCCGGCCAGCATGAAACCGGCGCGTGTGGGCAGGATGTAGACGTTGCGCTGCGTCAGCGTGAGCGTGTCGCTTTGGGGCAGACGGGCCTGCCACCAGCGCTGCCAGCGGGCGCGCACATGGCCCAGCGGGTGCAGTGCCGGGTTGGGCAGAGGATGCGCCGCGTCCATGGTGGGCCCGGTGCTCAGGGCAGGGGCACCGCTTCCAGCATGGCGCGCACCTGCTCCAGCGGGCCGCGGCCGGCGCTGGCCACGGGCACCAGGCGGTGGGCCGTGGTCTGCGGCAGGATGGCCTGCAGGTCGTCGGGGGCCACGTAGTCGCGCCCGCTCAGAAGGGCCTGGGCCTTGGCGGCGCGCAGCACGGCCAGGCCCGCGCGGGGCGAGAGGCCTTGGACGAACCAGCGGCCGTTGCGGGTGGCGGCGATCAGGTCCTGCAGATAGTCCAGCAAAGGTGGGGCGGCGTGCACGGCCTGCACCTGCTGTTGCAGGGCCTTGAGCTCCTCGGCGCTCAAGAGGCCGGGCAGGCGGTCCACCATCTCGCGCCGGTCGCTGCCCGAGAGCAGCGCGCGTTCGGAGGCGCGGTCCGGGTAACCCAGGGAGATGCGCATCAGGAAGCGGTCCAGCTGCGACTCGGGCAGCGGGTGGGTGCCCAGCTGCTCCTGCGGGTTCTGCGTGGCGATGACGAAGAATGGCTGGGGCAGGGGGCGGGTCTCGCCCTCGATGCTGACCTGCTTCTCTTCCATGGCTTCGAGCAGGGCGCTCTGCGCCTTGGGACTGGCGCGGTTGATCTCGTCGGCCAGCAGCACCTGCGCGAAGATGGGGCCGGGGTGGAAGACAAAGACGTTCTGGTTGCGGTCGTAGATCGACACACCCGAAAGGTCGCTGGGCATGAGGTCGGCGGTGAACTGCACACGCGAGAACTGCAGGCCGAAACTGCGCGACAGCGCGTGGGCCAGGGTGGTCTTGCCCACGCCGGGCGCGTCCTCGATCAGCAGGTGGCCGCCGGCCAGCAGACAGGCCACGCCGTCCTGGACCTGGGCCGGTTTGCCCACGATCACCGTGTTAAGCTGATCCAGCAATGATTTGAGTTTGGCTTGTGCGTCCATGGCATGACCATAACTGAAATTCCCAGGAGACGGGCGCCGTCATGAGCAAGACCGGATTTTTTACCCACCGTGACTGTCGCAAGCATGAGATGGGCCCGGGCCATCCCGAATGTCCCGAGCGGCTCGACGCCATCGAGGACCGCCTTCTGGCCAGTGGTGTGGGCGATGCGTTGACACGCAAGGAAGCCCCATTGGCTTCGCTGGACGAGGTGGAGCTGGCGCACAGCCGCATGCATGTGTCGGCACTGCGCGGCCTGAGCGTTACCCTGATCGAAGAGAGCGAGGCTGGCGGCCCGGGCTACGCCATGATCGATCCGGACACCTCCATGAATGCGCACTCCTGGAACGCCATCCTGCGCGGGGCCGGTGCTGCTTTGGCGGCCACCGATGCCGTGATCGCCGGCGAACTGGAAAACGCCTTCTGCGCGGTGCGCCCGCCTGGTCACCATGCCTGTCGCGACCAGGCCATGGGTTTCTGTTTCATCAACAACGTGGCCACGGCGGCCAAGTACGCGGTGGAACGCCATGGCTTGAAGCGCGTGGCCATCGTGGACTTCGACGTGCACCACGGCAACGGCACCGAGGACATCGTGGCCGGTGACCAGCGCATCCTCATGGTGAGCTTCTACCAGCATCCCTTCTACCCGCACGGCGGTTCGCGTTCGGACGCCGACAACCTGGTCAATGTGCCGGTGCCGGCCTACACCAAGGGCATGGCGGTGCGCGAGCTGATCGAGACGCTATGGATGCCGCGCCTGGAAGCGCACAAGCCCGAGATGATCTTCATCAGCGCCGGCTTTGACGCGCATCGCGAGGACGATCTGGCCCAGCTGGGCCTGGTGGAGGCCGACTACGCCTGGATCACCGAGCGCATGATGGACGTGGCGCGCCGCTACAGCAAGGGACGCATCGTCTCCTGCCTGGAGGGCGGCTACAACCTCAGCGCCCTGGGGCGCAGCGTGGAGGCGCATCTGCGAGCCCTGGCCGGGGTCTGATCAGAGGTTTCGCCGCTGGGCCGCCCCAAGGCGAAACGCGGCCCCCTCGGGGGGGCAGGGAGCTCACGCAGTGAGTGACCGTGGGGGCCACATTCACCAAGCCACATAGGCGTAGCCCTTTTCCTGGTATTCCATGAGGGCCGCCGCCCCCACTTCCTCGATGCGCGCGACGTCGAGCATGTCGGGCTTGGACCAGTTCAGGGAGTGCATGGTGTTGCCGCAGGCCACGAATTCCACGCCGTAGGACTCGCTCATGCTCCTGACGCGCTGCTGCAGCAGGGGCGCGACCGGACGCAACGGCTTTTTGGCCAGCAGATGGATGCCCGGCCCCCAGGCCACCACGGCAATGGCCACGTCGTCCACGTATTTCTTGAGCACGGCGCCGACGGAGTTCAGGATGGCTTCCTGGTACTCGTGCTCGGGGCGATTGAGCTGGTAGACGATCTTGTGCGGTGGGCCGTCGGCAGCGGCCTGCGCTTTGCCTGTGGCCGCGCTGACGGGGAGTGCGGCGCCGGCCGTGGCGGCGGCTGCGACGGCGCCGAGCAGCTGGCGGCGGGCCAGGGGGGTGGTTTTGGACATGGTGTTCTCCGTGGGGTCCACCGTAGATTAGCCCATGCGATGCCGAGTTCCCGGCGCAATCGGTGAAAATCCTGCACCATGAGCGAACTTCAAAATCTCTTGCACGATCTGGGCGGCGCGCGCGTCTGGGTCGAGGTGCTGGTGCTGCTGGCCTGCCTGGCCCTGGCTTACGGCGTGGCGCGGTATGCGCGGCGCGGGCACGGGGCCGATTCCGTCTGGTTCGGCCGCCATGTGTTCGACGGCCTGCTGTTCCCCGTGCTGGCCCTGGTGCTGATCTATGCCGCCCGCCATGGCGTGGCCCGGTACCAGACGGTGGCGGTGCTCAAGGTGGCCCTGCCCATCTTCACTTCGCTGGCGGCGATCCGCCTCTTCGTGCGCGTGCTGGGGGCCTCTTTTCCCCTGTCGGCCGCGGTCAAGCTGATCGAGCGTTTTGTTTCCTGGCTGGCCTGGGGCGCCGCCGTGCTCTGGATCACCGGCCTGCTGCCGGCCGTGCTGGAGGAGCTGGATGCCATCCACTTCCTGTTCGGCAAATCGCGCATCAGTGTGCGCACCCTGCTGGAGGGCACGCTGTCTTCGGGCCTGATGCTGGTGGTGGTGCTGTGGATCTCGGCCACCATCGAGCGACGCATCCTGCGCGAGGCCGTGGGTGATCTGTCCATCCGCAAGGTGGCGGCCAACGGCATCCGTGCCCTGCTGCTGCTGCTGGGGCTGCTCTTCGTGCTCTCGGCCGTGGGGGTGGACCTGACCGCCCTCTCGGTGTTGGGGGGTGCGCTGGGCGTGGGCCTGGGCTTCGGCCTGCAGAAGCTGGCGGCCAATTACGTCAGCGGCTTCGTCATCCTGCTGGAGCGCTCGCTGCGCATCGGTGACGTGGTGCGCGTCGACAACTTCGAAGGCGTGGTGACCGACATCAAGACGCGGTACACCCTGATCCGCGCGCTCAACGGCCGTGAGTCGGTGGTGCCCAATGAGCTGATCATCACGCAGCGTGTGGAGAACCTGTCGACGACGGATCCGCGGGTGCAGCTTTCGATCAATGTGACCGTGGGCTACGAGAGCGAGGTCGAGCAGGTGCGGGCGATCCTGGTGGCTGCAGCCTTGGCGAGCGAGCGGGTGCTGAAAGACCCGACCCCGGCCGCCTACCTGGCCAGCTTCGGCCCCGACGGGCTGGAGTTCACGCTCTCGGTCTGGATCCAGGATCCCGAGAACGGTCAGCTGGCCCTGCGCTCCGAGATCAACATGGCCATCCTGCGCGGCCTGCGTGGGGCGGGCATAGAGATTCCGTACCCCCAACGCGTCGTCCACATGAAGTCCTGAAAGACGTCGTATTTCTCCGCGTATAATAAAAAAGCACGATCGTTCTTTTTATGTCGCGCAAGTGCCCATCGTCCGAGGTGGGTGCGCCTAGAATCGTTTGCCTGACGTGTACGTCAATCGCAACCATCGAATCAGTAACCAGCAGGAGTGGCTCCCATGAAAGTCCTCGTCCCCGTCAAACGCGTGGTCGACTACAACGTCAAGGTTCGTGTCAAGTCGGACAACACCGGCGTCGACATTGCCAACGTCAAGATGAGCATGAACCCCTTTGACGAGATCGCCGTCGAAGAGGCCGTGCGCCTGAAGGAAAAGGGCGTGGTGACCGAGGTCATCGCCGTGTCCTGCGGCGTGACCCAGTGCCAGGAAACCCTGCGCACCGCCATGGCCATCGGCGCCGACCGGGCCATCCTGGTCGAGACGGCTGAGGAACTGCAGCCCCTGGCCGTGGCCAAGCTGCTCAAGGCCCTGGTGGACAAGGAACAGCCGGGCCTGATCATCCTGGGCAAGCAGGCGATTGACGACGATTGCAACCAGACCGGCCAGATGCTGGCCGCGCTGGCCGATCTGCCGCAAGCCACGTTTGCCTCCAAGGTCGAGATTGCCGATGGCCGGGCCTTGGTCACGCGTGAGGTGGACGGCGGCCTGGAGACGCTGAGTGTCAGCCTGCCGGCCGTGGTCACCACCGACCTGCGCCTGAACGAGCCGCGTTACGTCACGCTGCCCAACATCATGAAGGCCAAGAAAAAGCAGCTCGACATCCTCAAGCCCGAAGACCTGGGCGTGAACGTCGCCCCGCGCATCAAGACCCTCAAGGTCTCGGAACCCCCGAAGCGCAGCGCCGGTATCAAGGTGCCCGACGTCGCCACGCTGGTGAGCAAGCTGAAGAACGAAGCGAAAGTTATTTGAATGACGAATGACCTCGCGCCTGCAGCGCATCGATGATGCGGTCTACGCCCGCATGACTTCAGTCATTTTGTCATCGAAGCCGCACAGCGGCGAGGTCATTCTGTCATCCGACATTCAGGAGTAAACATGACCACACTCGTTATTGCCGAACACGACAACGCGTCCATCAAGGGCGCGACCCTCAACACCGTCACCGCGGCCAAGGCCTGCGGTGGTGACGTCCACGTGCTGGTCGCCGGGCACAACGCCGGTGCCGCCGCTGCGGCTGCCGGCAGAATAGCCGGCGTGAGCAAGGTGATTCACGCCGACGGCGCCCAGCTGGCGCACGGCCTGGCAGAGAACGTGGCCGCCCAGGTGCTGGCCATCGTTTCGAATCCGGCCGGCAACTACAGCCACATCCTCTTCCCGGCTACGGCCGCGGGCAAGAACGTGGCCCCGCGTGTGGCCGCCAAGCTGGACGTGGGCCAGATTTCCGACATCATCAAGGTCGACAGCCCCGACACCTTCGAGCGCCCGATCTACGCCGGCAACGCCATCGCCACCGTGCAGAGCCTGGACGCCAAGAAGGTCATCACCGTGCGCACCACCGGTTTCGATCCGGCCGCCGCCACCGGCGGCAGTGCGGTTGTGGAAATCGCAGCGGCCGCGGCTGACAGCGGCAAGAGCAGTTTTGTCGGTTCCGAGATCGCCAAGAACGACCGCCCCGAACTGACCGCCGCCAAGATCATCGTCTCCGGTGGCCGCGCCCTGGGTTCGAGCGAGAAGTTCAACGAGGTCATGACCCCGCTGGCCGACAAGCTGGGCGCCGCCATCGGCGCCAGCCGCGCCGCGGTGGACGCGGGCTACGCGCCCAACGACCTGCAGGTCGGCCAGACCGGCAAGATCGTGGCCCCGCAGCTGTACATCGCCGCAGGCATCTCGGGGGCCATCCAGCACCTGGCCGGCATGAAGGACAGCAAGGTCATCGTGGCCATCAACAAGGACCCTGAGGCCCCGATCTTCTCCGTGGCCGACTACGGCCTCGAAGCCGATCTGTTCACGGCCGTGCCCGAGCTGGTCAAGGCGCTGTAAGGGCATGAAGCGCCCTGCGGGCGCATGACCTCGCGCCCGTGGCGCATGGGTGACGCGGGCTGCGCCCGCAGGGCTTCGGTCATTTCGTCATCGATGCCGCGCAGCGGCGAGGTCATGCCCGCACAGCGGGCGTCATGCGAGCAGCAAGTCATGCGTTATTAGGAGATATGCCATGAGTTACGTCGCCCCCGTCAAGGACATGCTGTTCAACATCAAGCACCTGGCCCGCATCGATGAGATCGCCAGACTGCCCGGCTTCGAGGACGCGGGTTACGACACGGCCCAGGCCGTTCTTGAGGAGGCGGCCAAGTTCAACGAGCAGGTGGTGGCGCCGCTCAATGGGGACGGGGACAAGAACCCTTCGAGCTGGAAGGACGGCAAGGTCACGACCACGCCGGGGTTCAAGGACGCCTTCCGTCAGTTCGGTGAGGGTGGCTGGCAGGGTCTGCAGCACCCGTCAGATTTCGGCGGCCAGGGCCTGCCCAAGACCATCGGTGCGGCCTGCATCGAGATGGTCAACAGCGCCAACCTGAGTTTCGCGCTGTGCCCGCTGCTCACCGACGGCGCCATCGAGGCCCTGCTCACGGCGGGTTCCGACGAACTCAAGTCCATCTACCTGGAAAAGCTGGTCAGCGGCGAGTGGACCGGCACCATGAACCTGACCGAGCCCCAGGCCGGCTCCGACCTGGCCCTGGTGCGCAGCCGCGCCGAGCCGCAGCCCGACGGCAGCTACAAGGTCTTCGGTACCAAGATCTTCATCACCTACGGTGAGCACGATATGGCGGGCAATATCGTGCACCTGGTGCTGGCGCGTGTGACGGGTGCGCCTGAGGGCATCAAGGGCATCAGCCTGTTTGTCGTGCCCAAGTTCATGGTCAACAAGGATGGCTCGCTGGGCGCGCGCAACGACGTGCACTGCGTGAGCATCGAGCACAAGCTGGGTATCAAGGCCAGCCCGACGGCGGTTCTTCAATACGGCGACCATGGCGGTGCCGTCGGTTACCTCGTGGGCCAGGAGAACCGCGGCCTCGAATACATGTTCATCATGATGAACGCCGCGCGCTACGCCGTGGGCATGCAGGGCATTGCGGTGGCCGAGCGCGCCTATCAGCAGGCCGTGGGCTATGCGCGCGACCGCGTGCAGAGCCGCCCGGTCGACGGTTCGCTCAAGACCAGCGCGCCCATCATCCACCACCCCGACGTGCGGCGCATGCTCATGACCATGCGCGCCTACGTCGAGGGTTGCCGCGCCATGTCCTCGGTGGCCGCTGCGGCCTACGACGCCGCGCACCACCATCCCGATGCCGAGGTGCGCAAAGAGAACCAGGCCTTCTATGAATTCATGGTGCCCCTGGTCAAGGGCTACAGCACCGAGATGAGCCTGGAAGTCACCAGCCTGGGCGTGCAGGTGCACGGCGGCATGGGTTTCATCGAGGAGACCGGCGCGGCCCAGCACTACCGGGACGCCAAGATCCTGACCATCTACGAAGGCACCACGGCCATCCAGGCCAACGACCTTGTGGGCCGCAAGACCCTGCGCGACGGCGGCCAGACCGCCAAGGCCATCGCCCAGCAGGTCGCCGCCACCGTGGCTGAGCTCAAGAAAAACGGCAGCGCCGACGCACTGGCCGTCGCCGCGCGCCTGGATGCCGCAAGACGGGCCTTTGTCGACGTGGTCGAGTTCATGGTCGCGGAGAAGGACCCCAACGCCGTCTACGCCGGCAGCGTGCCCTACCTCATGCTGGCGGGCAACCTGATGGCGGGCTGGCAGCTCGCGCGCGCGCTGCTCGTGGCCCAGGCCGAGCTGGCCCGTGCTGAAGACAAAGCCTTCATGCAGAGCAAGATCACCGTGGCGCGTTTTTACGCCGAGCACATGCTGAGCAAAGCCCCGGGCTCACGCGACAGCATCGTGGAAGGAGCCGCCAGCGTGACGGCGCTGGCACTCGAAGCCTTTTGATCCACCGTTCGCCCTGAGCCTGTCGAAGGGCCCTTCGTCCTTGCTCAGGACAGGCTCAGCCTGAACGGATCGCCTTGTGTATGGAGACATGATGTCCAAGCTTCCCGCTACTTTGCAGAACCTGCCGCTGCCCATCATCGGTTCGCCGCTGTTCATCATCAGCAATCCCAAGCTCGTGATCGCCCAGTGCATCGCCGGCGTGGTCGGCGCCATGCCGGCACTCAACGCGCGCCCGGCCGCGCAGCTCGACGAGTGGCTGGCCGAGATCACCGAGGCGCTGGCGGCGCACAACCAGGCGCACCCGGAGCGGCCGGCCGCACCCTTTGCCATCAACCAGATCGTGCACAAGTCCAACGATCGCCTGGAGCGCGACATGGCCCTGTGCGTGAAGTACAAGGTGCCGGTCATCATCACCTCCCTGGGCGCGCGCGAAGAGATCAACCAGGCGGCGCACAGCTACGGCGGCGTGGTGCTGCATGACATCATCAACAACAAGTTCGCGCACAAGGCGATCGAGAAGGGCGCCGACGGCCTGGTCGCCGTGGCCGCGGGTGCCGGTGGCCATGCGGGCGTGAAAAGCCCCTTCGCCCTGGTTCAGGAAATCCGCCAGTGGTTCGACGGCCCGCTGGCGCTCAGCGGCTCCATTGCCACCGGCGCCTCGGTGCTGGCGGCCCAGGCCATGGGCGCGGACTTCGCCTACATGGGCACGGCCTTCATTGCCACGCATGAGGCCCGCGCGGTGGAGGCCTACAAGCAGGCCATCGTCGAAGGCAGCTCGGACGACATCGTCTACAGCAGCCTGTTCACCGGGGTGCACGGCAATTACCTGGCGCCCAGCATCCGCGCCGCGGGGCTGGACCCGGACAAGCTGCCCGAGAGCGACCCCAGCGCGATGAATTTCGGTGGTGACGCCAAGAAGGCCTGGAAGGACATCTGGGGTTCGGGCCAGGGCATCGGCGCCATCACCCAGGTGCAGGGTGCGGCGGAATTCGTCGCGCAGCTGCGGCGTGAGTACCGCGCCGCGCGTGAGCGCCTGCTGGCCGTCTCGACCGGTGTCTGATCAGGCGCAAGTCTCGACGCGGTCGCGCTCGGCCTGCTTGGCCTTGTACATGGCTTCGTCGGCGCGCATGTGCAGCTGGCTGGTGGCGATGTCCCAGAGCTGCAGGAACTGGCGGTTGTGTGAAACCACCATGCCCTGGGCATCAACGACCAGGATGCCGTCGGGAGTGGTTTCGTAGATGGCCTTGATCAGCCGGGTCTGGAAATCAACCGAGTCCTTGTTGGGGGACGTTGGTTCTCGAGTCGTGGGTTCCACGCTTGCCTCCTGAGCACCCGGGAGTCGGCGCCGGCGGTGGGGGCGCGGCCCGTCATAACGAAGCCCGGGCCCTGGCAAGTGCCGGGGCCGCTCAGTGGCGCAGGCTCAGCAGGGTGTTGAAGGGGCTGAGCAGTTCAAGCCAGCGCGGCTGGTCCTGCAGCAGCGGCAAGAGCGCGGACTTGCCCAGGAACCAGACCAGGCCCAGCAGGCAGATGAAGATGAGCAGCAGCAGCAGGTTTTGCGGCAAGCGGCTGGCCAGCGCAACGCGCCGCAGGCTGAGCTGCCACATCCATACCGAAGGCAGCAGGGCCAGCAGGCCGAAGACCAGCAGAGGCTGCCACAGCGGCAGGGCCCGCAGCTGGGACCATACCGTCTGCAGCATGCCGGGTTTCAGGCTGGCGCTCAGATAGCTGTGGCCGGCCCACAGCAGCAGCGAGTTCAGGGCCGCCAGCCACAGCAGCGCGATGACGCTGATCTTCAGCAGCCAGGACCAGTTCAGCAAACTCAGCAGCACGCCGAGGGCGGCGGTCGTCAGCAGGCCGAAACACAGGCCGATCCACAGCAGGGAGCCGAAGTCCATGGGCAGGCGCGCGAGCTCACGCCAGAGCGGCAGATTGCCAGCCAGCGCCAACCAGAGACTGGCCAGCAGCAGGAGCTGCGCCGGATGCCGCGCCTCGCGCTGGTCGGCAGGCGACAGCATCGATTGGGCGAATTCGGTGACGTGGAAGAGTCTCAGGCTCATGGCGCGTCATTCTGACCGATTGCGGCCAGGTCACGTAACAGGG
This sequence comes from Curvibacter fontanus, assembly GCF_054780335.1. Classification (NCBI taxonomy): domain Bacteria; kingdom Pseudomonadati; phylum Pseudomonadota; class Betaproteobacteria; order Burkholderiales; family Comamonadaceae; genus Curvibacter; species Curvibacter fontanus. The sequence goes on from NZ_BAAGWN010000012.1 coordinate 198,297, forward strand.
GGTAACCCCCGGTCAGGCCGGCCAGGTGGCGCCATGCTCGGGTACCAGGGCCCGCCAGCCCAGCCCGTGCTTAATGCGCACTCTCAGGGCATCGGCTGCTCCGGCTTCGCCGTGGACCACGTAGATCTGGTCCGGGGGAGTGGGCAGGCTGCGCAGCCAGGCTTCGAGCTGCGGTGCGTCGGCATGGGCCGAGGCGGATTGGAGCTGCACCACCTCGGCGCTCACGGCCACGTCCTTGCCATGGATGCGCACCGAGGAGGCACCGCTGGCCACCGTGGCACCGCGCGTGCCCGGCGCCTGATAGCCGGTGAGGATGATCATGTTGCGGTGGTTGCCCGCGTAGAGTGCCAGGTGGTGCAGCACACGCCCGCCCGTGGCCATGCCGCTGGCGGCCAGGATGACCATGGGGCCGTGGCGGCGTGCCAGGGCCTTGGACTCATCGGGTGTGTTGACCATGGTGGCACTGTGCGTCAGGGCCCGGACCTCGTGGGCATCGAGCCGGTGTTCATGGGGAAAGTGCTCGAACAACTGCGTGGTGTGGATGGCCATGGGGCTGTCCAGGAACACGGGCAGATTGTGGGGGACCTCTCCGCGTGCCTTCAGCTGGGCAATGGCGTGCAGGATTTCCTGCGCCCGCCCGACGGCAAAGACCGGGATCACCGCAACGCCGCCGCGCCCGGCCAGCCGGTGCAGGGCCGGGCCGAGTTCGGCCAGCACGTCTTCCTGTGGGTGCTGGCGGTCGCCGTAGGTGGATTCGATGAGCACGGTGTCGGCCGCAGGCGGGGGCTCGGGCGGGTTCATGATGAAGTCATCGGTGCGCCCGAGGTCGCCAGAGAACAGGATGCGCCGCCCCGCCACCTCCAGTAGCACACTGGCGGCGCCCAGGATGTGACCCGCGCGCAGGAAGGTGACGCGCCAGCCCTTGATGGGCTCAAAGCTGTGGCCGAACTCATGGGCCTTGATCTGTTTGAGACAAGCCTGGGCATCCTTGCGGGTATACAGGGGCAGGGCCGGGGCGTGTTTGGAAAAACCGTGGCGGTTGGCAAAGGCAGCGTCTTCTTCCTGGATGTGGCCACTGTCGGGCAAGAGGATGGCGCAGAGCTCGCGCGTGCCGCGTGTGGTGTGCACGGGGCCGCCGTAGCCTTCGCGTGCGAGCAGGGGCAGGTAGCCGCTGTGGTCCAGGTGGGCATGCGTGAGGATGACGGCATCGACCTGGTTGGGAGCCACCGGCAGCGGCGTCCAGTTGCGCAGGCGCAGTTGTTTGTAGCCCTGGAAGAGACCGCAGTCCACCATCAGGGTTTCCGCGCCATGGCGCACCAGGTACTTGGAACCGGTGACCGTGCCGGCACCGCCGAGGAAGGTGATGGAGACGCTCATGGGCGCATGGTAGTCCCGCGCCGAGTTCGCTTCTAGACGCAGATCAAAAAAGCCGCAAAGACTGACGTCCTTGCGGCTTCGGATCAGACAGGGCCAGGCTTCAGCTGAAGAAGCTCTTGAGCCGGTCGGCCCAACTGCCCTCACCCGGCGAGTGCTTGGCGCCACCCTTTTGCAGGGACTCGCCCAGCTCGCGCAGCAGCTTGCGCTGGTGCTCGGTGAGCTTGACCGGGGTCTCCACCGTGATGTGGCAGTAGAGATCGCCGGGGTAGCTGGCGCGCACGCCCTTGATGCCCTTGCCGCGCAGGCGGAACTGCTTGCCGGTCTGCGTGCCTTCGGGGATGTCGATGGCGGCCTTGCCCTGCAGGGTGGGCACCTCGATCTCGCCGCCCAGCGCCGCCGTGACGAAGCTGATGGGCACGGCGCAATGCAGGTCGTCGCCATCACGCTCGAAGATATCGTGCTTGCGCAGGCGGATCTCGATGTAGAGATCACCCGGCGGCCCGCCGTTCATGCCCGGCTCGCCATTGCCGGTGCTGCGGATGCGCATGCCGTCGTCGATGCCGGCGGGGATCTTCACTTCCAGCGTCTTCTGGCGCTTGATGCGGCCCTGGCCCTGGCAGCTGGGGCAGGGCTCGGGAATGATCTTGCCGCTGCCATGGCAGTGGGGACAGGTCTGCTGCACACTGAAGAAACCCTGGCGCATCTGCACCGAGCCCGAGCCGTGACAGGTGCTGCAGGGCTTGACCTGGGTGCCCGGCTTGGCGCCGCTGCCGCGGCAGGTCTCGCAGTTGTCCCAGCTGGGGATGCGGATCTGCGCGTCCTTGCCGCGGGCGGCTTCCTCCAGCGTGATCTCCATGGCATAGCTCAGGTCGCTGCCGCGGTAGACCTGGCGGCCGCCGTTAGCGCGTCCGCGCTGCTGGCCGAACATGTCGCCGAAGATGTCGCCGAAGGCCTCGGCAAAACCGCCGCCAAAACCTTCGCCTGCGCCGCCACGCATATTGGGGTCGACGCCGGCATGGCCGTACTGGTCGTAGGCCGCGCGCTTCTGCGCGTCGGACAGCATTTCGTAGGCCTCCTTGGCCTCCTTGAATTTTTCCTCGGCCGCCTTGGCGCTGTCACCCTGGTTGCGGTCAGGGTGGTGCTTCATCGCCAGCTTGCGATACGCCTTCTTGATGTCCTCGTCGGATGCGTTCTTGGGCAAGCCGAGGATTTCGTAAAAGTCTCTTTTAGCCATGACAAAATGACCTCAGCGGCTGCGCCGCTTTAATGACGAAATGACGGTGAGCACCTGGCTCTGGACGTCATCCAACTGCTCCTGGAGCTGCAACTTGTCGGCGATGTAGCCCAAGCGAACGGCCAATTCCAGATGGGTGTCGAGTTCAGACAAGGAACCGTTGGCGATATACAAAAACTGCAGCAGTTCCGCCGTGCTTTTTCTGGCAGAACCTTCTGCGATATTGGCGGGAACGGAAACCGCTGCACGCCGGATTTGCGAGGTTAATCCGAAAATCTCGTCCTTCGGGAATGACTGTGTGACAGAGTAGAACGCCTCGACGAGTTCCATCGAGGCGTTCCAGACCGGCAGCTTGGTGTGCGCGCGAACGGTCATTTTGTCATGCAGTCGCGAAGCGAGGGGTCATTTCGTCATCCCTTCTTGACTTCCTTGACTTCGGCATCCACCACATTGTCGTCGGCCGGACGGCTGGCCTGCGGCTGCTCGGCGCCCGGGGCGGCACCGCCACCGGCGGCGCCCGCCGCAGCCTGCTGCTCGGCGTAGAGCTTCTCGCCCAGCTTCTGGCTGGCCAGCATCAGGGCTTCGGTCTTGGCCTCGATGGCGGCCTTGTCCTCGCCCTTGATGGCTTCTTCCAGGTCCTTGGCAGCGGCTTCGATTTTTTCCTTCTCGCCGGCATCGAGCTTGTCGCCGTGCTCGGCCAGGCTCTTGCGCACGCCATGCACGGTGGCATCGGCCTGGTTGCGGGCCTGCACGATCTCCAGGCGCTTCTTGTCCTCGGTGGCGTTGAGTTCGGCGTCCTTCACCATCTTCTGGATTTCCTCCTCGGACAGACCCGAGTTGGCCTTGATGGTGATCTTGTTTTCCTTGCCCGTGGCCTTGTCCTTGGCGCCCACGTGCAGGATGCCGTTGGCATCGATGTCGAAGGTCACCTCGATCTGCGGCAGGCCACGCGGAGCGGGGGCGATGCCCTCGAGGTTGAACTCGCCCAGCGACTTGTTGCCGGCGGCCATCTCGCGTTCGCCCTGGTAGACCTTGATGGTCACGGCCGGCTGGTTGTCGTCGGCGGTGGAGAAGGTCTGCGCGAACTTGGTCGGGATGGTCGTGTTCTTGGCGATCATCTTGGTCATCACGCCGCCCAGGGTCTCGATGCCCAGGGACAGGGGGGTGACGTCCAGCAGCAGCACGTCCTTGCGGTCACCCGAGAGCACCTGGCCCTGGATGGCGGCGCCGACGGCCACGGCTTCGTCGGGGTTCACGTCCTTGCGCGGCTCCTTGCCGAAGAACTCCTTGACCTTGTCCTGGACCTTGGGCATGCGGGTCATGCCGCCCACGAGGATCACGTCCTGGATGTCGCTCACGCTCACACCGGCATCCTTGATGGCGGTGCGGCAGGGGGCGATGGTGCGCTCGATCAGCTCTTCGACCAGGCTCTCCAGCTTGGCGCGGGTCAGCTTGACGCTCAGGTGCTTCGGACCGGTGGCGTCCGCGGTGATGTAGGGCAGGTTGACGTCGGTCTGCGAGTTGCTGGAGAGTTCGATCTTGGCCTTCTCTGCGGCTTCCTTGAGGCGCTGCAGGGCCAGCACGTCCTTGCTCAGGTCCACGCCCTGGTCCTTCTTGAACTCGGAGATGATGAAATCGATGATGCGCTGGTCGAAGTCCTCGCCGCCCAGGAAGGTGTCGCCGTTGGTGGACAGCACCTCGAACTGCTTCTCGCCGTCCACGTCGGCGATCTCGATGATCGACACGTCGAAGGTGCCGCCGCCCAGGTCGTACACGGCGATCTTGCGGTCGCCGGCGCCGTGCTTGTCCAGGCCGAAGGCCAGGGCCGCGGCGGTAGGCTCGTTGATGATGCGCTTGACGTCCAGGCCGGCGATGCGGCCGGCGTCCTTGGTGGCCTGGCGCTGGGCGTCGTTGAAGTAGGCCGGCACGGTGATCACGGCTTCGGTCACGGGCTCGCCCAGGTAGTCCTCGGCGGTCTTTTTCATCTTGCGCAGGATGTCGGCGCTGACCTGCTGGGCCGAGATCTTCTTGCCGCGCACTTCCACCCAGGCGTCGCCGTTGTCGGCGGCCACGATGCTGTAGGGCATCAGGTCGATGTCCTTCTGCACTTCCTTCTCGGTGAACTTGCGGCCGATCAGGCGCTTGATGGCGTACAGCGTGTTCTTGGGGTTGGTGACCGCCTGGCGCTTGGCCGAGGCGCCGACCAGCACTTCACCGTCTTCCTGGTAGGCGACGATGGAGGGGGTGGTGCGCGCACCTTCCGCGTTCTCGATCACCTTGGTGCTGTTGCCCTCCATGATGGAGACGCAGCTGTTGGTGGTGCCGAGGTCGATGCCGATGATTTTGCCCATGTTCTTACTCCTGAGGGAAATTGGTTGCAGTCTTATCTGTGGATAACTGGCATGTTTTCAAGGGGATGACGCGCCTGCGGCGCATGACCTCGCTGCGCATCGATGACGGCGCTGCGCGCCATGATTGCAGTCATTTCGTCATGGAACCTGCGCGGCGGGGAAGTCATGCGCCGCAGGCGCGTCATCAAGTTCATTTCGGCGCCGCCACCGTCACGAGCGCCGGGCGCAGCACGCGCTCGGCGATGGTGTAGCCCTTTTGCAGCACGCTGACCACGGTATTGGCTTCCTGATCGGCGGGCACCACGCTGATGGCCTGGTGCTGGTGCGGATCGAACCGGGTCCCGGCAGGCGGGTTGATGGCGATGACCTTGTTGCGTTCCAGCGCGGCGCTGAGCTGGCGCAGGGTGGCTTCGGCGCCCTCGCGAATCTGCTCGGGCGTGGCGTCCTTGATGGTCAGACCGGCTTCCAGGCTGTCGCTCACCGGCAGCAGGCTCTCGGCAAAGGCTTCCACGGCGAACTTGCGGGCCTTGGAGATTTCCTCCTCGGCGCGGCGGCGGGCGTTTTCGGCCTCGGCCTTGGCGCGCAGGAACTGGTCGGCCAGCTCAGTGCTCTTGGCCTTGAGTTCGGCCAGTTCGGCCTGGGCCTGGGTCAAGGGGTCGGCGGCAATGCTGTCGGGGGTCGGATCGGGCGTGGGAGTGGCTTGCGGGTCGGTCATTTTTCGAGGGAAATGAAGATCAGCCGCCGACTTGGGGGCGGAATCCACCATTTCAAGAGGGGAGATAACAGGGACCGGCCGCGGGGCGGCCGCAGGAGGCTCAGCCGGCCAGGGCCAGCAGTTCGACTTCGAACTTCAGGGTGGCGTTGGGGGGGATGACGCCGCCGGCGCCGCGCGCGCCATAACCCAGGGCCGCCGGGATGATCAGCACGCGGGTGCCGCCGATCTTCATGCCGGCCACGCCCTCGTCCCAGCCGCGGATCACCATGCCGGCGCCCAGGGAGAATTCGAAGGGGTCGTTGCGGTCCTTGCTGGAGTCGAACTTGGCGCCTTGCACGCCGTTGTTGTAGAGCCAGCCGGTGTAGTGAACGGTCACGTCCTGGCCGGTTTTGGCTTCGGCGCCGGCGCCGGGCGCGGTGTCTTCGTACTGCAGACCGGAGGGGGTGGTGGTGATGGCCATGGCGCTGTCCTTCGTGCTATTTATTTGATAGCTGACAGTGCCGGCCGCAAGCCCGCACGCCAGCAAGGCGAAGGGCGAATTATGCCAGTTGGGGCGACCCGGGCCGCTCAGCGTGCCTTGCGCGCCTGGCTGGCCAGCCACTTGCTGGCAAAGGGGGGCAGCTCGCCCATGCGACGGGTCAGTTCGGCGCCGGTGCCGGTCAGCAGGTAACCGTCACTGCCGTGGTTGAGCAGGCCGGCTTCGCGCAGTTCCTTGATGCGGGTGTTCAGGGTGTTGGGCGTGATGCCGCCCACGCTGTCCTGCAGCAGACGGAAGGTCTGCGCATGGCCATCGCGCAGGGCCCACAGCACACGCATGGCGTAGCGCGACTCCAGCAGAGCCAGCAGCTGACCAATGGCGGCATTTTCCTTGTAGCTCATCCCACAGCACTCCTTGAAACGCCAGACCTGAGGCTTGGCGCACCCTCCCCGTGCCTGATGCCGCCGCTGTACAGCAGGCAGGCGAGGCGAAGGCGGACTATAGCGCAGATTCCGGACTGCTACAAGATTAATAGCTGATGGGTTTCCCCGCACCTGCCACAGAGGCCTGTTGCCGCCGCGCAGTGTGAAAAAGTCGTCAAATATAAATTTTTTTCAACAGCTGCATCAAGGTCCGGCGCTCGGCGGGGCTGAGCCTGGCGGTGGAGGCCTCCTCCAGCTCGGAGGCCGTGACTTCGGCCTGTTTCATCATCTTGCGTCCCTCGGGCGTGAGGTGCAGGCCCATGGCGCGCCCGTCGTTCGGGTGGGGCCGGCGCGTGATGAGATCGCGTCTTTGCAACTGACTGATCATGCCCACCAGATTGGGGGGCTGGATGTTGAGTGTGGTGCAGAGCTGGCGCGAGGTGACGCCCGGGTTGTGCGCGATCAGCGAGAGCACCGAGAAATCCACCGGCCGCAGGCCATAGACCGCCATATTGCGCAGAAAGGCGTCGACGATGACCAGGGTGGCGCGCCGGGCGTTGTAGCCGACCAGGCTTTCGAGGTAGCTGGTGTCGACCTGTTCGACGGCGGCGTCCGGGGTGGTTTTGCGTGTGCTCATGGTTCAGGCCGCCGCCGGTGCAGGGGCGCCGGTTTCGGTATCGCTCAGCTGCTGCTCGATGATCTGCAGGCGCAGTGCGAATTCGGGCAGCACCCAGGTCCGCAGGGCGCGTGCCGGGGCCAGCCAGTGCGGCAGGCCGGCGCCGATGCGCGCGCCGGCCCAGCCCAGCAGGGCCAGAGCCGTGGCCTGCAGGAAATCGTCGGCCACCCAGTAGGGCAGGTCAGCCCGGTAGCTCGCGGCCCGGGCCAGGCGCACGGTCAGGCTGCGCAGCTGCTCGAAGCGTTGCAGAACGGCTGGGGGCAGCGTGTCTTCGGCGCTCAGCTGGTCGAACAGCGCACCCAGCGCCGCACCGCCGTCGGGCAGCACCTTGCGCACCAGCAGGTCGATGGCCTGGATCTCGTTGGTGCCTTCGTAGATCATGGTCACGCGCGCGTCGCGCACGATCTGCTCGATGCCCCATTCGCGGACATAACCGTGGCCGCCGAAGACCTGCAGGCAGGCGCTGGCGCCATGGAAGCCCTGGTTCGTCCAGGCGGCCTTGAGCACGGGTGTGACCAGGCTGCACCAGCGCTGTGCGGATTCTCTCCGTGCCGCATCGGGGTGGTGTTTGAGCATGTCGAGTTCGATGGCCGTGCGGTAGGCCAGCAGGCGGCCGCCATCGATCCAGGCGCGCTGCGTCGTGAGGATGCGCAGGATGGCTGGATGGTCCTGGATCAGGCTGGTCTGCGTGGCGCCGGGCGCGCGCATCTGGCGTCGCTCCTGCGCGTAGGCCCGGGCTTTCTGCCAGGCGGCTTCGAGCAGGGCGATACCCTGCAGGCCCACGTGCAGACGGGCCGCGTTCATCATCACGAACATGGCATTCAGGCCGCGGTGCGGCTCGCCCACCAGCCAGCCGGTGGTGTTCTCGAAACGCAGCACGCAGGTGGGGCTGCCGTGCAGGCCCATTTTTTCCTCGATGCGTTCGCAGACCACGCCGTTGCGTCTGCCATCGGGCAGGAACTTCGGGGCGAGGAAGAGCGACAGGCCTTTGGGGCCGGGTGGTGCATCGGGCAGTCGGGCCAGCACGAAGTGCACGATGTTGTCGCTCAGGTCGTGCTCGCCGCCGGAGATGAAGATCTTGCCGCCGGAAACCAGGTGGCTGCCGTCGGCTTGCGGCGCTGCCTTGGTACGCACCAGGCTCAGGTCGCTGCCGGCCTGCGGCTCGGTCAGGCACATGGTGGACAGCCACTCGCCGGTGGCGATCTTTTCCAGGTAGCGGGTTTTCAGTTCCTCGCTGCCGTGGTGCTTGAGGCATTCGTAGGCGCCGTGCAGCAGGCCGGGCGCCATGGTCCAGCCGTGGTTGGCCGCGCTCAGCATCTCGTAGAGCACGGCCTCCAGCACGGCGGGCAGGCCCTGGCCGCCGTCTTCGGGAGCGCAGGATAGCGCGGGCCAGCCGCCCTGCCAGAAGGCCTGGTAGGCCGCGCGAAAACCCGGCGGCATGGTGACCTGCCCGGCCTCGAAGCGGGCGCCGGTCTCGTCACCCACACGCTGCAGGGGCGCGATCTCGCTGGCGACGAATTTGCCGGCTTCCTCTAGCACCTGCTGCATCAGTGCCGCATCGACTTCAGCGTAGGGGGGCAGGGTCTGCAGTTGCGCGGGGGCATCCAGCACGCCCATCAGCAGCTGGTGGATGTCCTCGAGGCGGGGCTGGTAGTCCATGGGCCGGGCTTATTGGCAAATGAAGCTGCCGGCGTCTTCCAGCGAGCCCTGTCCCTTGTAGCGGGCCACGGCCGGGTAGGCGCACAGGGGGCGGCCGCGCGTGGCGGACCAGTCCTGCGGCAGCTCGGTATTCACGCCGCCGGCATGGCCCGCACCGCGCGCCGTGGCCGGCACGCCTTGAGGCGCCACACCCTGTTCCACCCACTGCACCAGCGGGCCCAGCAGATCGAACTGGTCGGTCGCCGGACCGCCGCTGCAATGGTTCATGCCGGGCACGGGGAAGTAGCGGGCGAAGTCGTTGGCCGGGCCGCCCAGGGCCTTGCCCAGGGCTTCGATCCACAGTCGGGTGTCTTCGGCCGAGAAGACCGCGTCGCTCACGCCGTGGTAGAGCAGCATCTTGGCGCCACGCGCACGCAGCGGGGCCAGGTTGCCGGGCTGTTCATGGCCGGGCGGTGTCATGAGCGAGAGGCCCGACTCCTTGTAGTTTCCATCGGTGGTGTTGAACAGCGCCAGCCGCGCACCCAGGTCTTCCCTGAGCGGATCGACCCGGCCCGGCGGCACGCTGAAGACCGTGGCCACGGCCAGCGGGTCCAGCGCCAGCGAGTTCACGAACTTCCACGTGCCCCAGTTGGCGCCGACCAGGCCGCTGTCATAGGGGAAGGGGGCGTACAGCGGCTGGCCGCTGCTGCTGCGGGCGCCGCTGAAGAGCGTGCCTATGACCTGTTTTTGCGCCGTGCTCAGGCATTGCCCTGTGCGCTCGGCGCCGCAGCTGGGCACATCGGTCTGCAGATTGAAGCGGGCCTGGCAGGCCTGCACGTCCTGCACCATGCCGTCGCGTGCGCCGTCCAGGGCATCGCACCTGGCCAGGATGGCCTGGGCCACGGTCTGGCGCTCCTGCGCTGTGAAGGCGCTGCTCAGGTCGGGGATGCGTCCTTGCGGAGCCAGGGGGTGGGGCGCGGTGGCGCCCGGCGTGGCCAGGGCGCTGAACTGCTGGGCGCCCCAGAGCTGGGCCAGGGCGGCCCGGGGCAGGCGATAACCGGGCGCACCGATCAGGTAGCCGTCGTATTGCTCGCCCAGGCGCGCGGCGGCCACCATGGCATGGCGTCCGCCGTTGGAGCAGCCGCCGATGTAGGAGCGGTCCGGTCCCTTGCCATAAGCGGTGCGGATCAGGTCCTTGGCCATGGGCGTGAGCTTGGCCACGGCCTGGTAACCGTAGTCCAGCCGCGCCTGCGGCTCCAGGCCGAAGACCGTGGTCTGCGCGCCCGTGTGGCCGGCGTCGGAGCTGATGACGGCAAAACCCTGAAACAGCGCGCCGGTCAGCGGCCCGCCGCCCAGCGCACCGAGCGCGGGCTGCACATTGCCGTCCAGCCCGCCGTTGCCCTGGTAGTAGAAGCGCCCGTTCCAGGCCTCGGGCAGGCGCATCTCGAAAGCTATGGCGTAGTCGCGGCCGTCGCTGCCCTTGCGCCTGTGCATGCTGCCCCTGACCAGGCAGTGGGCCGCGACCGGATTGCCGCCAAGGCTCAGGGTCCCGGCCGCCACGGGGGCGGACGTGTCGATGCTGGTCTGCGTGTAGGCGTACCGGTCCTTGAGCGCGGCGCAGGCCTGCAGTGCGGCACCGCTGGCCGCGGGCAGTGCAGCCGTACGCGAGCCCGGTGCATCGGGGGCCGTGCTGCAGGCCGACAGCCACGCGGCTGAAAGTGCGATGAGGTGGGCCCGGTGCATGCTTTTCATGGTGTCTCCTGCGGATGGCGTTGGTGAGGGTTGGCGCCTGTGCCGGTTTCAGGCCTTGGTCTTGGCGGCGCCCAGGTAGGTGTCGATCACGCGCGGGTCCTGCGCCAGCTGTGCGGCGGGGCCCTGCAGCGCAAGCTCGCCCATTTCCAGGACGTAACCGTGATCGGCCACGGCCAGCGCGGCGCGCGCGTTCTGCTCGACCAGCACGATGGTCACACCGGTCCGGCGCAGTTGCTCGATGATGGCGAAGATCTCGCGCACGATCAGCGGCGCCAGGCCCAGGCTGGGCTCGTCGAGCATCAGCAGTTTGGGGCCGGCCATCAGCGAGCGGCCCACGGCGAGCATCTGCCGCTCGCCGCCGGAAAGGGTGCCGGCAAGCTGGCCGCGGCGCTCTTCGAGGCGTGGGAACAGGGTGTAGACCTCGTCGAGCCTGTCGCGCCAGCGGGCGTTGCCCAGGCGTTTCTGGCGGAAACCGCCGAGGATCAGGTTGTCCTCGACCGGCATGCTGGAGAACAGCTCGCGTTTCTCCGGCACCAGCGAGATGCCGCACATCACGCGCTCCTCCAGGGTCAGGCGGGCGATGTCTTCGCCATCGAAGCGGATCGTGCCCTGGCCGGGCAGGATGCCCATCAGGGTGTTGAGCAGGGTGGACTTGCCGGCGCCATTGGGACCGATCACGGTGATCACGCTGCCCTTGTCGGCCTGCAGGCTCAGGCCGTGCAGCACTTCGGCGCGGCCGTAGCCGGAGCGCAGGTTCTGCACTTGCAGCAGGGGGGTACTCATGTTCGTCATCTTCAGTGCTCCGTGCCCAGGTAGGCGGCACGCACCTTGGGGTCCTGCTGGATCTGCGACGGCGGGCCCTGGGTCAGCAGGGTGCCGAACTCCATCACCACCAGGTGGTCACAGATGTCCATCACCAGGTCCATGTCGTGCTCCACCAGCAGGATGCTCATGCCCTCGGACTGCAGCTGGCGCAGCACCGCGACCAGGTCCTGCTTTTCCTTGTGGCGCAGGCCGGCGGCCGGTTCGTCGAGCAGCAGCAGCGTCGGATCGCTGCACAGCGCGCGCGCAATTTCCATCAGCCGCTGCAGGCCCATGGCCAGGTTGCCCGCCTGCTCATGCAGGTAGGCGCCCATGCCGACGCGCTCCAGCTGGCGTTGTGCTTCGCGGTAGAGCTGTCGCTCCTCGGCGCGGTTCAAGCGTGTCATGGCGCTCACCACGCCCTTGCGGCCGCGCAGGTGGGCGCCCAGCGCCACGTTTTCCAGCACCGTCATGTCGGGGATCATCTTCACGTGCTGGAAGGTGCGGCCCATGCCGCGGCGAGCGATTTCGCGCGAGGGCAGGCCGTCGAGCGGTTCACCGGCAAACACCACATGGCCGCGCGTCATGCCCAGCACGCCGGTCACCAGGTTGAAGGTGGTGGACTTGCCGGCGCCGTTGGGGCCGATCAGACCGACGATCTGGCCGGCGCGGATCTGGAAGCTGATGTCGTTGACGGCCACCAGGCCGCCGAATTCCTTGCGGATGGCCTGCACGTCCAGCAGCAGTTCGCCGGTGGCGGGCTTGGCGCGTTCGGGCAGGGGCGCGGCCTCACTCCAGTCGTTCTTGCGTTGGCGGCGCGGCAGCTTTTTCTCGACCATGGACCACAGGCCGTCGGGCAGGTACTTCAGCACAAGCACCAGGGAAATGCCGAAGACGATCATCTCGTAGTTGCCGCTGGTGCCGATCAGCCGTGGCAGCAGGACCTGCAACTGGTCGTCGAGCACCTTGATCAGGCTGGCGCCCACCAGTGCACCCCAGACGTGGCCGACACCGCCGACCACGGCCATGAAGAGGTACTCGATGCCCATCTTCAGGCCGAAGGCCGTTGGACTGACCGAGCGCTGGAAGTGCGCGAACAGCCAGCCCGAGACCGCGGCCAGCAAGGCGGCGAGCACGAAGATGGTGACCTTGTAGCGGAAGGTGTTCACGCCCATGGCTTCCGCCATCTGCGCGCCGTTCTTCAGGGCGCGGATGGCGCGGCCGGCGCGCGAGTCGAGCAGGTTGAGCATGGCCACGGCCGCCAGCAGCACAATGGCCCAGACCAGCACGAAGAAGCCGCGACCTTCGCCGAAATCGATGCCGCCGATCGCCAGGGTCTTGATGCCGGTGATGCCGTCGTATTTGCCGAGCGCTTCAAGGTTGCCCATCAGGTAATAGAGCGACAGGCCCCAGGCGATGGTGGCCAGCGGCAGGTAGTGACCCGACATGCGCAGCGTGATCAGGGCCAGCAGCAGCGCGCAGCTGGCCGTCAGCACCAGGCCGATGGGCAGCGTCAGCCAGGGCGAAGCGCCCAGCTGCACCGTCAGTACCGCCGTGGTGTAGGCGCCGATGCCGACGAAGGCCGCTTGGCCGAAGGAGGTCAGGCCGCCCACGCCGGTGAGCAGCACCAGGCCCAGGCCCGTCAGGCTGTACAAGGCGATGGTGTTGAGCTGTGTGAACCAGAAGTCCGGCAGCGGCAGCACGGTCAGCAGGGGGATGGCGATGGCAAGGGCCAGCAGGCCCAGGGTGCGAGGCGACTTCATATCAGTGGTCCTCGTCCGAATGCGAGCTGTACAGGGAGCGCACCAGCAGGACGGGCAGGATGACGGTGAACACGATGACTTCCTTGAAGGCGCTGGCCCAGAAGGAGCCGAAGGATTCGATGACGCCCACGAACATGGCGCCGATCAGCGCCCCCGGGTAACTGGACAGGCCGGCGACGACGGCGGCCACGAAACCCTTGAGGCCGATGATGAATCCCGAGTCGTAGAAGATGGTGGTGGTGGGGCCGATCAGCAGGCCCGAAAGCGCACCGATCAGTGCGGCCATGGTGAAGCTCAGCTGGCCGGCGGCGTGGCTGGAGATGCCCATCAGGCGCGCGCCCAGGCGGTTGACGGCCGTGGCCCGCAGCGCCTTGCCGAACAGCGAGCGCTCGAAGAACAGCCACAGCAGCACGATCAGGGCCAGCGAACTCAGGCCGATGATGATGGTCTGGCCCGACAGCATGACGGGGCCCAGGTTCAGGCGCAGGTCCCAGAAGGCCGGATTGCGGAAACCCTCGGCGCCGAAGAACAGCAGGCCCAGGCCGGTCATGGCGAAATGCACGCCCACCGAGACGATCAGCAGCACCAGCGGGGTGGCCGATTCCAGCGACTGGTAGGCGACACGGTAGACCAGCGGGCCGAAGGCGGTGACGACCGCTACCGACAGCAGCGCCTGCACCAGCAGATGGAACTGCTGGGGTGCAGCCCAGATGGTGACGAGCGATACGAGGACCGGCGCGATCAGGGTCTTGAGCGCGGCGATGGCCGCAGCACCCAGGTCGCGGTGGTGCAACCAGCGGGCATGGAACTCCATGAGCGCGGCGACAGCGGCCAGCAGCAGCAGCAGCCAGACCGTGCCGGGCACCCGCCCGGTCTGCAGGATGGCCAGGGTCAGGGCGCCGTAGGCGACGAACTCGCCTTGCGGAATGAAGATGACGCGCGTGACGGCGAACACGAGCACGGTGGCGATGCCAAGCAGCGCATAGATGGCGCCGTTGGTCACGCCGTCGAGCAGAAGGATGCTCGCGATAGTCGAATCCATGGGGCAGGGGTCCGGACGGTGGAAGAAATCGAAAGAGAAGCGGTGCAGGCGCGGCGCCTGCACCGGGGCCGTCACGCCCTGGGCGTGACGGGAGCAGGCAGCGGCTTACTGGACGACAACGAACTTGCCGTCCTTGACCTGCAGCAGCACGGCGGTTTCGTTGGTGTAGCCCCAGTGGTCCGTGGCGCTCCAGTTCATCACGCCGTGCGAGAACACGGTGCGGCCCATGGTTTCCATGGCGTCGCGCAGCGCGGCACGGAATTCAGGCGTGCCCGGCTTGGCTTTCTTCAGCGCCACCGGCAGGATCTTTTCCAGCACGATTTGCGCGTCATAGGCATGGGCGGCAAACTGGTTGCGGCTGCCAGGGCCGTAGGCCTTCTCGTAGTTGGTCACGAAATCGACGGCACGCTTCTTGGACGGGTGGCCGTCGGACAACTGCTCGGCGACCACGGCCGGACCGGAGGACACATAACCGCCTTCGACGTCCTTGCCACCGATGCGCACCAGGTCGGGCGTGGCGGCGGCGTGGGTCTGGTAGATCTTGCCCTTGTAACCGCGTTCGATCAGGCCCTTGTGCGGCATGGCCGCACCGGAACCGGAGGCCACCACCAGGATGGCATCCGGATGGGCCGAGGTCAGCTTGAGGGCCTGGGGTGTGACGCTGGTGTCGGTGCGGGCAAAGCGTTCGACGGACACCAACTTGATACCGGCCTTCTCCAGCGCGGGCGTCATGGCCTTGAGCCAGATCTCGCCGTAGGCGTCGGCATAGCCGAGGAAGCCCATGGTCTTGACCCCGGTCTTCTTCATGTTCTCGACGATGGGGTAGGCGATCACGTCGGCACCCTGCGGCAGGCGGAACAGCCAGTGTTCCTGCTCCGGGGGGCCGCCCACGGGGGAGACCGCGAGCTGTACGGTCTTGGCTTCGGCGGCCAGCGGAATCATGGCGGCCGATACCGGCGTGATGGACGAGCCGATGATCATGTCGACCTTGTCCTCGGTAATGAAGCGGCGCGCATTGGTGACGCCCTTGCCGGGATCGGAGGCGTCGTCCAGGACGATCAGATTGATTTTCTCGCCCGCGATGGTCTTGGGAAAGAGCTTGAACTGGTTGTTCACCGGGATGCCCAGGCCGGAGCCCGGGCCGGTCAGCGAGAGGCTGACGCCGATGTTGACATCGGCCAGGGCGGTGCCGCAGGCCATGGCGACCAGGACGGCCAGCAGGGTAGATCGTAGTTTCATGGTTGTCTCCTCGTTTGGGTTGGGATTGAGAAACGCGGGCGGAAAACAGTATCGAGTGCTGGCTGGAATTTCTGCCTGGGGTTAACTCTCAGCGCGGCGCCATGCGCAGCGCGCCGTCCAGGCGGATCACCTCGCCGTTGAGATGGCCGTTGCTGACGATGTGGCAGGCCAGCTGGGCGAACTCCTCGGGATGGCCCAGTCGTTTGGGGAAGGGGATGGAGGCGGCCAGGGCGGCCTGGACGTCCCCGGGCAGTTCCTTCATGAGCGGCGTGGCGAAGAGGCCGGGCGCCACGGTGCAGACGCGGATGCCGTGCTGGGCCAGGTCACGCGCCATGGGCAGGGTCATGCCGACCAGGCCGCCCTTGGAGGCGCTGTAGGCCTGCTGGCCGACCTGGCCGTCGAAGGCGGCGACCGAGGCGGTGAACATCATCACGCCGCGTTCGCCATCGTCCAGCGGCGCCAGCTTGACACATTCCGCCGCAAACAGGCGGCTGATGTTGTAGCTGCCGATGAGGTTGATGTTGACGACGCGTGCGAAGTCTTCCAGCGGTGCGGGCGAGCCGTCCCTGGTGACGATGCGCTTGGCGCTGCCGATGCCCGCGATGTTCATCAGGATGCGTGCCGGACCGTGGGCGGCGGCGGCCTTGGCGAGTGCGGCGGTGACGCTGTCGGTGTTCGTGATGTCGCAGACACACGCGACGCCGCCGATGTCCGCGGCCACTTTCTCGGCCAGCGCGGCATTGACGTCGAGTACGGCGACCCTGGCGCCCAGGCGTGCCAGTTCACGTGCCGTGGCTTCACCGAGGCCCGAGGCGCCGCCGGTGACCAGTGCTGCTTGTCCTTGAATGTTCATGTCAGTGATTCAGATCGATGAGGGGATGTAAACCCAGAGCACCCGCGGAACCGGCTTCGCCGGGCCGCTGGGTACGCCCCCTTGAGGGGCTGAAGGTTGCGGCTCCAGTCCTGCCTGCGCAGGACTGGACAGCCTGAAGAGCCACAGCCTCTGGCTGTGAGCGCAGGGCGCCGCAGGCGCTTCGGGGGTGTTTCATTTCTAGGCTTGAGGTGTGAGGATGCCGGGCGCGCTGCCATCGTGCAGGGCCTGCACGAGCGCATCGCGGTGCTTGAGCACGGCACGCTGGTTGATCGAGCCCTTGTCGGTGACCTCGCCCTTGTCGATGGAGGGCGGCTCGGCCAGCAGCAGGGCGCGCGCGATGCGGTTGGCGCTGCCGGTGGCGGCGGCGGCCAGCTGGTTCAGGATCGCCTGGAAGTGTTCACGCACCGGTCGGCTGTCCAGTACCTCGCGCGGGCTGGCGGCGGCACCCAGGCCGCTGAGCGCGCGCACGGCGGGCGTGGGGAAGATCAGGGCGCCGACCTCCCTGAGGTTCAGGCCGGTCAGCACCGCGTCCTGGATATAGGGCGCGCCGGTAGCGATGATGCGCGCGCGCAGGGGGCCCACGCTGACGAAGGTGCCGGTGGCGAGCTTGAAGTCCTCGGCGATGCGGCCGTCGAATTTCAGGCCGCGGTGGATGTTTTCCGGATCGATCCACTGCACGGCGTCGCCGGTGCAGAAGAAGCCTTCCTCGTCGAAGGCTTCCAGGGTGGCCTCGGGCGCGCGCCAGTAGCCCGGCGCGATGTTCGGGCCTTTGTAGCGGACCTCGATCTTGCCGTCGACCGGCACCAGCTTGAGCTCCATGCCCACGGTGGGCACGCCCAAGTCGCCCGAGCGCACCTCGGGGCTGGTGATGTAGAGGGCGAAGGGGCCGGACTCGGTCATGCCCAGGCCGGTGCCCATGACGATGCGCTCGCCGATTTCGGCCTCCTGTGTGCGGTGCAGGCTGTCCCAGACGGGCTGGGCCAGGCCGGCGCCCGAGTAGAAGAACAAACGCACACGTGAAAGCAGCTTCTTGCGCAGCGCCTCGTCGGTCTTCATGGCCAGGGCGATCATCTCGAAGCCCGTGGGCACGTTGAAGTACAGCGTGGGTGCGATCTCGCGCAGGTTGCGCAGGGTCTCGCCCATCAGCGTCGGTGTGGGCTTGCCGTCGTCGATGCAGAGCGTTCCGCCATGGAACAGCACCATGCCGAAGTTGTGATTGCCACCGAAGGTGTGGTTCCAGGGCAGCCAGTCCACCAGCACCAGCGGCGCCTCGGCCAGCACCGGCATGCTCTGCGCCATCTGCTGCTGGTTGGCGCACCACATGCGGTGCGTGTTGATGACGGCCTTGGGGTTCTTGGTTGAACCCGAGGTAAAGAGAAACTTGGCGATGGTATCGGGTCCGGTGGCTTGCTGCGCGGCCTCCACAGCCGGGCTGGGGCGGGTGTCGAACAGCGCGCCCAGCGGGGTGCAGGCCCGGCCGGCGAGGGCGTCGCCGGGCGCGCTGGCCAGCACTACCTCCACCTCGGGCGCCACGGCGGCCGCGATGGCCTTGCCATAACGCGCGGCGTCGCCCGCGAACACCAGCCCCGGCGTCAGCGTGGTCAGCACGTGGCGCAGCTTGTCGTAGTCCTGGCTCACGGTGGAGTAGGCCGGCGAGACGCTGCAGTACGGCACGCCGGCGTAAAGACAGCCCAGCGCCAGCAGCGCGTGCTCGATACTGTTCTCGCTCAGGATGGCCACAGGCCGGTCGACACCGAGTTGGCGGTCCAGTAGCGCCTGGCCGATGCTGCGCGCCGCCTGCAGGGCGCGGGCGTAGCTTACCTGCTGCCAGTCGCCGGTGCCGCCGCCGGGCAGCGGCGCGCGGCGCGCAATGAAGACCCGATCGGGCGTGGTGCGAGCCCAGTGCAGCAGGCGGTCGCTCATGCGCTCGGGATAGGGCGGCAGGGGCGGTTCGGCGCGCAGGTACTGCACGCCCTGGGCGCCCTGGCGCAGGGCCACGCGTGTCACGCCGAAGGCCAGCGGCCGGTAGCGCGCTGCACGCAGTCTGGGGTTAGTCTCGCTCATGTCCGTGTTCTTCTTGAGGGGGGTGGTGCTCAGCCCTTTTTCACCTTGGTGGCCTTGCCGTCGAGGAAGGCGCGCACGCGTTGCTTGGCCTCAGGCGCGCTCTGGGCGATGGCGGCCATCATGGCCTCGGTCAGCAAGCCCTGATCGGCCGGCTGCTCGGCGATGCGCGGCAGGGCGTGGATCAGGGCGTAGTTGGTCAGCGGGGCGTTCTGCGCCACGCGCACGGCCAGCTCGAAAGCCTTGTCGAAGGCGCTGCCCTGCGGCACCAGGTACTGCGCCATGCCGATCTTTTCGCCGTCCTGCGCGTTGTAGACACGACCGGTCAGCATCATGTCGGCCATACGGGAGGCGCCGATCAGGCGCGGGATGCGCACCGCGCCGCCGCCGCCCACGAAGATGCCGCGCGAGCCTTCGGGCAGGGCGTAGAAGGTGGATGCGTCGGCCACGCGGATGTGGCAGGCGCTGGCCAGCTCCAGGCCGCCACCGACCACGGCGCCGTGCAGCGCGGCGATCACCGGCACCGGGCCGTATTGCACACGCTCCAAGGCGGCGTGCCACATGCGCGAGTGGTAGAGGCCCTGGCCGGCGTCACGTTCTTTCAGTTCGCTCAGGTCCAGGCCGGCGCAGAAGTTCTCGCCCTCGCCGTCGATGACGGCGGCGCGCACGCCTTCGGGCATGTGCTCGAACAGATCGCGGATGGCCAGGATCAGGCCGTCGTTGAGCGCATTGCGCTTGGCCGGGCGTGTCAGGCGGATGACGGCAACTTCCTGCTGCTCGCCACGCCGCTCGAAATGGAGGTCGGGGTTCTTCATCTTGCGTTTCTTTCTGGAATCGATTATGGTTATAAAATATAACCAATTCAAGCAAGCGACGTTCGCTTTTCATCGGTGTTTACCCTGGGATGTCGAGGTCGGCATCCCCCGCCAGGAGACGGTCATGGACCACAAGAACCTCATCGCCATCGACGTCCACACGCACGCCGAAGTCAGCTGCTGGAACCCTTTCGACAACTACGGCGAGGAATACGACCGCGCGGCGGACAAGTACTTCCGCTCCAACCGCCGGCCGACCATCGCCGAGACGATTGCCTATTACCGCGAGCGCAAGATCGGCCTGGTGATGTTCACGGTGGACAGCGAATCCCAGCTGGGCCGCCGCCGCATCCCGAACGAGGAGATCGCCGAGGCGGCCAAGGCCAACAGCGACATGATGATGGCCTTCGCCAGCATCGATCCGCACAAGGGCAAGATGGGCGCGCGCGAGGCGCGCCGCCTGATCGCCGAGCACGGCGTCAAGGGTTTCAAGTTCCACCCCACGGTGCAGGGCTACCATCCCTACGACAAGATGGCCTGGCCCCTCTACGAGGTCATCGCCGAGCACAAGCTGCCGGCCATCTTCCACACCGGCCACAGCGGCATCGGCAGCGGTATGCGCTGCGGCGGCGGCCTGCGCCTGGAATACAGCAACCCCATGCACCTGGACGACGTGGCGATCGCCTTCCCCGACATGCAGATCGTCATGGCCCACCCCAGCTTCCCCTGGCAGGACGAGGCGCTCTCCGTGGCCACGCACAAACCCAACGTCTGGATCGATCTCTCGGGCTGGAGCCCCAAGTACTTCCCCAAGCAGCTTGTGCAGTACGCCAACACCCTGCTCAAGGACCGCATCCTCTTCGGCTCGGACTATCCGCTGATCACGCCCGAGCGCTGGATGAAAGACTTTGAGGAAGCGGGTTTCAAGCCCGAAGTCATGCCCGGCATCCTCAAGGGCAATGCGGTGCGACTCCTAGGCCTGGGCTAGTAGACTGAATCTGAGAGATCGCCGGCAAGCGGCTGACCAGCGCTGCGGCAGGCAAGGCGCAAAGCACAGACGGGCCCGTAGGCCCGGCGAGCATTTGCAACGCCGCATGGCACAGCGAGGGGCAGACGAGTGCCAGTGAATCTCACGGATTCAGTCTACTAGGCTGCGTTGAACGGCGCGCGCGGCCTTGTCAGGCCGTACGGGAACTGCTAAGGTCAGCGGCAGTTGTCCTGGAGGTTTTCATGATCAGCAATTTCGAGCAGGTCCATAACTATTACGAACGACTGGTGTTCGAAGAAGTCCTGCGCCGTGCCCCGCGCTGGCCCAGCATGACCCCCGATATGCTGGCCGACGTGGCCTGCGTGGCCCTGAACCGCCTGCCCGCGCGTTATGTTCGGCATGACGTGGACCTGATGTTCTACCTGACCGAACACGAGCGCCATGCCATCGAGCTCTCGCTCGAGGCGGCGCTGGACTTCGGCTTCAATTTCGTGAAGGACCGCTCGGCCAAGGGCGGCGCATGAAAAAGGGCGGCCCGCAGGCCGCCCTCATCTCCTGATGATCGCTCTGGTTCAGGCGCGGCCCCACACCTCTTCGGCCGTTTCCACCACCAGGCGCAGCTTGGCGCGCTGGTCCTCCACCGCGATGTCGTTGCCGTGCACGGTGCTGGAGAAGCCGCACTGCGGTGACAGGCAGAGCTGATCCATGGCCACGTACTTGGCCGCTTCGTCGATGCGGCGCTTGAGTTCGTCCTTGGATTCGAGCTTGCCGAACTTGGTGGTCACCAGGCCCAGCACCACGATCTTCCCCGGGGCGAGGAAACGCAGGGGGCGGAAGTCGCCGCTGCGCTCGTCGTCGTATTCCAGGAAATAGGCGTCGAGGTTCATTTCCTTGAGCAGGGCCTCGGCCACCGGCTCGTAGTTGCCCGAAGCGGCGTGTGTGCTCTTGAAGTTGCCGCGGCACAGGTGCATGGCCAGGGTCATGCCGGCGGGTTTCTGCGCCACCACCTTGTTGATGAACCTGGCGTAGCGGTGCGGCAGTTCGTTGGGGTCGTCACCGCGCTGGCGGGCGGCCTCGCGCATCTTCTCGTCGCAGAGGTAGGCCAGGTTGGTGTCGTCCATCTGCACATAGCTGCAGCCGGCGGCGGCCAGGCTGCGCAGCTCGTCGCCATAGGCCTGGGCCACGTCGTCATAGAACGTGGGATCGAGCTCGGGGTAGTGCTCCTTGCTGATGCCGGCGCGGCCGCCGCGGAAGTGCAGCATGGTGGGCGAGGGGATGGTCACCTTGCCCACGCTGCCGCGGCCCGGCGCGATCTGGCTCTTGAGGTATTCGAAGTCGGCGCGCTGGATGTCCTTGACGTGGCGCACCTTGTCGATCACGCGCATCACGGGCGGGGCCAGTTCCTTGGTGCCATCGGGTTTGATGACGGTGACCGGCACGTCGGTGCGCACGCCGCCGACCTGCTCCAGGAAGTCGATATGGAAGTAGGTGCGGCGGAACTCGCCGTCCGTGATGCTCTGCAGACCCACGTCTTCCTGGAACTTGACGATCTCGGTGATGGCCTTGTCCTCCACCTTGCGCAACTGCTCGGCCGTGATCTCTCCCTTGGCCTTCTGCTCACGCGCTTCCAGCAGGTATCTGGGGCGCAGGAAGCTGCCGACATGGTCGGCGCGGAACGGGGGGGTGGTACGTCGCGTCATGGGGGGTCTCCTCGGTTGGATACGGCTTATGTGAGAATGCCAAGCACATTCAGGATACGGATTATCAAGCAGATGCAGGCCAGGATAGCGGGTCAGCTGCCAGAAAATCTCCATGAGCCACGCACAAAGACGACCGTTTGCCGCGCAAGTGCCGTAGCTTGGCCGGCGGAATTGAGTATCACGAGAAGGAAGGCAGGAATGAAAACCATGCATCTGATCGCTTGGCGTTTCCCGGCCCTGCTGCTGGGCCTGGCGGGTTTGTTCGGCGCATGGCAGGGCGCGCAGGCGCAGGACATCGTGATCGCTCAGATCGGGCCTTTCTCTGGCCTGCCGGCGCCGGATGCGCCGCAGATCAACCAGGGGGCCAAGGCCTACTTTGCCCAGCTCAACAAGGCGGGTGGCATCAGCGGGCGCAAGGTCACCTTCTTCGAACTGGACGACACCTACAAACCCGACGGTTTCGCGGCAGCGTTCGAGCAGGCCATGCAGCGCAAGCCGGTGGCGCTGATTTCCCCGGTCGGCTCGGCCTCGCTGCAGCGCATGTTCGCGGACAAGCTGCTCGACAAGCACGATGTGGTCTTGATGAACGCCGTGCCCGGGGCGGAGGCTTTTCGCAACCCCGGCCATCCGCGCCTCTTCCACGTGCGGGCCGGTGACAGGCAGCAGATCGAGAAGATCGTGAACCACGCCCGTACGCTGGGCATCGTCAAGCTGGCGGTCATGCATCAGGACATCCCGATGGGAACCGGGGGCGTCAAGGTGGTGGCCGACGAGGCGGCCCGCCTCACGGGCATGGACGTCAAGGGTTACCAGTCCGTCTTCAAGCCCGAAGAGCAGGCCAAGGCGGCCGAAGAGGTCTTCAAGTCCAACCCCCAGGGCGTCATCGTGATCGGTGCGCCGCCCTTCACCGCAGGCAGCGTGGCAGCCCTGCGCAAGGCGGGCGTGACGCAATCCATCTTCGTGCTGGCCGATACGGCGCCCGGCATGCTGGCCAAGGTGGCGGGTGTCGAGTTTGCGCGCGGGGTGGGCGTGGCCCAGATTTACCCCAACCCCAATGGCAAGACCAAGACCCTGATACGGGATTTCCAGTCGGCCATGAAAGCGGCCTATCCCGACATCGCGAGCTACGCCTCCTTCCAGATGGAGGGCTATCTCTCCGCGCGCATCCTGGCCGAGGGCTTGAAGCGTATCCGGGGCGAGATCACCCCGGCCGCCCTGGCCAAGAGCCTGCAGGCCATGGGCGAGATCGAGTTCGATGGCTATCGCATCGACTTCTCCAAGAGCAATGCCGGCAGCCGTTATGTGGACATTGCCGTCATGGACCAGGAAGGTCGCCTGCGTTATTGAGCGCCGGCCGGCTTTCGCGACACAGGGCCTGCGGGGCCCTGTGTTCGTTTATGCTGCTAATGACTGCCCATAAGATATGTCGTTTTGCTATATCTATCAGTCCGAAACTTGACTTGCGCATGATCTGGTTTGAGGCGAAAGTAATGCACCTTCGCGTGCGAGGACAGGGTCGCACCTGTGCGCCACCGACCGGCTGCGTAAGGGGATAAAACCTAATAGGAGTCTTTCATGCAAAAGCGAGTGTTTCTGAGTGCGTCCATGCTGGCGCTGGCTGCGCTGTCTTCCACGGCCGTGCTGGCCCAGGACGGCGCCTTCAAGATCGGCCTGATCCTGCCCATGACCGGTCAGCAGGCTTCCACCGGCCGCCAGATCGAGGCCGCCGCCAAGCTCTACATGGCTCAGCATGGTGACACCGTTGCCGGCAAGAAGGTCCAGCTGATCATCAAGGACGACACCAGCGTGCCGGACGTGACCAAGCGTCTGGCCCAGGAGCTGGTGGTGAACGACAAGGTCAATGTTCTGGCGGGCTTCGGCATCACGCCCTCGGCCTTCGCCACCGCACCCATCGCCACCCAATCGAAGACGCCGATGGTCGTGATGGCCGCCGGCACCTCCAGCATCACCCAGTCCTCGCCCTACATCGTGCGCACCAGCTTCACGCTGGCGCAGTCCTCGGTCGCCATGGCCGACTGGGCCGTCGCCAAGGGCGGCATCAAGAAGGTCGTGACCCTGGTCAGCGACTACGGCCCCGGCCACGATGCCGAGAAGTTCTTCAAGGACCGCTACATCTTCAACGGCGGCACGGTCATCGAGTCCCTGCGCGTGCCCATGCGCAACCCCGACTTCGCGCCCTTCCTGCAGAAGGTGCGCGACGCCAAGCCCGACGGCCTCTTCGTCTTCGTACCCTCGGGCGCCGGCGCAGCCGTCATGAAGCAGTTCCTCGAGCGCGGCATGGACAAGGCCGGCATCAAGCTGATCGGTCCCGGCGACATCACCGATGACGACCAGCTGGGCGATATGGGCGACGGCGCCCTGGGTGTGGTCACGGCGCACTTCTACTCGGCGGCCCACCCCTCGCCGACCAACAAGAAGTTTGTCGAGGCCTTCAAGAAGGCCAACAAGGGCATGCGTCCGAACTTCATGGCCGTCGGTGGTTATGACGGCATGCGCGTGATCTACGAAGCGCTCAAGGCCACCAAGGGCCAGGGCGGCGGGGATGCCCTGCTGGCGGCCATGAAGGGCCAGGTCTGGGAAAGCCCGCGCGGCCCCATGTTCATCGATGCGCAGACCCGTGACGTCGTGCACAACATCTACCTGCGCAAGGTCGAGAAGCAGGGCGGCGAGCTGTTCAACGTGGAATTCGACGTCATCAAGGACGTCAAGGATCCCGGCAAGTCCAAATAAGCGGGCGACCATGGGCGCCACCCGTCGAGGTGGCGCCCATGTTTTTTTGTCCTGACCTGACACCCAGAGTTCATGCTGACGATACTTTTTGACGGCATTGCCTACGGCATGCTGCTCTTCATCCTGGCGGTCGGCCTGTCCGTGACCATGGGTCTGATGAACTTCATCAACCTGGCCCACGGCGCCTTCGCCATGGTCGGCGGCTACATCACCGTGCTGCTGATGCAGCGCATGGATGTGCCCTTCCTGCTGTGCCTGCCCATCGCCTTCATCGGTGTGGCCCTGCTGGGCGCCGTGCTCGAGCGCACGCTGTACCGGCCCATGTACAGGAAGCCGCACCTGGAGCAGGTGCTGTTCTCCATCGGCCTGACCTTCATGGCCGTGGCGGCCATGGACTATTTCATGACCTCCAGCCAGCAGATCATCCAGCTGCCCGAGTGGATCAAGGGCCGCACCGAGATCGGCGAGGGGGCCTGGATGCTGGGCATGGGGCATTACCGGGTCTTCATCATCGTCATCTGCGCGGCCTTGACCATCGGCCTGCAGTACATCCTGGCCAGGACCCGTTTCGGCAGCCGTCTGCGCGCCTCGGTCGACGACCAGCGTGTGGCCGCCGGCCTGGGCATCAATGTCAATGTCGTGTTCCTGCTGACCTTCGCGGTCGGCTCCGGCCTGGCGGGCCTGGGCGGTGCGCTGGGCGCCGAAGTGCTGGGCATGGACCCGAGCTTCCCGCTCAAGAACATGATCTATTTCCTGATCGTCGTGGCCGTGGGCGGCACCTCGTCCATCACCGGCCCGCTGCTGGCGGCCCTGCTGCTGGGCCTCGCCGACGTGGCCGGCAAGTACTACATCCCGCGCTTCGGCGCCTTCATCGTCTATTTCCTGATGATCGTCATCCTGATCTGGCGCCCGCAGGGCCTGTTCGTGCGCAAGGGAGGCAAGGCATGAGTCGCAGGGCCGCTCCCAAGACGACAACGAAGTTGCGGTGCAGACTCACAACTGCGCGCAGCGCTTGTGACGTCGAAGCCAATACCGCAGCGCGCAGCGCGGAGGCCACCGAATGAAAAACGCCATGCAATCCCTGCACGATCTGCAGCGCTGGAAGCTCTGGGAGCCCGTCTTGTGGTTGCTGGCCCTGGCCTCGCCCTGGCTGCTGTCCACCCATGCGCTCATCATCAACGAGATCGCCATCGTCGCGCTTTTCGCTGTTTCCCTGGACCTGATCCTGGGCTACGCGGGCATCGTCTCGCTCGGTCACGCGGCCTTCTTCGGCATGGGTGCCTACGCGGCGGCCCTGTTCGCCAAACTGGTGATGCCCGACCCGCTGGTGGGCCTGGCCTTCGCCATCGCCGTGTCCACGCTGCTGGGCGCTGTCTGCTCGCTGACCATCATGCGCGGCACCGACCTCACGCGCCTCATGGTGACCATGGGCGTGGCACTGATCCTGATGGAGCTGGCCAACAAGCTGGACATCACCGGCGGGGCCGACGGCCTGCAGGGCGTGGTCATGGGGCCGCTGCTGGGCCGCTTCGAGTTCGATCTTCAGGGCCAGACGGCGGCCTGGTATTCGATCAGCGTGCTGTTGCTGTTCTTTGTGCTGGCGCGCCGGCTGGTGCACTCGCCGCTGGGCGGAACCCTCAAGGCCCTGCGCGACAACCGCCTGCGTGCCATGGCCATCGGCATTCCGGTGACCGCCCGCCTGGCCGTGATCTACACCATCGCCGCGGGCGTGGCCGGCGCCGCCGGTGGCCTGCTGGCGCAGACCACCAGTTTTGCCTCCGTGGACTTGTTCGCTTTCGACCGCTCGGCCGATCTCATGCTGCTGGTGGTCATCGGCGGCACCGGCTGGCTGTATGGCGGCGTGGCCGGCGCCATCGTGTTCAAGGTCATGCAGGACTGGATCTCCTCCATCACGCCGCAGTACTGGACCTTCTGGATCGGCCTCTTCCTTGTCGTGCTGATGCTGGTCGGCCGCGAGCGCCTGATCCGTCCCTGGACCTGGGTATCGAGGGGCAAGAAATCATGAGTTCTCCTGAGATCGTCCTCTCAGCGCAGAACCTGGTCAAGCGTTTCGGCGGCATCACCGCCACCGGCAACGTCAGCCTGGACCTGCACAAGGGCGCGCGCCATGCGCTGATCGGCCCCAACGGCGCCGGCAAGACCACGCTGATCAACCTGCTGACCGGTGTGCTGGAGCCCACCGGAGGCCGCATCCTGCTCGAAGGGCAGGACATCACCCAGCTGGCGCCGCACCAGCGTGTGCGCCGCGGCATGGTGCGCACCTTCCAGATCAACCAGCTCTTCGACACGCTCACGCCGCTGGAGACGCTGGCGCTGACCGTCTCGCAGCAGAGCGGCCTGGGCACGCGCTGGTGGCAGCCCCTGGGCAAACGCCCGCAGGTGGTGGAACGCTGCGAGCAGCTCCTCGAGCAGTTTCATCTGACCGAGGTGATGAACCAGAAGACCCATGTGCTGGCCTACGGCAAGCGCCGCCTGCTGGAAATCGCCATCGCCCTGGCCTGCGAGCCGCGTGTGCTGCTGCTCGACGAGCCCGTGGCCGGTGTGCCCGCTGGCGAGCGCGAGGAACTGCTGCAGACCGTGGCGGCCCTGCCGGCCGATGTGTCGGTGCTCCTGATTGAACATGACATGGACCTCGTCTTCAGTTTTGCCAAGCGCATGACCGTGCTGGTCAACGGCACCGTGCTCACCGAAGGCGATCCCGAGACCATCGCCAATGATCCGCAGGTCAAGGCGGTCTACCTGGGACATGGCGAGGACGCAGACGCGGGGGCTCACCACCATGGCTGAACTCCTCAAGGTTGAAGGCCTCAGCGCGGGCTACGGCGAGGCCGTGGTGCTGAACAATGTATCGGTGAGCCTGGACCAGGGTCAGACCCTGGCCCTGCTGGGGCGCAACGGCACCGGCAAGACCACCTTCATGAACACCCTGGCCGGCGCCACGCGCCAGCACGGCGGCACTATCACCTTCGATGGCGTGGCCCTGCACAAGGTGCCGCTGCACCTGCGTGCCGGCGCCGGCATCGGCTGGGTGCCGCAGGAGCGCAATATCTTCAAGTCGCTCACGGTGGACGAGAACCTCACCGCCGTGGCCCGCCCGGGCCCGTGGACGCCGGCGCGCGCCTACGAGATGTTCCCGCGCCTGGCCGAGCGCAAGACCAACCTCGGCACCCAGCTCTCGGGCGGCGAGCAGCAGATGCTGGCCGTGGCCCGCGCCCTGGTGCTCAACCCCAGGCTCCTGCTGCTGGACGAGCCGCTGGAGGGCCTGGCGCCCATCATCGTGCAGGAGCTGCTGCGCGCCATACGGCGCATCACACGCGAGGAGGGCCTGTCGGCCATCATCGTCGAGCAGCATCCGCAGGCCATCCTGGCCATCTCGGATGTGGCGGCCGTGCTGGACCGCGGCACCGTGGTGCACGCGGGCACCGCGCAATCGTTGCTGGACCAGCCCGAGCTGCTGGACCGTTTGCTGGGTGTGGCGCGCTAAAGCGCGCCGCGCCTTTTTGTTGAGTCTTAGGAGATCAAGACATGAAGCTGAAGATCAACCGCCGCAGCACCGTGGCCCTGCTGCTGGGGGCCACCCTGGCGACCGCCGGCTGGGCCCAGTCCTTCCCGAACAAGCCGCTGCGCATCGTGGTGCCCTTTGGCCCCGGCGGCGTGGCCGATATCACGGCCCGTACCGTGGCGCAGAAGATGTCCCAGACCCTGGGCCAGCCGGTGGTCATCGAGAACAAGCCCGGTGCGGGTGGTGTCGGCGCTTCCGACCTGGTCGCCAAGTCCGCACCGGACGGCTACACCCTGCTGCTGATGTCCAACGCCAGTGCGGTGACGGCCACCATGTTCACCAAGCTGCCCTATGACACGGCCAAGGATTTCGCGCCGATCAGCACCCTGGGTTTCTTCGACATCGGCGTCGTCACCGCCACCGAATCCAAATTCAAGACCATGGGTGAGCTGCTGGCCTATGCCAAGGCCAACCCCGGCAAGCTCAACGTCGGCAGCATCAACACCGGCAGCACCCAGAACCTGGCGGCCGAGCTTTTCAAGACGAATGCCGGCGTGGACATGCAGATCGTTCCCTTCAACGGCACGCCGGCCGTGGTCAACGCCCTGCGCGGCGGCCAGATCGACGTGGCGGTCGAAATCCTCTCGCCCATCATGGGTCAGATCAAGGGCGGCGCCCTGCGTGCCCTGGCCGTGACGGACGACCAGCGTTCGGCCTCGCTGCCCGATGTGCCGACCACCAAGGAAGTCGGCCTGCCGAACTATCTGGCCTCGTCCTGGAATGCGCTGGCCGTGCCCGCTGGCACGCCCAAGGACGTCGTGGCCCGCCTGCATCGCGAGATCGTGGCCGCCGTCAAGGACCCGGAAGTCAGCAAGAGGCTGCGCGACATGAACATCGAGCCGCGCACCAGCACGCCCGAGCAGACCCAGGCTTTTCTGCAAAAGGAAATCAAGCGCTGGGGTGATGTGATTGTCAAGGCCAACGTTCCGCGCCAGTAAGCGCGCGATCGGGGCCGGGAATGCAGCCCGGCCCGGAACGGAAAAGCGGTCCTCGTGGCCGCTTTTTTCATGGGATGTTCCGGGCTGCCGTCGGTGCAGATCGGCGCAGGGAACGGTCAGAAACTGAACCTCTCACCTGGTTGCAGCGGCACCACCTTGGTGGCCGTCCGGCCCAGAGCCTGCTGGTATTGCTGCGGCGTACCCTGGTTCAGCGGGTTGGTGCCGTAGTGCATGGGGATGGCGAACCGGGGCTTGAGCCATTCGCGGGTGGCGTAGGCCGCGTCCACGGGGCCGGTGGTGAAGTTGCCGCCGATGGGGATGAGCAGCACGTCGGGCTTGTAGTACTCGCCGATGAACTTCATGTCGCCGAAGAGACCGGTGTCACCCATGTGGTAAATCTTCTGGCCGTTCTCCAGCTCGATGATGAAACCCACGGGCTCGCCGCCGTTATGGGTCTCGTCCTTGCCGGTGGCAGGGTTCTTCCAGACATAGAGCGAGGAGTGCTCGGCCTTGACCATGGTGATCTTCAGGCCCGGCGCGTCGGCAAAGGGCGCTACCGTCCCGCTCTTGTTCATGCGCGGCGTCAGCTCGGGCGGCAGCACGCCCAGCACGGTCAGGGTCTGGTTCAGATCACCCGGCGCATAGACGCGGGCCTTGTGCATCAGGGCCAGGGCCGGGGCATCGGCGATGTGGTCGAAGTGGCCGTGGGTGACCAGGATCAGGTCGACCCTGCCCAGCTTGGCCAGGTCCTTGTACTCGGCCGGTGTCTTGGGGTTGGGGCGCAGCCAGGGATCGATCACGATGACCTTGCCGCCGGGCGTGGTCAGGCGGAAGGCGGCCTGGCCCAGCCAGAGCAGTTCGGCCTGGCCCTGGGTCGTGGCCGCGGGCGGCGGTGTGAGGGCGCAGGCGGCCAGCAGCAGGCCGCTGACCAGCAGGGTCAACAGACGGGGCAGGGAAGTTTGCATGGCTTGCCTTTCGGTTCGTTGAAGTCGTCGCGGCCGAGAATAGGCGCGTCGACTACCCGGGGCAAGCAGGGCTTACGATGGAGCAGGCCGGACCCTGGCGATGGGCCCATCACAATTTGTGATGGGCAGACTCAGAGCGTCGCTTCGATCTGGCGCCGCAGCTCGGGTGTCACTTCCGGCATCACGCCGAACCAGTGCCGGAAAGCCGGGCGGGCCTGGTGCAGCAACATGCCCAGGCCGTTGACGGTGGCGTTGCCGCGCTCGCGCGCAGCGGCCAGCAGCGGCGTTTCCAGCGGCACGTAGATGACGTCGCACACCAATGCGTGCTTGGGCAGCCGGTCGAGCGACAGGGTCAGCGGGTCCTGCCCTTTCATGCCCAGGCTGGTGCTGTTGACCAGCAGGGCCGCGCCTTCCAGCGCCGCTTCGCGCTGTTCCCAGGGGTAGGCGCGGATCGGCCCGCCGAATTCGGCCGCCAGGGCCTGGGCCTTGTCCAGGCTGCGGTTGCACAGGCGGATCTCCTTGGCCCCGCGCTCGGCCAGCGCGACCAGGATGGCGCGCGCCGCGCCGCCCGCGCCCAGCACGGTGACGGGGCCGGCGTCGGCGCGCCAGTCCGGCTGGGCGTCCAGCAGGCTCTGGATGAAACCATAGGCGTCGTTGTTGTAGCCGGTCAGCGTGCCGTCGGGTTCGACGACGATGGTGTTGATGGCGCCGATGCGCCGCGCCAGCGGGTCGATGCGGTCCACCAGCGCCATGGCCGCCACCTTGTGCGGGATGGTGATGTTGCAGCCGGCAAAACCCAGGGCGCGCAGGCCGCGCACCGCATCGGCCAGGCGGTCCGGCAACACGGGCAGCAGCACGTAGCTGCCCTTGAGCTCATGTTGGTGGATCCAGTGGGTATGGATGGCGGGGGAGCGCGAATGCGCCACCGGCCAGCCCATCACGCCGGCGAGTGTGTAGGGTTTGTCAGTTGCCATGGTGTCGGTAGATTTCATACGGGTGCGGGGGCTGCACCAAAGACCTCGCCGGCCACCTGCTGGATCAGCTCCAGCATGGCCTGCTGCGTCATGGTCGTGGTGCGGCCGGCCGCCGTGGCCAGCGCCAGGCGGCTGGACAGGCGGGGTTTGTCGATGGGGCGTGCCTGGTAGGCCTCGGGCCGCTGCGTGGTGGCCAGCGCGTACCTGGGCAGCACGGCGTAACCGGCGCCGTCGGCCACCAGGTCCAGGATGGCGGCCACGCCGTCGATCTCCAGGCTGATATCGGGCTTGCAGCCGATGCCGGCCATCTCGGTCTCCACGACCATGCGGATGGCGTTGGGTCGGCTCGGGATGACCAGGGGCAGGGTGCTGACTTCCTTGAGGCCGATGGGCTGCGCGCCGGCCTTGCTGCGCGCCGGGCGCGGCCCGATCAGGAACAGATCTTCGTCCAGCAGCGGCAGGGTGTTGAGCTCGGGGCTGGCGGGCGGGTTGTAGAGCAGGGCGATGTCCAGACGCCCGGTCAACAGGCCTTCCTGCATGGAGATGGTCAGGCCCTCGCTGATGGACAGCGCGGCACTGGGCAGGCGCTTGCGAAAGGCGCGCGTGAGCGGCACCGTCATCATGCGGGCGATGCTCGGCGGCAGGCCCAGGGCCACGCGTCCGGCCAGGGCGCCGCGCACGCGGCCCAGGTCCTCGCGCGCGCGCTCCACCTGGTGCAGGATGCCGCGGCCATGCTCCAGCAGCAGCTTGCCGGCATCGGTGGTGGTGACACCACGGCCGTTGCGCAGCAGCAGGTTCTGCCGCAGTTCCACCTCCAGCAGACGCACCTGGCGACTCAGCGCCGGCTGGGCAATGTTGAGCACCCCGGCGGCCCGCGTGAAACTGCCCAGTTCGGCGACGCGCACGAAATATTCGAGTTGTTTCAGGTCCATGGTTTGCGGGATAGCTTGTCAGCGATTATGCCGAAATGCGATACCTGCTAGAAACCGCGCCGCCTTGGCACAGCGGGGCAGGGTGGCCACAATCGCTGTCTGTTCTTATCAATTTGCCGGCCCTCTCCCCCATGAGCACCCCCCTGCGAGGCATCTCGTCCATGGCCACCCGCCAGGTGCTGGCCGAACTGGTGGCGGCCTACCAGCAGCAGGCGGGCCAGACTGTGGCCATCGAGTCGGTGGGCGGCGTGGATGCCGCCAGGCGCGTGGCGGCCGGCGAGGCTTTCGACGTGGTCATCCTGGCCTCCGACGCCATCGACAAGCTCGTCGCCTCCGGCCATGTGCTGGCCGGCAGCAAGGTGGACCTGGTGCATTCGGGCGTGGCCGTCGCGGTGCGTGCGGGTGCCCCCAAGCCCGACATCTCCAGCGAGGCGGCCGTGCGCGATGCTGTTCTGAAGGCGCGTAGCCTGAGCTACTCCACCGGTCCCAGCGGTGTGGCCCTGGCCCAGCTTTTCGAGCGCTGGGGCATCGCCGGGCAGATCGAGGACCGCATCGTCACCCCGCCGCCGGGCATCCCCGTGGGCAGCCTGGTGGCCAGGGGCGAGGTGGCGCTGGGCTTCCAGCAGTTCAGCGAGATGCTGAACCTCGAAGGCCTCACCGTGCTGGGCCCGCTGCCACCGGCCATCCAGATCACCACCACCTTTTCCGCCGGTGTCTGCGCCAGCAGCACCCAGGCCGATGCCGTGCGCGCCATGCTGGCCTATATGGCCTCGCCCGCCGCCGCCGAGGCCAAGCGCCGCCAGGGCATGGAACCGGTCTGATATGAAACACCCCCAGGCTTCGCGCACTGCGTGTCGCTACGCCACCCCCCTTGCAGGGGGCAACGCCAGTGGCCCGGCAAAGCCGGTTCCACGGCGTTCCCCGCTTAGACCATCCCCGTCCAGGATGGATGTGGCCACGCATTGAGATTTGAATCCCAGGAGACCCCATGAAAAAGCCCATGATCATCGACATCCACGGCCACTACACCACGGCCCCCAAGGCGCTGGAGAACTGGCGCAACCAGCAGATCGCCGGCATCAAGGATCCGGCCCTCAAGCCGAAGGTGGCCGACCTCAAGATCAGCGACGACGAGCTGCGTGAGTCCATCGAGAGCAACCAGCTCAAGCTGATGAAGGAGCGCGGCTCCGACCTCACCATCTTCAGCCCGCGCGCCAGCTTCATGGCCCACCACATTGGTGACTTCAATGTCTCGTCCACCTGGGCCGCCATCTGCAACGAGCTCTGCTACCGCGTGAGCCAGCTCTTCCCCGAGCACTTCGTGCCCGCCGCCATGCTGCCGCAGTCGCCCGGCGTCGACCCCAGGACCTGCATCCCCGAGCTGGAGAAGTGCGTCCAGCACTACGGCAACGTCGGCATCAACCTCAACCCCGATCCGAGCGGCGGCCACTGGACCAGCCCGCCGCTGACCGACAGGCAGTGGTACCCCATCTACGAAAAGATGGTCGAGTACGACATCCCGGCCATGATCCACGTCTCCACCAGCTGCAACGCCTGCTTCCACACCACGGGCGCGCATTAC
This sequence comes from Curvibacter fontanus, assembly GCF_054780335.1. NCBI lineage: Bacteria > Pseudomonadati > Pseudomonadota > Betaproteobacteria > Burkholderiales > Comamonadaceae > Curvibacter > Curvibacter fontanus. The sequence goes on from NZ_BAAGWN010000012.1 coordinate 231,948, forward strand.
ATCAACGCCGACACCACGGCGGTGATGCAGCTGATCCAGGGCGACCTCTTCAAGGACTTCCCCACGCTGAAGTTCATCATCCCGCACGGCGGTGGCGCTGCGCCCTACCACTGGGGCCGTTACCGCGGCCTGGCGCAGGAGATGAAAAAGCCCCTGCTGTCCGAGCATCTGCTGAAGAACATCTACTTCGACACCTGCGTCTACCACCAGCCCGGCATCGACCTCTTGACCCGTGTGATCCCGGTGGACAACATCCTGTTCGCCTCCGAAATGATCGGCGCCGTGCGCGGCATCGATCCCGAGACCGGCGCCTACTACGACGACACCAAGCGTTATGTGCAGGCCACACCCAACCTCAATGACGCTCAGCGTTACAAGATCTTCGAGGGCAACGCACGTCGTGTGTTCTCGCGCCTGGATGCCCAGCTGAAGGCCAAGGGCAAGTGAATTCACTCCCTCTCCCAGAGGGAGAGGGGATAGATACAAACAGAAAGGAAACATCATGAGCGTCAACGCACCCTTGGGGCTGGTCAAGCGCAACATCGTGCGCGCCGATGCCGCCGCTGTCGAAAAAATGGGCCAGTACGGTGTGGCCACCGTGCACGAGGCCCAGGGCCGCATCGGCCTGATGCAGTCCTATATGCGTCCCATCTATGCCGGCGCCAGGATCTCCGGCCCCGCCGTCACCGTGCTGCTGCACCCGGGTGACAACTGGATGCTGCACGTGGTGGCCGAGCAGATCAAGCCGGGCGACATCGTTGTCGCGGCCCTGTCCTCGCCCAACACCGACGGCTTCTTCGGCGACCTGCTGGCCACCAGCTTCAAGGCGCGCGGCGCGCGCGGCCTGATCATCGATGGCGGCTGCCGCGACATTGCCGAACTCAAGTCCATGGACTTCCCGGTCTGGAGCCGCGCCATCAGCGCCAAGGGCACCATCAAGGCCACGCTGGGTTCCGTGAACATTCCCGTGGTCTGCGCGGGCATGATCGTCAACCCGGGTGACGCCATCGTGGCCGATGACGACGGTGTGGTCGTCGTCAACGCTGCCGATGCGCAGAAGGTGGCCGACGCTGCCGCGGCGCGCGAGTCCTTCGAAGGGGAGAAGCGCGCCAAGCTGGCGTCCGGCGTGCTGGGCCTGGACATGTACAAGTTCCGCGAACCCCTGGAAAAGCTGGGCCTGAAGTACATCGACTAAGCTGACCGTTCGTTCTTCATCATCCGAGAGGGGATACGCCATGAACATGTTGCGCAGAACCTGGTTCACGGGCCTGCTGGCGGGCATCACGCTGCTGGCCGGCTGTGCCGTCACGCCGCCGCCGGCGCCCACGCCCGAAGCGCGTGTGGTGCTCACGCCCACGGGCGTGCTGCGCGTGGGCGTTTATGCGGGCAGCCCGACCTCGCTGGTGGTGGACAAGAGCGGGCGCAATGCCGGTGTGGCCCATGACCTGGGCAAGGAGCTGGCGCGCTGGCTGAACTCGCCCTTCGAACTGGTCGAATTCAATCGCATCGCCGAGGTGATCGAGGCCATGAAGGCCGGCCAGGTGGATTTCACCTTCACCAACGCCACCGAGGCGCGTGCGCGTGAGGTGGACTTCACCCTGCCGCTCGTGAGCCTGGAGCTGGGCTACCTGGCGCCGCCCGGCAGCAAGCTGCGCAGCGCGAACGAGATCGACCGCGTGGGTGTCAAGGTCGGTGTCAGCGAAGGCAGCACGTCGCAGGGCGTGCTCAGCCGCGCCTACAAGCAGGCCCAGGTCGCGCCCATGCCTTCGCTCAAGACGGCCATCGAGCAGCTCAAGCTGGGCAAGATCGACGCCTTCGCCACCAACAAGGGCATCCTCTTCGAGATGTCCGACAACCTTTCCGGCTCACGCGTGCTGGACGGCCGCTGGGGCCTGGAGAACCTGGCCATCGCCGTGCCCAAGGGCCGCCAGGCCGGTCTGTCCTACCTGAGCCACTTCGCGCTGACCGTGCGCCGCGACGGCACCCTGCAGTCGGCCATCGATCGCGCCGGCCTGCGCGGCACGGTCGAACCGGCCATGCGCTGAACACAAAAATCATCCGAGAGAACCATGAGCAAACCCCCCACAGGCCCCTTCGAGAAAACCGCCGGCTGGCTGGACTGGTACACCGGCCCGAGCAAGCCGCGCTTCCAGCTGCCCGTGGGCGCAGTGGACGCGCACTGCCACGTTTTCGGCCCGGGCGCCGAGTTCCCCTACGCCCCCGAGCGCAAGTACACGCCCTGCGACGCGAGCAAGGCGCAGCTCTTCGCCCTGCGCGACCACCTGGGTTTCGCGCGCAACGTCATCGTGCAGGCTACCTGCCACGGCGCCGACAACCGCGCCCTGGTGGATGCCTGCCTGTCGTCCAATGGCAAGGCGCGCGGCGTGGCCACCGTCCGGCGCAGCGTGACGGACGAGGAGCTGCGGAAGCTGCACGCCGCCGGCGTGCGCGGCGTGCGCTTCAACTTCGTCAAGCGCCTGGTGGACTTCACGCCCAAGGACGAGCTGCTGGAGATCGCCGGCCGCATCCACAAGCTGGGCTGGCATGTGGTGATCTACTTCGAGGCCGTGGACCTGCCCGAGCTGTGGGACTTTTTCACCGCGCTGCCCACCACGGTGGTGGTGGACCACATGGGCCGCCCCGACGTGAGCAAGCCCGTGGACGGGCCTGAGTTCGCGCTGTTCCTCAAGTTCATGCGCGAGCACCGGAACGTCTGGAGCAAGGTGAGCTGCCCCGAGCGCCTGTCGGTCGCCGGCCCCAAGGCCCTGAACGGCGAGCAGGCCGCCTACCGCGACGTGGTGCCCTTTGCGAAGCGCATCGTGCAGGAGTTCCCGGACCGCGTGCTCTGGGGCACCGACTGGCCGCACCCGAATCTGAAGGACCACATGCCCGACGACGGTCTGCTGGTGGACTTCATCCCCCATATCGCGCCCACGGCCGAGCTGCAGCGCAAGCTGCTGGTGGACAACCCCATGCGCCTGTACTGGAATGACGAAGTGAAATGATTTCATCCCCTCTCCCTCTGGGAGAGGGTTAGGGTGAGGGTTGCTCCGGCGAGAGGCCCTCACCCCCGCCCTCTCCCATGGGGAGAGGGAGTTCAACGAGAAAGGAATTTTCATGTCCCTCGACAAACCCTATCTGGACGTGCCCGGCACGACCATCTTCGACGCCGAGCAATCGCGCAAGGGCTACTGGCTCAACCAGTTCTGCATGAGCCTGATGAAGGCCGAGAACCGCGAACGCTTCAAGGCCGACCAGCGCAAATACCTGGACGAATGGCCCATGACCGAAGAGCAGAAGCAGGCCGTGCTGGCTGCCGATCTCAACAAGGCCATCTCCCTGGGCGGCAACATCTACTTCCTGGCCAAGCTGGGCGCCACGCACGGCAAGAGCTTCCAGCAGATGGCCGGTTCCATGACCGGCATGACCGAGGAGGAGTACCGGGACATGATGATCCAGGGCGGCCGCTCCGCCGAAGGCAACCGTGTGGTCGGCGAAAACGGAACAGCCCAGGCAAAGAACCAGCCCCAGGGCCACGGCACCGGCAAGCTGCTTTGAATTTGAGAAAGACTGACATGGCCAAGATCACCGCATCCGTCTACACCTCGCACGTGCCCGCCATCGGCGCGGCCATCGACCTGGGCAAGACCCACGAACCCTATTGGCAACCCCTGTTCGCCGGCTACGAGCCCGGCAAGCAATGGTTCCAGCAGAACAAGCCCGACGTCATCTTCCTGGTCTACAACGACCACGCCACGGCTTTCAGCCTGGAGATGATTCCCACCTTCGCCATCGGTACCGCCGCCGAATACCAGCCCGCCGACGAGGGCTGGGGCCCGCGCCCCGTGCCCAAGGTCCAGGGCCATCCGGACCTGGCCGCGCACATCGCGCAGTCCGTGATCCAGCAGGACTTCGACCTCACCATCGTCAACAAGATGGATGTGGACCATGGCCTGACCGTGCCCCTGTCCCTGGTCTGCGGCACACCCGACAAGGCCAGCTTCGAGTGGCCCTGCCCGGTGATCCCCTTCGCCGTCAACGTGGTGCAGTACCCCGTGCCCAGCGGCCGTCGCTGCTTCGAGCTGGGCAAGGCCATCCGCCGCGCCATCGAGTCCTATGACGAGCCGCTCAATGTGCAGATCTGGGGCACGGGTGGCATGAGCCACCAGCTGCAGGGCCCGCGCGCCGGCCTGATCAACAAGGCATGGGACAACGCCTTCCTCGACGAGATGATCGCCAGCCCCGAGACCCTGGCCAGCAAGCCGCACATCGACTACGTGCGCGAGGCCGGCAGCGAAGGCATCGAACTCGTGATGTGGCTCATTGCGCGCGGCGCAATGAGCGACGTGGCCGGCAAGGGCAAGGCGCCCAAGGTCGCGCACCGCTTCTACCATGTGCCCGCGTCGAACACGGCGGTGGGCCACCTGATCCTCGAAAACCAAGCGTAACTCCCTCACCCTCTGGGGAGGGCAGGGGTGGGGGCTGGCGAACGAAGGACCCTCACCCTGACCCTCTCCCAAAGGGAGAGGGGAAACAAAACTGATTGGAGAAAACACATGACCATCAAAGTCGCACTCGCCGGCGCCGGTGCCTTCGGCATCAAGCACCTGGACGGCATCAAGAACATCGAGGACGTGGAGGTCGTCTCGCTTGTCAGCCGCGAACTGGAGAAAACCAGGGAAGTGGCCGACAAGTACGGCATCAAGCACGTCACCACCGATCTGGCCGACAGTCTCAAGATCAAGGAAGTGGACGCGGTCATCCTGTGCACGCCCACGCAGATGCACGCCGCGCAGGTCAAGGCCTGCCTGGAAGCCGGCAAGCATGTGGAGGTGGAAATCCCCCTGTGCGACGTGCTCAAGGAGGGCGAGGAAGTCCTGGCCCTGCAGAAGAAGACCGGCCTGGTCGCCATGTGCGGCCACACCCGTCGTTTCAACCCCAGCCATCAGTACGTGCACAAGAAAATCAAGGCCGGCGAGTTCAACATCCAGCAGATGGACGTGCAGACCTATTTCTTCCGCCGCACGAACATGAACGCCCTGGGCCAGGCCCGCAGCTGGACCGACCACCTGCTGTGGCACCACGCCGCCCACACCGTGGACCTGTTCGCCTACCAGTGCGGCAGCCCCATCGTGAAGGCCAACGCCATCCAGGGTCCCATCCACCCCGTGCTGGGCATCGCCATGGACATGAGCATCCAGCTCAAGGCCGCCAACGGCGCCATCTGCACGCTGAGCCTGTCCTTCAACAACGACGGCCCCCTGGGCACCTTCTTCCGCTACATCGGCGACACGGCCACCTACCTGGCCCGTTACGACGACCTGTTTACGGCCAAGGACGAGAAGATCGACGTCAGCAAGGTGGACGTCTCCATGAACGGCATCGAGCTGCAGGACCGCGAGTTCTTCGCCGCCATCCGCGAAGGCCGCGAGCCCAATTCCAGCCTGGCCCAGGTGCTGCCCTGCTACCGGGTGCTGCACCAGCTGGAGCAACAGCTGGCCTGATCATGATGCGAGCGATTTTTCCCGTTCGGACTGAGTTTGTCGAAGTCCTGGCGATTCGCTGCCCAACGACCGGCTCAGGGCGAACGGATGGGCTCGCCATCAGCGTCGACGTGCTCTGACCCCTTCGTATTTCTGCGAGGAACAAGCATGCAAGAACGCAAGATCGGTCCTTTCCAGGTGTCGGCTCTGGCCTTGGGCTGCATGAGCCTGAGCCACGCCTACGGCCAGCCGCCGTCGCCCGAGCACGGCGAGCGTGTGCTGCTCAGCGCGCTGGACGCGGGTGTCACCCTGTTCGACACCGCCGCGCTCTATGGCTTCGGCGCCAACGAAACCCTGGTGGGCCGCGCGCTCAAGGCGCACCGCAGCAAGATCACCCTGGCCAGCAAGGGTGGCATGGCCGGCGTGGACGTGGCGGGTGACGGCAAGCTCGTGCGCGTGATCGACGGCCGGCCCGAGAGCATCCGCCGTGATTGCGAGAGCAGCCTGCGCCGCCTGGGCACCGATGTGATCGACCTCTATTACCTGCACCGTTGGGACAAGAAGGTGCCTGTGGAGGACAGCGTGGGTGAACTCTCGCGCCTGGTCGAGCGCGGCCATGTGCGCGCCATCGGCCTGAGTGAAGTGTCGGCCGCCACCGTGCGCAAGGCCCACGCCGTGCACCCGATTGCCGCCGTGCAGACCGAGTACTCGCTGTGGACACGCAACCCCGAGATCGCCGTGCTGCAGGCCTGCCGCGACATCGGCGCCGCCTTCGTGGCCTTCAGCCCGGTGGCGCGCGGTTTCCTCACGGGCAAGCTGCGCGATGTGCAGGCGCTCGACGCCAAAGACATCCGCCACGGCATGCCGCGCTTCGAGCCGGCCCACTACGCGGGCAACCTCAAGCTGCTGCCGGCCTACGAGGCTGTGGCGCATGAAGCAGGCTGCACCCCGGCCCAACTGGCCCTGGCCTGGCTGCTGCACAAGGCGCCGCACATCATCCCGCTCTTCGGCACCACCAGCCTCGATCATCTGGCCGAGAACCTGGCCGCCGCCGACGTGAAGCTCAGCCCGGCGCTGATGGCCCAGGCCGAGGCCGTGGTCAACCAGCAGACCGTGGTGGGCAACCGCTACAGCGAACAGAGCAACCGCGAAGTCGATACGGAAGTCTTCGCCTGAACAACCGTTCGGACTGAGCCCGGCCCATACCGTTCGGGCTGAGCCTGTCGAAGCCCAGCGATCCACAGAGAGCTTAGCCATGCCCACCACCCTCATGCTTCTGCCCGGCCTCAACTGCGACGCCGCCGTCTGGGCCCCGCAGGTCGCCGCGCTCCGTGGCCAAGCGCATTGCGTCGTGCCCGCCTGGGGCCTGCATGACAGTCTTACCGCCATGGCCCGGCAGGTGCTGGACGAAGCACCGACCGAACGCTTCAGCATGGCCGGCCATTCCATGGGCGGCCGGGTGGCGCTGGAAGTCATGCGCCTGGCCCCGCAGCGCGTGGAGCGCCTGGCCCTGCTGGACACGGGCACGCACCCGCTGGCAGCGGGTGAGGCGGGCGAGAAGGAGCGGGCAGGGCGTATGGCCCTGCTCAAGATTGCACAGGCGCAGGGCATGCGTGTCATGGCCCAGGAGTGGGCCAAGGGCATGGTGCACCCGGACCGCATCGGCGGCCCCATCTTCGAAGAAGTGCTGGCCATGTTCGACCGCGGCAGCGCCACGCAGTACGCCGCGCAGATCAACGCGCTGCTGAACCGGTTTGACGCCGCCCCACTGCTACCGGGCATTACGTGCCCCACGCTGGTCCTGACAGGTCGTCAGGACGCCTGGAGCGGCCCAGCCCAGCACGAAGCCATGGCCGCCGCCATCCCTGGCGCGCAGCTCGTCATCGTGGAAGACAGCGGCCATATGACGACCATGGAGCAGCCGCAGGCAGTGAGTGCGGCGCTGACGACTTGGCTGCGGCTTCCGTGAAGCCCGCTGATGCGGCGTTCCGGTCAGGGTTGGGTTGTGAGACGATCCTCATCCACCTGCCAAGGTTGTCTCCAGACTCATTCAAATTTAAGGTGAACCATGTGGCCATTTAAGAAAAAGGCTTCTGCCTTAGCTGTTGTCTCAGAAATTGTCAGTGGTGACCAAAACAAAGCATTGCTCGCGGAGTTCGGATTAAAGGTTGATGATTTGCAGGTTTTACTCCTTGAACATGCCCTGTTGCTACTGGCTGTAAGATTTCTTCCCGTCTCGCCTGTGTGGGAGGTAGCGATTGGCAATTCGCTTGCATTAAATTGTGCTGAATACGATCCACAAAACAAATTGAGACTTGGTTTGGTGCTCTATCAGTACCCGTTCGACGAAAGCCCTTTCGATAAAGCGTCGTTCTATGGAAGCAATAACAGCGTTTGTCGTCCAATTGTCAAAGTGGTCGAGTACTTCTACATACTGAACGCAATTCAACCGGACAGAATGCAAGTTCTTACGCATGCCATGATGTGTACTGGAACCTTGGTTGCTGCCGCAAAGGTGATCACTGGTGTTGAGAAGTCAATGACAGTTGGACCATGAGAGGAAGTCGCTGCCAATCGCATATGTCAAGGAGATCGCGTGATGCCGAGCTATGGAATCCACACCAGTAACCTCCCCGCCACCATCGCCATCGAGTTCCTATCGGCTGAACACGTGGCCGAGCAGCAGCAAGGCAGGCAGAGCCAACAGCAACTGGCCGATATCGTTGCCGTTGACTGGAATGCAGTCTATGCGGTCGTTGGTTCGTTTGCCGACGAACACAGCACGCTTTGATGGTGTGAAGCACCTTACTTCGGCACCAGCCCGTTCAGATCAAACGCCACATCCCCCGCCTGCTGCGGTGTGGGCGAGATGCCCGCATCCATGAGCTTGCGCACCAGCAGGTGGTCCTTGGGGGTGTTGACGTTGTCGATGGCGATCAGCTTGTCGCTCTTGTAGTGGAAGAGGCTGAAGGCAGCGCTGGCCAGGTCGCCGCGTAACACCTGCTGGTCGGCGCCGGCGGACAGGCCCGCCATCTGCAGCTTCTTGTCGTACTGGTCGCTCCAGAACCAGGGGGTGGCGGTGAAGGGGCGCTCCTGGCCCAGCAGGGCGGCGGCGGCGCTCTTGCCTTGTTCGGTGGCGTTGTTCACCGACTCCAGGCGCAGCAGGCTGCCGTCGGGCAGGCGGCGCGCGGTGCAGTCGCCGGCGGCCACGATGTGCGGGTCGCTGGTGCGGCCGCAGGCGTCCACCACGATGCCGCGCTCGCACTCCAGGCCGGCGGCGCGCGCGAGTTCGTCGTTGGCGTTCACGCCGATGCCGATGAGCACCAGGCCGGCGGGGTGGACGGTGCCGTCGTTCAGACGCACGCCGGTCACGTTGTGGGCCGCGTCATGTTCGATGGCGGCGATCTGCGCACCCAGCACCAGCTGTACGCCGTGGCCGCGGTGCAGTTGGGCATACCAGTCCGAGAGCAGGGGCTGCAGCACACGGCCCAGCAGGCGCGGCGCGGCTTCCAGCACGGTGACGGCCAGGCCTTTTTTGCGCGCGGTGGCCGCCACTTCCAGGCCGATGAAACCGCCGCCGATGACGAGCAGGGACCGGTTGTTCTCCAGGCACACGGTCATGCGCCGGGCGATGGCGTCGGCGTCGTCGCGCGTGCGCAGGGCCAGCACGCCTTGCGCCGTGCTGCCGGGCAGGGGCAGGGTGCGCGGCGTGGCGCCGGTGGCCAGCAGCAGACCGCCGTAGGGCAGGGTGCTGCCATCGGCCAGCGTCACGGTCTTGGCGGCGCGGGCTATGGCCGTGACCTGGCAGCCGGTGCGCAGCTCGATGGCCTTGCCCGCCAGCATCTCGGGCGTGCGCATGGGCAGGCGTGAGGCATCCATCTCGCCGGCCAGCCAGGCCTTGGAGAGCGGGGGGCGGTGGTAGGGGCCGTGGGCTTCGTCGCCGAGGAGGGTGAGGGGGCCGGTGTAGCCGCCGCTGCGCAGGGCTTCGGCGGCCATGATGGCGGCCTGGCCGGCGCCGATGATGAGGATGGGTGCGTTCATGCCCGCCATCTTAGTGGGCTGGTGACGATGCGTTTGGAAATTCCCGTTCGGGTTGAGCTTGTCGAAGCTTGTGCTGAGCAAGGCCGAAAGGCCCTTCGACAAGCTCAGGGCGAGCGGAGTCGAGTGGGCTGCGGCCGGCGGCTCCGGCATGCGCCGGGTCGGCAGCAATTGCCATATCCCGATTTCCAGCGCGGCCACGGCGGCACTGGCGCTGGAGACGGTGGATTGATCAAGCTGAAGTGCGTGCCACCTCGTGCCGCCGAACGACGGCTTCAAGCGCCCGGGCAGTCCAAGCCGGGCTTTTTTTAGTCCTTGAGGCGGAAGACGATGGTCATGGGAGAGGGAACCTGTCCCTCTTCGTTGCGCGGCAGGGTGTCCGTCTTGTCGATGGCCTTGAGCACTGCCTCGTCCCAGTTGGGGACACCGCTGCTCTTGATCAGCTTGCGCCCGACGATGGTGCCGTCAGGTGAGGTGCGCACTTCCACTTCGGCGCTCGGGTTGGTGGCGATTTCGTCGGGGAAGACGATGTTGGGCTTGATGCGTGCGCGGATGCGGCCGGCGTAGCTGGACGAGATGCCGGATGACTTCTGGGCTGTGCCGGTGGCATTGGGCGCGCCCGTGGCGCCGGCCAGGCCGGCCATGCGCTTGAGGTTTTCCTGGCGATCTTTTTCGCGCTGCTTGGCTTCTGCTTCTTCCTTGCGCCTGGCTTCGAGTTCCTTTTTTTTCTTTTCTTCGGCCAGCTTCTTCTCGCGTTCCAGCTTTTCACGCGCCAGCTTTTCCCGTTCCAGCCGCGCCTGTTCCAGCTTTTCCTTGGCCTGGCGTTCCTTTTCGCGGGCCAGGGCGATGTCGGCCTCGCTCTGGCGCGGTTCCTCGACCTTGGGCGGCGGGGGGGCGGGTTCAGGGACCGGCTCGGGTACGGGCTCGACCAGCTTGGGGGCCGCCTGTTGCGGCACGGAAGACCAGAGCTCGGCTTCGACCGAGAGGCTGGTGTCGCTGCGGCGCCAGTTCACGCCCCAGGTCAAGGCGGCCAGCAGCAGGCCGTGGATCAGCAGGGCCAGGCCGTAGGCGCGCAACAGGCCCTGGCGCTGTACCGGCGGGTTGAAATCGAAACGGCTGGCGACGTACATCAGGCCCTGCCCGTCAGTTGACCATCTGCACCGACAGGCCCACGCGCTGCACACCGGCGCGTTGCAGCGTGTCCATGACCCGGACCACGGTTTCGTACTTGACGCTCTTGTCCGCGCTGATGACCACGGCGCTGCTGGCGTCCTTGCCGGCGTCGGACTGCGCCCGCTTGACGTTGGCGGCCAGTTCACCGAGCCTGAGGCGCGTGCTGTTGTCCTGTGTGCGCAGCGTGAGGGCCTCGTCCTTGCCGACGATGATCTCGATCACCTGGTCGGGTTTGCGCGCGGCCTTGCCCACGCTGGGCAGGTCCACCACGCTGGGGGTGATGAGCGGGGCGGTGACCATGAAGATGATGAGCAGCACCAGCATCACGTCGATGAAAGGCACCATATTGATCTCGTTGATGGTGCGCCGTCCGCGCCCGCGACTGACCAGGGTGGGCATGGTCGTCTCCCTTAATGGACGGAAGCCGGCGAGGCGGGTTGCGCGCCGACGTTGCGCTGCAGGATGTTGGAGAACTCCTCGATGAAGGTCTCCAGCATGATGGCCACGCGGTCGATCTCGCGCGCGAAGCGGTTGTAGGCCACCACGGCGGGGATGGCGGCGAACAGGCCGATAGCAGTGGCCACCAGGGCCTCGGCGATGCCGGGGGCCACGGTGGCCAGCGTCACCTGCTGCAGCGAGGCCAGGCCGGTGAAGGCGTGCATGATGCCCCAGACCGTGCCGAACAGGCCTACGTAGGGCGAGACCGAGCCCACCGAGGCCAGGAAGGAGAGGTTGGTTTCCACCACGTCCATCTCGCGCTGGAAGTTGGCGCGCATGGCGCGGCGTGCGCCGTCGAGCAGGGTGCCGGCGTCGGTGATGCGGCGCTCGCGCAGCTTCTGGTATTCGCGCAGGCCGCTGACGAAGATGCGTTCCATGGGGCCGCTGGCATGGCCCTTCTGGGCTGCCGTGGCGTACAGGGTGTTGAGATTGGCGCCGGACCAGAAGTCGCGCTCGAACTGTTCGTTGAGTTCGCGCACGCGCCGCAGCGAGAAGAGCTTGCTGAAGATGGCGGCCCAGCTGGTGATGGACACCAGCAGCAGCAGCAGCATGACGGCCTGCACGACCCAGCTGGCGTGCAGCACGAGTTGGATGATGGAAAGGTCTTGGCTCATTGAAGTGTTTCCAGAATGCTGCCGGGAATTCTTTCAGGTTTCATGCTGTTTGCGGACACCCAGCCGATGCGGATGCGGCCTTCGCACAACAGTTCAGGCTCGCCTCCCGTCTTGCGCCAAGCCTGCTGCGCAATTGTGAGGGATGCGCGGCCGCTTTCCTGCAGCCGGGCTGTAACCAATAGTTCGTCGTCCAGCCGCGCCGGGCGGTGGTATTTGACGGCGGTTTCGCTCACCACGAACATGCCCCCGGTCTGCTCGCGCAGGGCCTGCTGGCCGATGCCCAGCGAACGCAGCCATTCGGTGCGGGCGCGCTCGAAGAACTTGAGGTAGTTGGCGTAGAAGACGATGCCGCCGGCACCGAGATACCGGCGTGTTTATAAGGCATGGACAAATGAAAAGATGTTCAAAAACAAATAGTTAGGAAGATGCTGGAATGTCCATGGGGCGATCAACTTTAAGCGGATTTATGGCGTTTGATGTCCATGCCAATGAGTAGTCAAGCCAACCTTTAAGGCCGCTAAGTAGCGCTGGGATTGCTTGATTTTGCAGCAGAGCTCAACAAGTTGACGCGGGAGAAGACATTAATGCTTGACGTCAACCTCTTCAATCAACTGTTAACGGTGGTGAGAGCAATAACGCTACGTCAACTTTTAATGCATTGGCGATCTTTTCGATGTTGTCGATGGAGACGTTGCGTTCCGACCTCTCAATCCCACCTATGTAAGTTCTGTCTAGGCCGGCAAGGTGGGCCAAGGCTTCTTGCGACAGACCAGCACTTAGTCGAACGACACGCATCTGCATAGCGAGTCGTCCACGCGCAGAGATGTGAAACTTTCTACTACTGGACATTTGCCCGGTAGCATCTCTGCATTGACGACTTTACGTCTACGGACTATAAGTATCATTTTTCAGATTATGGAGTTCAGATGTTGCAGACATTGAGACCAAAATCGACAACTGAGCTGGCGTCGCTCAGTAGGTTTGCTGAGAGCAGGCCCGTGGAAGAGCTCCTTCCTTCAAAGTTAAGTGAGCCGATCCTGTTGTCCCTTGCGTTGGATCTTCGCCGTGTCGAATTGATGGTGAAACAGGACGCCGAAGCTTCGAGCAGCCTGAGCGTAGCGGTGTATCTCGTTGTGAAGTACCTCATGCTTCTGGCATCTCCGAAAGGAGATCGCGAGATATCGATTCCAGAGGAGTCACTCTTTCAGGCCGTACAGATCCTCTCAATTACCGTGGAACGCGAGATCGTGACGAGAATCATTGGAGTAAGTGACCAGAATGGAGATGAATACCTTTTAAGCGCGTTGAAAACGATAAAGGTTTAGTCTCTTTCCGGCTGATATTCGCTTAAGAAAAGCCATGGCAGACGTTCCAGCCGACTTTCCTCGTGGGTGCACCGCGCCAACGGTTCCTGGAGCTCAACCCAAATTCATTGCCAGAAAGATTGATGGCCGCTATGTGGTTGGACTAACCGAATCTGAATTGCACGAACGATGGGTTTATTGCGAAGACCTGGCTCAACAGTTGGCAGAGCGGACACGACGCAAGCAGGCAGCCGGCCTCGTTCCCGACCTGGATGACTTCTACCGAGAAACCGAGCATCGTGTCCGCGGTCAAGGTTGGGACCTCAGCAACGACGAGGTGATCTGGCTGATGAAGCGTACGCGCGCCCTCGCGGAGGATTCCGCGCCATCCTCTCTTGGACGCTAGTCTTGTACTAGCCGCCAATCTCCAGAGCTCCGTCGTGCTCGACCGAAAAGTCAAAGGGCTGAGCCTGCCGCTCCTTTACCTGGACTTCGACGGCGTCCTTCACCCTGAGTATTGCTACTGGCATCCTCGCAAAGGCCCCTACCTCAAGGCTCCTGGCCACAGCCTGTTCGAACATCTCGCTTTACTGGAACGACTGCTCGAGCCCCATCCCGAAGTCTTGATCGTGCTTTCCACCAACTGGGTACAGACCTACCAGTTCAGCGAAACTGCTCGAAAGCTCGGACCGGCTCTTCGAACTCGGGTGATCGGAGCAACCTTTCACACGGGGATGGACAAGGACAACTTCAATAGCATGCCACGAGGCCTCCAAGTAGCGGGAGATGTGGCACGGCGTCTACCGTCCTCATGGGTGGCCCTGGATGACGATCCCACAGGCTGGCCAGCCGATGCCCAGGACAAACTGGTCCGGACTCACGGGCTCCATGGCCTTGGAGAGGAACGGGCGCAGTTGGCGTTGCAGATCAAGCTGCATGCGCTGGCTGCAAACAAGCCCTCTTGAACCCCCATCAGGACGAATCGTGGTGACAGATTGTTGAAACAGGACATGGACAACGTCCGCACCACCGAATTTGACCGAGACCGGGCCGACGCATTGCGGCGGATCTGGTTCGTAGGCGACGTGCACGGGGAGTTCAAATACCTGGCCCAGACCTTGTTACAAGCCCAACTACGACCGCGCTGGATCGTGTTTGTCGGTGACATCGACATCTTCCATAAACCCTTTCGGGAGATCCTGGAGCCACTGCGGCGGTTCGATCCACATCTGGGCATAGCATTCATTCACGGCAATCACGACGCAGATACCCACCAGCATTGGGAGATGCTTCACGACGCCGGCGATGCGATCGTGTTTCACGGACTAGTCGCGAACCTTTCCGGCATTTGGGTGGCGGGTCTCGGAGGTCACTTTCTCCGGCCTATCTGGATGCCACCGGCAAGCCCGGCCTTCGCCACCCAGCAGGCCGCCATGCGCGGCGATGTGTTTAAGTTTCGAGGAGGTCAGCGCCCATCTCCGGAATATCTCGCAGCCATCTACCCGGACGATCTGGACCGTCTTGCAGCCGAACATGCTGACATTCTGGTAACCCATGAGGCGCCCAGCTGTCATCCCCGTGGTTTTGAGGTTCTGGATGACCTGGCACGACGAATGGGCGTGGTCAGGAGCTTTCATGGCCACCACCATGATGACCTGACTGCTGAGTATGCCCGGCACCGTAGCAGGCTTGGTTTTCATGCCATCGGACTGCGCTATTGCCAGATCAAGAATGCGCTGGGAGAAGAGATCTTTGCAGGGTTACCTGGCTGGTGATGCTTTGACCACGCCTCGTGGGAGAGTGCAGGCGCCATGAGGAGGACCAGACGAGCCACACTTGAGGATATTGCCGCATCAGACTCTCAAAACTTTGAAGATGACAGAATTCGAGTTCGGGTCCTACGCCTTCAGGACGCAGGATGCCATCGAAATCAAGAAAGAGGTAGAGGTTGGTTCGTATTGCCTGTGGTGATGTACGTCGCGAAGTCGATTTCGGCCCAGAGTGCTTCTAACGTTGCATCTAAATATTAAGGTTGGAACTAAATATCGGGCCTTCTAAGTGATCCCTAGCGAGTGCACAATCCTCAGGATTGGAGAACTAGATGAGTGACCGTACCGACAAGTTTTCAATACTCTATCTGAGTCGCAGGAATCTTGAGGCGCTGTTGGCAAAGCTAAATCGGCGTTCTAATGGCGAGGACACATATTGCGCGATTATTAAGACCCAGCAAGCCTCTCCCGTGTACAAGCAGACGATGCACGAGATTCTGGTAGTTGCTGTCGACAACGACGAGTACTACTTATCGCAAGCCCGTCCTGCTGGCGAGATGCATCCACTGGACGAAGCAACTCTGGACTCACCGTTGACTGAAGTACGCGATTGCTCGACTAGACTCGAAGCACAAAAGCCGGCCAAACGTGGACCGGTATAGGCTGGTTGCCGTCACTCGCTGCCAGCCAGTCGAAGGACGGCTTCGAGCCCATAGCGAACGGTCACCAGCCAGCGGTGCGCAACCACGTTGAGGAAAACCGACCAAATGGAGGTATCGGTAGGCGCTCTTTCAAGGCATTCCACTAGCGACCGAACCACGACTTGAACCAATCCGCACAGCGGCGCAAGAAGGAAGATTTCGCCTTCCGCTTCTTGTCCTGTTCGACGTGGCGGCGTACCTGAGATTGCATGACCCGATCAACCGTTTCCTTGGACCATCGCTGTGCCCATTCCACCTGGCCCTTCCGAATAAAGAAGTGAGACAAGCAAGGAGCGTCTGAAACTAGTATGGAAGGGGTGACAGTGGGCAGTCCGCTCTCTATAACAAGTTGGTGCTGGTCCAGCAAATTCAGCATGACCCTGTGACCGCACCCGCACGCGCAGGCCAAAGCGGCCATTTCGAAGCGTCGGCTGTAATGGAACTCAAATGGCCCTACCTGAGGCGGGAGCCTTTCGTTCTCGATGATGCGATATACACCGCTGCTCATTCTGCTGTATCCATCGCCATCCCGGCAAGATCGAATACCACGGAGTGCGAATCGGTCAGGCGATCAAAGAATCCCATGTGCTGCTTGAACCGAATCACGGCAATCGCGGCGTTGAGCGCGTTGAGTTCAGCAATCTGAGGCTGATTCCTATATTCACGATCATGGGCGTTTTGTGCGGGCAAGTGCTGCGTGCCATTGAGTTTGTCAAAATCGCCACGCTTGCCGCCAGCGGTACGAACAAATCCGTACAAGCCGTTTGCGCCCTTATTCAACCCCATGCCCACGTCTACAAACGGCACTGAAGCGCTGTGGCAGGCCTGAGCGATGATTTGCCGAGACGGGGCATCATCGACACACACGAAGACGAAGTCGAACCCATTCAGACAAGCGATATTGTTTTGATCGACGCGTTCGACATGCGGTTTGATACCGCCATGAAATTGGCTGTAGGCCCCAGCCAATGCTTCGACCTTGGGTATGCCCAGATGTTTTTCACCATAGACCCCGGGAAGTCGGAAGAGCGTGTGCACATGGACGATGTCGTCGTCGAACAGGTGGATCTCCTCAAGATGGGTTTTGGCGATGTAGTCCAACACATACGCGCCCGTGCCGCCGCACCCGATGATGGCCACCTTGTGCTTACGCAACTTGTGCGACAGATCCACCACTCCTTCACGAGCAGACAGCGTGTCAGGAAATTTCAATGGACTCAGCGCCGCCTCAAGGTGCTTCTTCAGGGCGCGTCGGGGCGTGACGTCGGGATACTTATGAACCGCCGGCGAAGAAATCAAGGCAAGATACTGGTTGATCTTTTCCTCGATGGAATCGTACTGCCTCATCCCTTCCGGTTTGCTGGAAAGCATTCTGTTGCCGACGATATGCTCCGACACAGTGCGAACCTCTTCTGAAGTACCCGCGCTGATCTTCAACCCATCGATATTGCACGGTATCTCGCCCGCAAAGTAGACCTTATGGTCCGATGGGCGGTCGATCAAGTATTCTTCGCGCAGATCTAATGGACAGATCATGTCGAGATATTTCAGCTCGCCCGAGGCGTTCAGATAGGGTACGCCAAAGATGACGAGATGCGCGTTAATGAACCCTACGTCATAGCCCTGTTTGACCAGTTTGTCGACGAACGGATTACGACTCGCCAGTGCCTGTAATTCGGAAGTCCATGCCATCTTTCACCATCACTTCTCCGCCCGGAGGCAGGGTACCAGTCAAGTTATCAGAATTGCCTTTGTAGTATTTAACGATGTAGTTTGTTCCTGTGGCGCCGGGGAACGCCATCGCAATCAGCGTCGCATACGAAATTTTCTGGTGCGGCACCACAAGGTCAACCGTGTTCACGGAAATGGTAACTGTCTTGTTATCAGGCATGAATTTCTCCAACTGATTTGTGCATTGATTCGAAACAAGTTGCTAAGGAAGCACAGAGAAAATCCTTTGGGCACAGAGTCAGTCGAGCTCACGCTGCCTTCTTGGTCTGAAGCGGCAACTGTAGCTCTTCAACGTCCAGCGTGAAGTCAAGGGGAACCTGGATGGGCTGTTGATTCGCACACTTAAAGTTGTAGACGTCCACGTCAGTCTTGAGTTGATAACAGTCGCCGACGATTTGCTGGCGCCGCTGTGCAAAGGACTTCACGAAATGGTCGCGAGGAGCCTTGTCATCGTCAATGTCGGCCCAGAGCGACATGGACTTCTCGCCTTTTTTGAATCGCACGGCATGCTTCGCGCGGTATCGCTGGCCGTTCTCGCTAGTACGGAACTCCTCCCGAAAGAACTGCGAGATGTCCGACGCTATTGCATCCACAACCGTGCGAATACTCGGCTTGTGCAGCCCTCGCTGGTATGCCCACTCGGCCACCGCGTGCGGGTCGAGCAGGCCGTCGCGGCCAACCTCTTCTTGGTAACGCTCAATATAGGACTTCACCTGATTCGCATAAGCCGACATAGCAACTCCTAACGGAATGTTGTGATTACTCGGAGAACGAACCCCAGCCATCGGTGTCGGCCGACGGCAGCACCAAAGCTCGTACCTTGACTTGATACTTGCGCAAGAAGTCATGGCGACCCAGCTTGCGCTGGAGCTGCCCGACCACTAATCCCGGATGCACGTTGATCCGCTGTGCAAAGCGAAGTACCTTCTCCTCGGAGAAATACGGCTGCACACGGGCGATGAAATTCTCAATTTCAGCGGAAGACACGCAGAACTCCGCCCCCGCTGCGTTGGCTAACCGTTCACATTCAGGCAGCTCTGCGTTGTCCTCCCCAACATCTGTGTCAATGACAGCTTGGCTATTGGCCTTCCCATCCTCTCGCAGCACGTGCTCAATCTCGTGCCTCAAAACGAACCAGAAGTTATCAATCCGGTCAAAGCGCAGCGTCATACCAATAACCGGCTTGTCATCCTCAAGCCAAAAGCAAGCACCGTCCATCTTTGAGCCAGCCATGGGCTCCACCAGTGCAAGTCGAACACCCGCCTCTGCAAGAATGCGAGGCACATGGCGAACCTCCTCAGGCGAGAGGGTTAACGCCTTGAGCTTGTCCAGTGCTGCCAAGAGTTTGGCTCGTGAGTAGGCCTGCACCACCTGTTGGCTCGCCATGGCCTTTACACGGAATAGCCAAGCCAACTGCAGCGGAGTGGCATCTAAGGTCGCATAGGTCTTCTTCGCGCTGTGGCAGAGCACAGGCTCTGCCGACATGTCCGGGATAGAAAAGAAAGCGCAAAAGCGCTGCTCCAAGACATCCATGTTTTCGCTCGCCCGAACCCACCCGCGGCGAAGCATTTCCCGCACAGGGAACTTGTCGTACAGCCGAGCCTTGCGTGCAACGTTATCGTTGGATAGCTTGACTTTGGAAAGCTGATATTGGCTTTCCAGGTTCATCCAATAGTCCGGCGATGTGCCAAAGGCGCCTGCCAAGCCCGTGGCTGTTTCGGGTGTGATGGCGCGCTTTCCAGCAATGAGCTCGCTAATAAGGCGGGGCGGCCGGTCAAGAATATCTGCCAGCTCCTGCTGGCTCCACTCCCGCGCTTCCAGCTCCTCCCGCAGGAACTCTCCAGGCGGAAATATTTCAGCAGGCACGCGTGTGTTCATGGTCTCTCCAATTTCTAGTGATAGTCAACAATTTCAACAATCCCGATGATCTTGCAGGGGTGGTCACCTCGAATCTCCAATATCAGTCGCCATTGCAAGTTCAGACGTATCGAATGTTGTCCTTCTCTGTTCCCCTTGAGTTTTTCAAAGTACAACGACCTCACAGCCAGAAAATCGCGCTCATCCCTAAAGGCTCGAATCTGCTGCATCCGCTTCCGAAAGGCGCGCACGATCTCCTGCGAGTGCCCGGCAGTAAACCGCGCGTCGGTCTCCAGACGATCTAGGTCGTCATCGTCGAACTCAACTTCCATGGACAGCGAGTCTAAGGTGAAATGGCAAACATGTCAAGTACACCATTACACATGGTGTAATGGTGTACTTTTAAGTAAAAATGGATGCGCGGCAGCAATTCAGAAACACTATAGGTAGTGAGAAATCGGTCAAAACACACTACATGTAGCGTATTTCTGTGGTTTCCGCTACATTGTTAGCATGAACAGCAGCGTATATCGCATCGACCCCGAGCAAACGGCGCGGACGTTGCAACTTGAGCTGTGGGATCGACAGTGCGCCCTTTGGCCTGGTGAAAAAGTTACGCCCCTGGACGTCTGTGACCCTTGGGTTGCCGCCAAATATCTAGACTTTGAAGTTCAAGAAGGGTGGCTGAGCAGCGAGACAACGCGACAAGGATTCCAGTTAGGCGGGTTCATAAATCGCCCGGCGAAGCTGATTGCGGTCTCTTCTGAGCAAAAGCCACGTACGAAGCTCTTCACTCTCGCCCATGAAGTTGGGCACTTGCTCATGCATCCGGGTCTTCACCATCATCGGGAGCAACCGATGCATGGCCTGACCGAGCCGCGTGAGCCCACCGATCAGAAGGAACGTCAAGCGAACCACTTCGCTGGCTGCTTCCTCGTGCCTGAGAAGCAGCTTCGCCTCGCTTTTAATGCGAGCTTCGGCGTCAAGGATTTGAAGCTGACAGACACCATTGCATGGGAATTGCTTGGGGCCAGCTATACGTCCTTGATGAACTCCCCCTACCCCTCGCTTGCTTTTGAGCGAGTGGTCGCGCAAGCCAAGCGCTTTAACGGTCACCAGTTCAGCGCCCTTAACGACCTCTTCCAAGTTTCACCTACCACGATGGCGATTCGTCTGCGTCAGACTGGTCTGGTGTATCGCTAGAGAAAGATTAAGGCTACTCACTCGTGCTACCGAAATGACCACTTCATGGTCGTAACCGGACGGTCAGAATTCCAAAGTGACAGACTGCAATCGCTGCAACACGGTCTTACCTTTACCTATTCAATGCGGCTTCAGAATACTGTTCAGTATTTGTGCCAAGTGCGCCCCCGCCTCTGCCAATTGGAAAAGCATCACAGGCGTGTATTTCTGTACATAAGCGGCATCGAGCTTCGTATCGGGATACACACCATAGCAACGGGGCAAGTGAAACGGGCTGAATTATTCAGGTCGACGATGGCCGTTTTCCGGGATACCGTGAATGGCTTTTGGCTTGGCAGCGGTCATGGGCAGAATGCGGGCGCGTGGCTGCATGTCTTCTAGCTGTGCCACCAAGTCTCTCACGCGTAAGGTGAGGTTTATGATCATTTCATCTGCCTCGACCAGCCGTGAGACCGCGTCGTCGCGTTCTACCTTGAGGCTGGCAATTGTCTCGGTTTTGCTCCGTGAGGCTTGGCGGGCTTTGAGAAGGCGTTGGCGCTCAGAAGTCGGGCGTTCATGTCCTTGCGTGGCGAGATAGGCCTGGATATCTTCGATGAGATTAGGGAATCGCGATTTGCGCAATGCTGAAGGGTCGCAGCCGGCTTCCCTGGCGACGTTGTTTTGGCTCACCAGGGCGCCTGCAGGCAAGACCTGGGGCCGCCCGGCTTTCAGGCGTTCAAAAGCCTCTCTGAATTTGGTCTCAGCAGTTTTGGGCTTGTACGTGGGCATAGTATTTCTCGATAGACAGCTTCTCGCCTTGTAGGGCGTGGCAGCGTGGGGAATCAGGGTGAACCACTGCCAGTTGAGCGTCAACGGCCTTCTCATATCGCTTGATGTTGTCAGTTTTTGTCACGTCCAGCAGCAAGTCGGGGCAGCCCTTGCCGTTATCCCCACCAAGGCAATGCGTGATGGATTCAATACCGCCATAGGGGCAGGGGCGTGCATTGAAGCAAAAGCCCGCTCGGATTTTGCGAGCACTGATATCACCTCGCTTAATCACCTTGATAAGAGCAGCGGCATCCTTCTCGTTGATTAAGTTCACGATGGAGGCCTTTCGTGCTTCGCCCAACGGGCTTACAAACTGGGTGCCTGATATTGTGCTCAAGGCACGCGCCTGATCCTCGTACATAGCTTTGAGATAGAGCGCGCGCGTCTCTTCATTGAGTGCCAGACGGGCGCTATTGCGGCCGTAGTAGAGCGTCATCACGCGAGTTTGGTGCTTAAGTTGTACTTGAAGCGATGGGTCATCCACCAGTCCCGAACTCTGCATGTTGACTGCCCCGGTGCGGCGCAACTGATGCCAAGCGAAGGGCCACACCGTCCCGATTTTGAAAGTCTCTTCGTCCAAGGTCGGCGTGATCATCCGTGCAATCCGAAGATCCTCTGCAGTAATGGTGATTTGCGCACTGTCCAGAAGCAGTGGGTAAGCGGTAAGCACCTGTTGGTAATCCCAAGCCTGTGGCCTCGTCCGATAGGGCTTGGAATTGCCTCTGCTCCAAGGTTCGTATTGGTAAGAGATCAAGTAGGGATTCGCTTCGTCTTCTTTGGTGATGCCCAGGCCACCACGCCCTCGAGCACAGTGCATGCGCAGGGCAGAGATGTGCTTCATGACGTTGATCGCGAGTGTTGCACTCTTTGACACAGGCCAACGTGCATCCGAGTCGGAGTCTGTCTTGGTCGTTTCTCCAACCAGCATGGGAATGTCACCAAACTTCTCGTCATGTTCAAGCAAGAGGCAGTCTGAGCGCAAGCTGTAGCCCTCTTCGATGCGCATAAGCGAGAAGTTGATCAAGTGGGCAAGGCCGGCTTTTGACACAAGATCAAGGTACTGCGAAAGCTTTTTTATCTGATTTTCACCAACCTCACCAGCGAACGGCCCTATCCATTCCTCCAACAGTTCTGTGATTCCGAAGCGGTCGGCTGTCAGTTTAAACGGGCCAAGGTATGTGAAAGAACCGGTGGATTTCTTGATTCGGAACGGCGTACTATATTTATCAGCTCGCTCAGTCAGAGCGGACTTTCGTGCGCTGCGGTTATGGGCATAAGCCTCCACACAAAACCGAAAGCAGTCCTCAATGCGCTCGCGGTGCTTGGTATAGGCCTGCAGGCACTCCCGCAGCCTGTTGAGCTGATAGACCCAGATGCGCGAGGGGATGTAAGGCGTTTGTTCCTTCTCGTGGCCGGGTTTCATCTTGGCAAGTCGAGCTAGGCCGTCTCGGTTGAGCAAGCAAAAGCCCAGGTGTTCTCTGACGCCCAGCAGGTCGTGAAGGATGGAGATGATCTTGTAGAAATTCGAGGGAGGCACCTTTGCAGCTACCTTGTCGATCACCGCTTCAAAACGCATCAGGTTGCTTGCCAAGATGCCTTCTTGGCTGCAGACGACAAATAGAGGTTTGATGGTATGGAATTTGTCTTGAAGCGATCCGGGCGTGCGGCAACCACGCGGGCCAGCCATGAACCAGGTCGTGCAATGGCGCAAGAGGTCGGCATTTTGGGTGTCAATGGATGCACCTCGGTTCGTTTTACCATCCCCAAAATTCAGTTTGCACGGCTTGCCTGCCCACACATCCAGCGGCCAGATGGAGTCGCTGTACAGGCAAACCGGTTTACCCTGGGCATCTAGTATGGGGGCCCAGTCTGGTGGCGGAGGCCAGCTCGGAGGGCGAAAATTGTTGGCTTGCGGATGTACCGTGGGGCTGACAATCTGCAAGCCCAGCAGGTCAAGGTTCATGATGGTTTCCGATTGGAATCAAATGATCGCAATTACAGGCTCTCGATGAAGTCGGCCCAGGCCGGGTGATAACGCCCCTCTTCCAGCCGAAGCAGGGCTTCCTTTACCCATTCGGCGCGTTCAGGGGTGCTTGCTTGAATGAAGTCCAGCTTGGCCGTGATTCGCTCGATAGCAAGATCTGATGGGTGTTGGGACGGGTTCTTTGACTCCGCATGGCCCTGAGCGCCCAGTTCAAAAGACTTGAGCAGGCGAAAACTCGCTAGGGACCACACATGGTCGAGGCTATCAATATCGCGCTGGTGGACGCAAAACAGGCATCCAGCGGGCGTCGTACAGTCAGGCTGGGTTGCGGTGGGTGGCATATCTGCCACTGGCTCAGCGGCCTTGCCCGCGCAGGAGCCGGGGCCAAGTGGAGCAAGGGCCGGGTCATACTTCGCCCAAAACACCTGCGTTTGTATCATGGCCCGCTGCAGGCTTGGCTTCTCATACACACCCAGCAGTGTCCGTTTGTCATGCTGCTTCTCATCGGCGGTGAGGTCGGGGTCGCCGGTTCGGCGCAACATCCAGTTGACATTGGTGTTGCGCAGCGCCTGGGGGCCTATGTATTTGACCCCGGCGCGCTTGCATGCATCATTGATCGAGGTAAACGCCGGCGGTTCGTCCAATCGGCGTCGCGCTGGGGTGCCGCCTTTGCCGAGTAAAGGGAACAGCAGCCCGTCGGGGTCGCCTGGGAAGATGGCTTTGCGCCACTGAAGGAAACGCTCAAAAACTGCGCGGTATCCTCCGTAGATCTTGAAGATCACCGGGCCCCAGCGGCGGTGCTTGTAAGTACGGATTTCGTAGCCATGATCGCAAGACTTGTAGCGCCACTCGTCCGCACGCAGTTGGTCCATACGCAGTTGATGGGCTTGGGCGAGGTTTACAGCCGGCTGCCCCATTAGCATGAGCATCTCTGCCATGATGCGCAAATTGATGAGCGAATAGCGTGTCCGATACGACTTTTCACCTTGCCAAGCAGCCCGATTCTGTGCCGCACGCTTAGCTTTGGATGGCCATTTTGGCGGCTTCAGTGTATTGGAGCGCTTGAGACCGGACCACTCTTCGATGGTATTGCCGTTGCGCAGCCGGATCTGCAGCGGCAGTGGCCCCCAAATGGCATCGACCGAGAGAGCGTCGGATAAGTCCAGCAAGAAGTGCCCAAATGCGAAGGTCTCCTCAAGGTTCTGCTTGTCGGCCTTGGGGCTGACAGCCCGAGGGGGCGCCTTTGGCTTTATGAGTCGGGTGGTCTTGAGGAGGGGGCTGCTTCGCTCCAAAACCTTGTCCAAGGCCCAGCCGACTCTGGAACCGTACTGATGGGCGGATATTTCTTTGAGATTACGAACGACGCGAACTCGGTGCAAGAGCGCGTCGCACCAATGTCGATAGTTTTGCTCAGCGGTTGCAAGGCTTAAATTTGAGCCGGTGGTTTCATCAGCCCATTGAAAAAACAGCTTCAGTTTATTAAGGCAGGACAGGACAGTCGCCCTTCGACCGCCGCCCTCTAGATAGTTCAACAGACTTTCACGAAGCAACCGAACCAACTCGATGCGCTCAAGCAAGGGGCGCCCCAGCTTGCCTGCCTCTATTAACGGAGCTACGTCATTCGCGCGCACCTCCGCCCCGCCTTTGTAGAGCCACGGCAGCAAGTCCCAGGGTGTTTCATGTGGCCCAAATGTCACGCCGGGAAATTTTAGGTCGGGTACATGCACATCAAGCATGGCCATTTCGCCCGCGTTTACTTAGTCCGAGGAAAGCGTCGCTATACGCGTTGGCGACCTCTGCCTTCATGGGTTCCTGCTGGACGAACTTGATGTACTTGAGGGTTGTGCTTACGTCTTTATGCAGCATAAGGGCACTGACAAGACCGATCACTTCCTTCTCGGTCGCGCCCGCTTTGGACAGCAACAGCGAGGTCAACGAGGTTCCAAAGGTGGCCCGTGTCATGTGAAAGTGAAAATGCTTGGCAAACGTCAGACCGGCCGTCGCGGCCTTGCGCCGCAAATCCACCATGGCCCGGCCTATTGCGGTGCCCGAGCCAGAGTCTCGGTCTGCATAGCGACGCCCATAACGGGTCAGGAACACCAGTTCCTTGTCCTCAGGAGCTGCCAGGGCCTCGCGTTTAAGTCGGCGCACACCAGCCACATAGTGGCGCAGTTCTTCTAGCAATGCGGCAGGTATAACGATTTGGCCAGATACGTTGAACTTGGTAGTGACATGGGGGCGATGCCCTGGGCCTACGGACAGGTAAAACAGTCCTGGCTCCTTAGGATCTGACACGGCGTTGTCCAGCGTGCCGCGCTTGAGGTCGGCGATTGTCTCAACTCGGGCGCCAGAGAAGAATCCCAATTTGAGCATCAAATCAATTTCTTGACTAACGTTGCCCGCCCGCCCGGTGAAGGTCAGCAACTCCTGTCGGTACTCATCTGTAAGCGGTGTCAAACCATTTTCCAACTTGAGCCCGTGCTGAGCACGGTTTGGAATCGCTAAGTCGGTACTTTGCCTGACCATGGTTCGCTCAAAGCCTACCGAATTGGAAAACCGAAGGACTACTTGGCGCTCCTTCCACATGGGCATTTCACGACTGATGAGCCCGTACACTTGGATAAATCGGTAAAAGTGAATCGTGGCGTTCATGCGATGGGTCGCTGTTGATGGTAACAACAAGCCTAGCGTGTCCCTCTGGTCGATCAAGTGCTTGCGCCAGCGGACGAGCACACGGTCTCGCTCCAGCATCGGAAAGTGGCGCCAATCCAACTCTTGGTCTTCAAGCCACTGAGCGTACTTGTGGAGATGGCTGAGGTTCGAACGTACCGTCTTGATGTTCGTTACGCCATTGGTTGCTCGAATGAATGCCCAGAGATTCGCCTCCCTCCAACTCGCCCCGTCAGCCCAAACGATTTGAGGCAGTCCCCGGATGGGGCGAAGCGATCGATCTGCCTCACGCCGCAGATCACCAACCTCGTTCACGATAATTCGATGGGGGGTGTAATGAATATGTTCTAGAGAGGCCATTAGCTGATCACACCTGAACGAACGAACTCGTAGAGAGTGAATTTTCCAATTTTGAAGCGTTGTGCAAGGGCAGCTGGTGAGGTACTTCGGTCTGTCATCAGAGCGGGCATTTACGGTACTAGAGCAACGTCGAGCATGCATTGCCCATGCTCCGTTTGTCCGGCAACGTTCATGGAATCAAAGGCCCAAGAACGCCTTCTAGCTCAACTGGTATCTCAGGACGCCCGCGAGCATTTAGAGCTGTGCCCGTGACCAAAGCGCTCAACATGACTTGCCCATCGGTTGAACGCTGGATCTCCTGGGTGAATTGAAGGCGCAGGCGCCCTTTCCTCTGAAGCTCTGTGCGAACGATGAAGGTGTCCCCGCTGGTTAGAGGGGCCTTGAAGTCAGCCTCAATGCGGGTGACAACCAAGAAGATGCCGCGCTTGGCTAGGTCGCCAAATCGGATATCCATGCTACCAAGCAGCTCATGTCGAGCATGTTCAAGGTAGTTGAGATAGACCGCGTTGTTGACGACATGACCCATGTCGCATTCGTAGTCTCGGACCTTGAGCTCAATATTTAGGCTACGGATAGAGGTGTCTAGCATGGAGCTCGTAAATCATGGAAAAGTCCATAGCGTAACATCACGCCATTCGCATATCCATGCCTACAACACGCTCGTATCGGTGTCTTCCCAGTAGACGCGGATCGGCAGGCTGAATATCCGTTCGCCCTGAGGCGGTCGTTGGGCTTCGACAGGCTCAGCCTGAGCGGTGCTGGACGAAACATCGATCTGGTGATTCATCTCAGTAGTGTGCGTAGTCGCTCCACCGCGGCCTGCAACTGGGGCAGGGCGCTGGCGGTGGAGAAGCGGATGTAGTGCTGCGTCTCGGCCGTGCCGAAGTCGCGCCCGGGTGTAACGGCTACATGGGCCTCTTGCATGAGGGCGAAGCTCAGCTCCCAGCTGCCCATGACGCTGGCGGCACTCCCCAATTTTTTGCCGAGTTTGTGGCAGGCCTGCGTGCAGTCGGCCCAGGCGTAGAAAGCCCCGTCGGGCATCACGGGCACCTTCAGGCCCAGCTCGTTGAGGGCCGGGATGAAGAAGTCGCGCCGGGCCTTGAACTCGGCGCGGCGGCGTTCGTATTCGGCCAGGCTGTCGGGCTCGAAGCAGGCCAGGGCGGCGTGCTGGGCGATGGTGCTGGGGCAGATGTAGAGGTTCTGGGCCAGGCGCTCGACCACGGGCACCAGTTCTTCCGGCAGCACCAGCCAGCCCAGGCGCCAGCCGGTCATGCTGAAGTATTTGCTGAAGCTGTTGATCGAGATGATGTGGTCGTCGATGGCCAGCGCGCTGTGGCCGTAGCGTTCGTCGTAGCTCAGGCCCAGGTAGATCTCGTCGACCAGGGTGATGCCGCCGTGTTCTTTCACCACTTCATGGATGCGGCGCAGTTCGGCCGGATCGATCGAGGTGCCCGTGGGATTGGAGGGCGAGGCCAGCAGCACGCCACGGGTCTGCGGCCCCCAGGCGGCGCGCACCTGCCCGGCGCTGAGCTGGAAGCGTTCTGCGGGACCGGCAGGAATGAGCCGTGCCGTGCCCTCGGCAGCGCTGACGAAGTGCCGGTTGCAGGGGTAGCTCGGGTCCGGCATCAGGATCTCGTCGCCGGCCTCGATCAGCGCCAGGCAGGCCAGTTGCAGGGCGGCCGAGGCGCCGGCCGTGACGACGATACGGCTCGCGGGGACGTTCAGGCCATAGCGTTGCGCATACCAGCCGCTGATGCGTTCGCGCAGGGCGGGCAGGCCGGTGGCGTCGGTGTACTGGCTGCGGCCGGCGCGCACGGCGCGTTCGGCCGCCTCCTGCACCAGCGGCGGGGCCGTGAAATCCGGCTCGCCGATGTTCAGGAAGATCATGGGCGCGATGCCCTGCGCCGCTTCGCGCGCCAGGGCCGAGGCGGCCTTGGCCACCTCCATCACGTAGAAGGGTTCGATCTTCTGTGCTCGGGAGGAGATTTTCATGGGCGAGCAAGCCTCACCCTAACCCTCTCCCAGAGGGCGAGGGAATGAAGAGGCTCCCTCGCCCCGCCGGGGAGAGGGCTGGGGTGAGGGGCAAGGTGCGGGCGAATGATTCACCTGGCCTTGCCGCTGGAGCGGTCGGCCGCCACTTCAGCGGCGCGCAGTGCAGGCGCCAGGCCGTTGAGCACGCCGTTGACGTACTTGTGGCCATCGGTGCCGCCGAAGGACTTGGCCAGCTCGATGCATTCGTTGAGGATCACGCGCCAGGGCACGTCCAGGCAGTGCTGCATTTCGTAGGCGCCGATCCACATCACGGCATGCTCGATGGGCGAGAGCTCGGTCAGCTTGCGGTCCAGCAGGGGGGTGATGAGGCGGTCCAGCTCGTCGGCCTGCTCCACGCAGCCGTGCAGCAGGGCGTCGTAATGGGCGGCGTCGGCCTTGGAGAAACCCGAGAGGTCGCGGGTGAAGGTGTCGATGGCGCTGGTCTCGTTGCGGCCGACCAGGTGCTGGTAGAGGGCCTGCAGCGCGAACTCGCGTGAGCGGCTGCGGCCGGACTTGGCGGCCGATTTGCGCGGGGCGGCGGCGGTGCTCATTGCACGTCGTCCATCAGGTTGGCCATTTCCACGGCCACGCGGGCGGCGTCGCGGCCCTTGTCGGTCTGGCGTGCAATGGCTTGCTCCATGTTTTCCACGGTCAGGATGGCGTTGGCGATGGGGAGCTGGTAGTCCAGCGCGACACGGGTCACGCCGGCGCCGGACTCGTTGGCCACGAGTTCGAAGTGATAGGTCTCGCCGCGGATGATGCAGCCCAGGGCGATCAGCGCGTCGTAGCTGTTCTTCTCGGCCAGGGCCTGCAGGGTCAGCGGCACTTCCAGCGCGCCGGGCACCATGACGTGGTCGATGTTTTTGGTCTGGACCCCCAGCGCGGCCAGCTCGGTGCGGCAGGCCTGCGCCAGGGCATTGGTCACCGATTCGTTGAAGCGGGCCTGCACGATCGCAATGGCCAGCTTGCGGCCGTCCAGCTTTGCGTCGGTGGGTTGGAGATTGCCTTTGTCAGCGCCAAACATGGTGGTTTCCTTGGGTTTATTTCTGGGTGTAGCCAGTGACTTCGAGTCCGTAGCCGACCATGCTGGGCAGCCGGCGCGGGTTGCCCATGAGGTTCATCTTGTGCACGCCGCAGTCGCGCAGGATCTGCGCGCCGACGCCGTAGGTGCGCAGGTCCATGCGGCCGCGCTCGGGCGCATGGCTGGCGCGTGCCGTGCCTTCGAACTGGGCCAGCAACTGCCCGGCGCTTTCGCCGCAGTTGAGCAGCACCACCACGCCGCGGCCTTCCGATGCGATGCGCGAGAGGCAGGCGTCCAGGCTCCAGGAGTGCATGGCGCGGCCGACTTCGAGCGCGTCCAGCACCGAGAGCGGCTCGTGCACGCGGGCCAGCACCGTGTCCTGCGCGCCCCACTGGCCGCGCACCAGGGCCAGGTGCAGGCCCTGGCTGGGTTTGTCGCGGTAGGCGTGGGCGCTGAAGTCGCCGTGGGAGGTCTTGATGGGACGGCTGCCGATCTTTTCGATCAGCGATTCATGGCGGCTGCGGTGTTCGATCAGGTCGGCGATGGTGCCGATCTTGAGGCCGTGCTCGGCGGCAAAGGCCTGCAGGTCGGGCAGGCGGGCCATGGTGCCGTCGTCCTTCATGATCTCGCAGATCACGGCGGCCGGGGAGCAGCCGGCCATGGCCGACAGGTCGCAACCGGCTTCGGTGTGGCCGGCGCGCATGAGGACGCCGCCGTCCACGGCCTGCAACGGGAAGATGTGGCCGGGTTGCACGAGGTCTTCGGGTTTGGCGGTCGGGGCGACAGCGGCCTGCACGGTGCGCGCGCGGTCGGCGGCCGAGATGCCGGTGGTGACACCCGTGGCCGCTTCGATGGACACCGTGAAGGCCGTGCTGTAGACCGTGCCGTTGCGCGCGGCCATGGGTGGCAGGCGCAGGTATTCGCAGCGCTGTCGCGTGAGGGTGAGGCAGATCAGGCCGCGGCCGAAGCGGGCCATGAAGTTGATGGCGTCGGCCGTGACGTGGTCAGCGGCCAGCACGAGGTCACCTTCGTTTTCGCGGTCTTCCTCGTCCACGAGGATGACCATGCGGCCGGCGCGCATCTCGGCCACGATGTCTTCAACGGGCGAGATCGCCACGGGTGCTTTGTTGCTCATGCGGATGCTTTCTGCGGGGTGGCGCCGGCGGCGAGCATGCGCTCGACGTAGCGGGCCACGGTATCGATTTCGAGGTTCACGCCCGAGCCCGCTTTGAGCGCGCCCAGGCCGGTGTTCTGCACCGTGTGGGGAATGAGGTTGATGCTGATCTCGCAACCCGCGTTGTTGTCGGCCACGCGGTTGACCGTCAGGCTCACGCCGTTGACGGTGATGGAGCCCTTGTAGGCCAGATAGCGGGCCAGCTCGATCGGGACCTGGATGCGCAACTCCCAGCTTTCACCGACCTGGGCGAAGTGGCTGACTGTGCCCACGCCGTCCACATGGCCCGAAACGATGTGGCCTCCCAGGCGGTCGCCCGCGCGCAGGGCTTTTTCGAGGTTGACCCGGGCGTCCAGGGCGAGACCGGTGGTTTTGGCCAGGGATTCGGCCGAGATGTCGATGGTGAACTGCTGCTGGGGGAGGTCGAAGCTGGTGACCGTCATGCAGGCGCCGTTGAGGGCGATGCTGTCACCCAGACCGACGTCGTCCAGGTAGCCGGACGGACAGGCAATCGCGAGGCGCTTGCCGTGCTGCAAAGAGCTTCCGAGGTCGTGGCTGGCGACGATACGCCCCACGCCGGTGATGATGCCGGTGAACATCCCGCTATTTTCGCAGGGAAACGGTCAGAAATTGTCGCGCCCGGGAATTCTTGCGAGAACCCGCAGATCGGGCCCGACCAGGGCGGTTTCGCGGTATTCCAGGGGCACGGCCTGAGAGAGCTCGGTCAAAGGGCCGATATTCGCCATGCCGCGGCCGGCACCCAGCAGCTTGGGCGCCAGATAGACCAGGAATTCGTCCACCAGGCCCTCGCGGACCAGGGAGCCGTTGAGTTTGTGGCCGGCTTCCACATGCAGTTCGTTGATCTCGCGCAGGGCCAGATCCCGCAGCATGGCGGCCAGATCGACCTTGCCGCCCGGGCCGGGGCAATGGATCACCGTGGCGCCCAGGGCTTGCAGGGCTGCTTTTCTGGCTGCGTTCGGCGTGGCTGCATAGATATAGTGCTGGCGCCCGGGAAGGAAGAGCTTTGCGTCCAGCGGTGTGTCCAGTCGGCTGTCTACCACCACCAGATGGGGTTGGCGCGGGGTTTCGACCAGACGCACATCCAGACGCGGGTCGTCCTCCAGCACGGTGCCGATGCCGGTCAGCACGGCGCAGGCCCGGGCCCGCCAGGCATGGCCGTCGGCGCGGGCGGGTTCCGAGGTGATCCACTGGCTGGCGCCGTTTTCCAGCGCGGTCTGGCCGTCCAGCGAGGCGGCGATTTTCATGCGCACCCAGGGGGTCTTGCGGACCATGCGGCTGAAGAAGCCGATGTTGAGTTCGCGTGCTTCGGCTTCGCCCGGGCCGATCTCGACCGCGATGCCGGCGGCGCGCAGGCGGGCAAAACCCTGGCCGGCCACCTTGGGGTTGGGGTCCTGCAGCGAGGCGACCACCTTGGCGATGCCGGCCGCCACCAGAGCGTCGCAGCAGGGCCCGGTGCGGCCCTGGTGGGCGCAGGGCTCCAGGGTGACGTAGGCGGTGGCGCCGCGGACGGAATGGCCCAGCGCGGCGGCGTCGCTCAGTGCCATGATTTCCGCATGCGGGCCGCCAGCGCGCTGGGTGTGGCCCTGACCCAGAACCCGACCGTCTGGCGCGACGATGACGCAGCCCACGCGGGGGTTGGGGGAGGTCAGGCGCAGGCCTTGCGCGGCGAGGTCAATTGCCGTAGCCATGGCTTGAGGGTACGGTGTCATGGCATCAGTTGATCAATAGGCTGCCCGGGCTGGGAGAACCATGGTTTTCGTTGTTCGGTGGGAAAACGGCATGCCGACCAACTCCAACCCCAGGCCGTTCAGCGACTCAGAACCGCCATTCGTCACTCCGCTGGGTGGCTTGGGGTGTCGGCCGCCTATTATGGTCCGTAAGTCTCTTTGCACGACCGTCCATTAGCTGTCGGCAACGGGTGGCATGGAACAGTTTGGCTCAATTCTGCTGGAGATTCTCGATGCTCTCTCTCTCTATCCTTGTCGGGCGAGTAAGTCACCGCACTCTGGCGCGTCGCCACAAGGGCTTTACCTTGATCGAGGTGCTCATTGTGGTGGCCATCATCGGGATTTTGGCTGCTGTCGCATTGCCTTCTTACAACGATTACGTAACGCGTGGAAAAATTCCGGACGCCACGTCCAATCTGGCGGTGATGCGGGTCCGGCTGGAGCAGTTCTATCAGGACAATAAAACCTACGTCAACGCGCCCGATTGCAATAACAATACGACGGCTAGCAAGTACTTCGCTTTCGCCTGCACGACGCCTGGTTCGGCAAACGGCTACGTTCTGCAGGCGACAGGCGTGGGAACAATGGCCGGTTTCGCCTACAACATTGACCAGAGCAATAACAGGACAACGGTGAGCGTTCCTGCCGGTTGGGCCTTGCCAAGCCCCAATACATGCTGGACGGTCAGAAAGGGGGGCGTGTGCAGTTAAGGCCTCGTCAAGCCGGTTTTACTCTGATCGAGCTGATGGTCGCCATAGCCCTGCTGGCCATGCTACTGGCCGCAGGAGCGCCCAGCTTCAGTGCTTTTATCCAGAACAGAAAAATCCGCACGGCGGCGAGTGCTGTTCAGGATGGCCTGAACGTTGCCAAATCAGAGGCGGTCAGGCGCAACACGAACATCAGTTTTGCCCTGGATGCGGCGGGGGGCTGGGTTGTGGGCTGCACGACGGTCACGGGGGTGGATTGCCCGGCGTCGATTCAGACCCGCTCTTCGGGTGAGGGTTCTGTCGGCGTTGCGACGACCGCTGCCAATCTGACCTTCAACGGTTATGGCCGGGCATCGTCACTGGCCGCGGGCGCCAACGCCACGATCAATGTGAGCAATCCGCTGGGGACTTGCGAGGATGCGGGTGGCAGCATGCGGTGTTTGCGCGTGGTCGTGACCCCGGGTGGGCAGATTCGCATGTGCGACCCCAAGACAACGATCTCCAATCCAACCGCTCCGCAGGCTTGCTGATATGAAGTTGCCATCGTTTTCACTCAAGCGCACGCCGGTATCGCAATCGGGCGTGATGCTGATCGAGGTCATGATTGCGATACTGATTTTTGCCCTCGGTGTCTTAGGCATCGTGAGCCTCCAGGCGGCCTCTGTGTCGCAGATCTCGGATGCCAAGTACAGGTCGGATGCAAGTTTTCTGGCGAACCAGCTCTTTGCGACGATGTGGGTGGGTGACAGAACAGCTGCAACCCTGCAGAACAATTTCAATACGACCAAGCCGGCTTACGTGACCTGGAAAAACAAGGTAACGGGAGCCCTGCCGGGTGTGGCGAGCAAGCCGCCCCTGGTGAAGGTGGACAACGCAGGCATTGCCACGGTGGAGATCTTTTGGTTGCCCCCGGGTGCGCCGACTGGCGCCGTGCACAACCGATACGTTGCGGTTGCTCAAATCAAATAGGGGATGATCAATTGACACGCTCTCGGTCGGTCACATCGCGTCACGCGGCGGGTTTTAGCCTGGTGGAGATCCTGGTGGCCATGGTCATCGGTTTGATCGCGACCCTTGTTGTCATGCAGGTGTTTTTCGGGTCCGAGGCGCGTGGTCGTACGGCCAGCGGCAATGCGGATGCGCAGAGCAACGGCGTCATGACTTTTTACCAGCTCCAGAGTCATATTCAGAAGGCGGGTTATGGCCTGGACTCCATCGGCTTGTATAACTGCCTGGTGTCATGGACGCCGGCAGCAGGCACGGCTATCGATAAGTCCATCACCCTGGCGCCGGTCACCATCAACCCCGTAGGCACCAAAGCGGGAGTGAAATCACTGCTTCTGCCGGCGGGCGACGCCAATACCGACACCTTGCTGGTGGTGTATGGCAATGGCAACGGTCAGCCGCAGGGCAATCCCATCATCGATTCTGCGGCACTGGTCTACACCATGCAGATGCCGGGCTCGTTTGCCATTGGCGACCGCGTCATCCTGGCTTTGGGCACCGCTCCTGACACCTGTGGCGCCACGGTCTTGAATATAGATCGGGTGGCCGCGGTGGATGCCACGTCAGTCACGCTGGTAACGGGCGGTGCTGGCGTTGCCATGTTCAACCTGGGCAAGGGGCCGAATGGCGTCAATGTCACGCCTTCCAGTACCAATCCCAGCAATGGGCCAACGATCCTTGCCTACGCGGTGCGCAATGGCAATCTGACAGCCTGCGATTTCACAGTCCATGACTGCAGCCTGGCCGCGAACGCAAACTTGACAACTGTCTGGGTGCCCATCGCCAACAACATCGTGAGCATGCGCGCAACCTACTGGAACGATACGAGCGTGGCCTGGGACGGGAGCTCAAGTACAAGCAATCAGACGCAGCCCACCACGGCCTGCCTCTGGGCCAAGGTCAAGGCCGTCAGCCTGGTCATGGTGGCCAGAAACGCGGAGCGGGACAAGAATTTGGTCACCACCACAACCTTGGATGGTGTGAGCGCGGCCGATGCCAATATGCCCGTGTGGGACCAGGATGCTGTGGCGCCGCTGGTTGCGAGCACCGGAGCCTTGGGGCCGAATACCACGGCAGATGAAGAATGGAAATACTATCGGTACAAGACATTCCAGGCCCTGATTCCACTGCGCAACGTGAACTGGATGGGGAGGCCCACGGGATGCTGAATCGCTCAATTCATCGTCATGGCGTGGCCGCGGGCCATCGCACGCAGTCGGGTGTGGTGCTGGTCATCATGCTGATCGTTTTGGTGGCCATGACCATGGCGGCTATTTCCATGGTGCGATCGGTCGATACGACCAATTTGATCGCAGGCAATCTCTCCTTCCAGCAGGCAGCAACCCATTCAGGAGACACCGGTATTGAATTGGCTTCAACCTGGCTGACCGCCAATGCGGTGGGTACAACGCTGGAAATCGACGATTCGACCAATGGTTACGCGGCTGGCGGACTTAATGTCGCACCTAATCTGACGGCCAATCCACCGCAGACATGGAACGATTATTGGGTCAACACCTTGGCTGTCCGTGCGGTGAAGGCGACCCAGGTGGATGCAGCTGGCAACACGGTGTCCTACGTCATCGACCGCATGTGCGCCAATGCCGGATCCGTGACGTCGGGCGCCTCTTGTGTAGGTTCGCCGACCGTGAAGGCGGCCTCCGGTAACAGCGAAGAAGCGGGTGATAAGCAACTGAATGCCTCGTCAGGTGTGTACTACCGCATCACGGTCCGGGTCGATGGTCCCAGAAATACCGTCAGCTATGTGCAGGCTGTCGTGTCCATGTAGTGACAGGCACGAGTAGAAATTCATCGATGACCAGGCTCAAGGTTTCCGGTGCCCGATGGGGTGCCAGCAAAGGAGAAGTTCTCATGGCAATTTACCGAACAACCAAAATCGCCAGCCAGGCGGCGATACTGGCTTTGCTGGGGCTGGTGGCGGCAGTTTCGAGTGCGACCGACATCTCGACCGTGCCCCTGAGCACCTATGCGGCCACATCTTCTACGGATGTCAAGCCGAATGTGCTTTTCATCCTGGATGACTCGGGCAGTATGGATTGGGACTTCATGCCAGACAACACCAATTCGAGCATCCAGTACCGTTTCCGGAATTCAAGCTTCAACGGCATGGCCTATAACCCGGCCATCGTTTACAAGCCGCCAATCAACGTCAACAGTGCCGGCGTGACTGACACGACAACCTACAAGAATATGACGGGTGTCGATACCAGCACCGGGGGCAATGTCTCGGCGACAACGGCGTCTCCCAACTGGAATTCGGTCAAGAACGATGCGTATGGTGTGCAGAGTACGAGCACGACCAACCTGACGCCCAGTTCCTCGACGGCGCCTTATTTCTACACTTCGATAGCTGGGGAATACTGCAAGACCGCGAGTCTGCGCGAGTGCCAGGCGGCGACCGCGCCAACCGCCACCTATCCCTATCCGGCCTACGTGCGTTGGTGCGATTCGACGGCGCTGACGAATTGCAAGGCTGCATATGACAGCGGTACCTTTGCCAATGTCCGCATGCCCGTGCCCAGAAAGGCTACGGTGACGGTTACAAGTGCAGCCAGTGGTGTCATCAGTGGGGTCACGGTCGATTCGAAGCAGATCATGGCCGCGGCAACGGCCTCATCCTCAACGGCCAGTACGTTGGCGAACCTCATTGTTGCCCAGATCAATGCCTGCACTTACGCGATCTCTGGCAATTGTCAAATCGTCGGGTACACCGCCACCGACAACGGCAGTGGTGTCGTCACCATCTCGGCGCCTGTGCAGACATCCAGCTCGCCGGTGGTGACGTTCACTGGTGCTGTGGCCTATTCAACGGCTGCATTCAGTCAAGGTGCGGTTCCGGGCGAAAATCTGCGCACCACGATCACGTCGAGTGTCACCAGCTATCCTTATCCCGGTAGCACCACCAAGGCCTCCTCGCGTAGCGATTGCGTTGGCACCACCTGCACCTACAAGGAGGAGATGACCAATTACGCCAATTGGTTCACGTATTACCGCACGCGCATGCAGATGATGAAGACGGCTTCCAGCAATGCGCTAGCGGCCATCGACAGCGCTGCAGATATTGCTGCGGGTAAATCCAGGTTCCGTCTGGGTTTCATGACCATCAACAACAACAACACGACCGATTTTGTCAATCTGGGCGAGTTCACGGGTGCTCAAAAGTACGCCTGGTACCAGAAGCTGATCAACGCCAGTCCCAGCTTCAGCACGCCGCTGCGGGAGGCCCTGGCGAACGCCGGTCGCCTGTACGGCGGGCAATTGAACGGGACTGTTTTTAACGGCGTCACGGTGACGGACCCGCTGCAATACTCCTGCCAGCAAAACTTCACCATTCTTTCAACCGACGGTTT
Organism: Curvibacter fontanus; assembly: GCF_054780335.1. Classification (NCBI taxonomy): domain Bacteria; kingdom Pseudomonadati; phylum Pseudomonadota; class Betaproteobacteria; order Burkholderiales; family Comamonadaceae; genus Curvibacter; species Curvibacter fontanus. The sequence goes on from NZ_BAAGWN010000012.1 coordinate 269,197, forward strand.
CTGGAATGGTAGTTCAGGTTTCAAACTGGACGGCATCACGGCAGTGGGCAACCAGGACGGGGGACTACCCGCACCCTACGGGGATGGCGCGACGGCCCAGCTGCAGTCCCGCACCAGCACCTTGCAGACTGCTGCAGGTGCGCGCTACAGCCAGTCGACCAGCGACCTGCAGTCGCGCTCGATGTCGAATCAGGCTGCGCCTTTACATCGTCAACGTACGTCGACCGACAGTGGAGCGACGTGGACGGCATGGACTGATGTGGCGTCCTGTACTGTTGGTTTGTCGAACCCGACAAGGACAGATTGCCAGTTCCCGACCAGTACTTCGTCGGATAGCGGCGCGACTTGGACCAACTGGACTTATCTCGCTACGAATGTGGCCTGCGTTGTCGATAATTCAGGCGCTAGCCGAAGGGCGTGCTCAGGAACCGTGGCAGTGATGAGTAGCTGGGCCAACGTGAGTACGTGCACGGCCACGGGTGGTGTTGAATGCCAGTACACGGCCTGGTCCACGGCTGTTCCGGTGGGTTCCTGTACCGCGGTGGCCAGGAGCACGGCCTCGCCCTACACGGTCGGTACCGCCGTCCAGTGCACCGACAATGGCACGACACTGACCTGGACGAATGCCACCACGACCTGCACGCAATCGAACACCACGAGTTGTCGTTACACCGCATGGACCAGCTGGGCCAACACCTCGGCGTGTGCCGCGGTGGCGCAGGATGCCGGGCCCACCTTCACCGTGCTGACGGCGCGGGAGTGCCAGGCCATCACCAGCGGTGGCACGTCGGACACCCTGGCGGACGTGGCGGCGTATTACTACGCCACCGATTTGCGTAGCCCGACCGCAATCGGGGCTGATGCGACGGGCACATGCACCGGTCCCATCATTTCGCCAAACACCACCGCCAATGATTTGTGCACAAACAATGTCGCGGGTACGACTACGGATCCTGCCACGACCCAGCACATGACCACCTTCACCCTGGGCCTGGGAGCACAGGGCAAGATGATCTTAGCCCCCACGGACGGATCCAATTATTGGAACGACACCATTGGTGACTTCTATGACGTCAAGAACAAGACTTCGGCGTCGCCCAGCACCGGTATCTGCTCCTGGCTCAGCAGCGGAGCCTGTTATTGGCCGACTCCCGCCGCCAATAGCAATGCCAATATTGACGACCTGTGGCATGCCGCCGTCAACGGACGCGGCACCTATTTCAGCGCCAGGGATCCCTCTTCTCTCACGAGCAGCCTGACCAGTTTGCTGGCGAAGATAGCGAACACGCCCCGCCCGGGTACGGCAGCCGCTGCGGCCAGCAGCAACCCGAACGTCAGCACCAGTGATAACTATGTGTTCAGTTCTTCGTACCGGTCGGTTTCCTGGTTCGGCGAATTGGTTCGTCAGCAGATCACCACTGCGGGCACGTTGACAGCGCAGAACTGGTCGGCTATGCGCTTGGTGGATTGTGCGACCACTCCTTGGCTTGCCAACAACGCCTATGTCATAGGCAATGTGTACCGCCAGGGTAGTAGCTGTTATCTGGTCCAGGGTGACTACACCTCCGGGGCGAGTTTTGATGGCTCGATCACGGGGGTCGATGGACAAGGCACGCGTATCCTGAAGGAGGATGAAGCCTCTTCGACCTCTGGCCCGGTGGTGGCGAAAACCTCGCGCACCATTTACACCAACAGTTTGAGTGCCTTGATACCTTTCGACTGGGCGAATCTGGTCAGCGCGAGCCTGGATGGCTACTTCATCCAAAGCTATCTGAGCAGTCGTCTGTCCCAGTTCTGCGCATTAGGTGCCGATTGCCTGAGCAGTGCAAATCAGACCAATGCCAGTGGTTCGACCCTCGTGAACTATCTGCGTGGGGAGCGTACCAATGAGAAAACCTACTACAGAACGCGGGAGCATGTGCTGGGCGACATTGTGGCCTCCGAGGCGCGCTACGTTAAGGCCCCCTTGTTCAACTACGTGGACGCCGGCTACAGCGATTTCAAGACTCTGATGAAGACGCGGAGCGGGGCGGTTTATGTCGGCTCCAACGATGGCATGCTGCACGCCTTTGATGCCGCCAACGGGCAGGAGCTATGGGCTTATATTCCGCGCCCTGTGCTGCCAAACTTGCACGCTCTGGCGGACAGGAAGTATGCCGACAACCACCAGTTTTTCGTGGACAACACGCCCGAGGTCGGGGAAATCTCGGTGCCCTGCACGCCGGTGTTCCCGGCAACCACCTGTAACCCATGGAAGACGATTCTGGTGGGGGGGCTGAATCGGGGTGGCAGCAGCTATTACGCGCTGGACATTACCGATCCTGCCAACCCGAAATTCTTGTGGGAGTTCACGCAGAGCACCATGGGCTACAGCTACGGCAACCCCAGAATCACCAAGCTCAAGGACGGGACCTGGGTGGTGATGCTGACTTCGGGCTATAACAATGCCGACGGCAAGGGATACATGTACGTGGTGAATGCGCAAACCGGTGCCTTGATCAGAACTTTCACCGCCGATCCGGGAGCGGGCAAGATGGGGAGCCTCGCTCGTATCAGTGCCCACGCCAAGACCGCTGATACGAACAATACGGTGACCGCGGTTTACGGGGGCGATGTTCTAGGCAACCTCTGGCGCTTTGACGTGAATGGCGACATGGGCGCCCCCGGGTACGACTCGCAACTGCTGATCAACTTCGTGGATGCCAGTGGGTTTCCCCAGCCGATTACCGCCAAGCCTACGGTTGCCACAGTCGATGGTCAGACCGTGGTGTATGTCGGCACCGGGAAGTTTTTGGGTGTTACTGATATCAGTGACACGCAATTCCAGTCTTTTTATGCGGTGATAGACAGTGGTGGCAGTACGACGCTGACGACGCCGCGCACAACAGGCAGTGGCTTTGTCAAACAGGTGTTGACGAATGGTACTTGCCCCATGGGTGCGCCTGCGTCGGTATGCACGCAAGGACAGACGGTTCGCACGTCAACGTCGAATCCCGTGGACTGGACGTTGAACAAGGGCTGGTATATGGACTTTTTGGGTGCTGGCGAGCGTGCGAGTACAGACCCAAGTCTGGGATTGGGTACCTTGCTGTTCACCACCAATCTGCCTTCGCTGACCTCGGGTAGCGTGTGCGGTGACCCGAGCACATCGGGTGCAAAAAGCTTCCTTTACGCCTTGAACTACAAAACCGGGGGCGCTGTTTCCAATTCTTCTGGCGTCGCTGGCGTGTCCTTGGGTGATGGCGCCGTTACCCGTCCAGTCATGATCCTGATGGCGGACGGCACAGTGCGCGCTTTGACGCGGGTGTCCAACGGCCTGTCAAGTGGCAACGGCAGCACTGACCAGGGACAGACCGTGATTACCACGCCGCCGATCGACAAGGGCGCGGGCAGCGGCCTGCGGCGTGTGTCCTGGCGCGAACTGACGATGCAGTAGTGAGCTGAATTGGCGGTGGTGGGGGTGGAAGCAGTAGAAGCGGGGCGCATTGACATCCTGAAAGGTGGTCTTGCGCTCCTGTCCCGGCATCGCACCAACCTGCTGGCCCTTGCGCTTTCCTGCCTGCTCCATGCGGGCTTGTTCTGGGGGTTCAGGACGGAATTCTTGAGTGGTGGCGCACTTTTCGGTCTGCGCTCATCCTCGGCGGTTGTTCGTTTTACCCTGATCTCCTCGCCAGCAGGCATGCCATCTGGCAGTGCCGGTCTGGTGGCAGGGAAAAACCGTTCCGGGCCTGCTTCCCGCCCCGCGAGCGCTTCGCAGCCTGAAGCAACTGCAGCAACTCAGGCTCCGGGGAGTCCGAGCCCTGCAGATCAAGGTGCTGCCCAACGCCTCTCATCCGACGCAATGCCTCAGCAGGGAGGCCCGTTGCCCGAGCTTCACTATTTCCCCCCCGAAGAGCTGTCGGTCAAGCCTCAGATTCTGAGTGATGCTGGGTCGTCGGAGCCCACGTTTATTCCAGACATTCTTCCTCTGCCCGTCCTGGTGCAACTCTTGATCAATGAGCAAGGTGGGGTGGACAGGGTCATTTTGGGCGAGAATTTCCTTTCAGATACCGCTAAAAAATACATAGTTGAATCTTTTTCGGGCATGAAATTCAGCCCGGGCATGCTGGGGCCGACCCCCGTGAGGTCTCAATTGCAGATAGTGGTGAGCCTGGATCCGACCATTCCGGTAAATTAAAGGATCAACAGCCGTCTGCGGTATCAGCCCGGAGATTTTGGATCGCAGGCATCCCCAATTTTAGGGATGCCTTTTTTCTTTGGTATGAACTAACTTACGCCCAGCTCAACGGCCTCAATGTTGAAGGGGGATGTATGGTGTTCTATCGGATGACCAAGGGGTATACGCTGCCCGAGGTGATGGTGGTGATGCTGGTTTTTTCGCTGTGCATGACTCAGGCGGTTCCCGCCATGTCAAGAGTGGTGGACAACGTGCGTATAAAAACAGGGATGTCCGCCCTCATGGACAGTCTGCATCTCACTCGTTCTGAAGCCATACGGCGCAATGCGCGAGTTGTGTTGTGTAAATCGGTTTCCGGGAACACCTGCACATTGAATGGGGCCTGGGAACGTGGTTGGATCATATTCCAGGATGTGAATGGCAATGGTGTGGTCGATCCTGGTGAAGATGTGCTTCGCCGGGAAGCTTCCTTGCCGTCGAACTTGCGGATGGTCGGGAATACAACGGTCGACGACTACATCGCATACACAGGGCTGGGAAAAACAACTCTGAATTCCGGCGCATTTCAAGCTGGCACCATCACGGTATGTCAGCCATCTGCACAGAAGACTGATGTCTACCAGATTGTCATCAACAGTTCGGGGCGAGTGCGTGTTGCCAAGGCCGCACTGAATGCATGCCTTTGATTCAACGCCGTACTTCGTCGACCAGTGTCTTGAACTCGTCGATGTCCTCAAAGCTGCGGTAGACACTGGCGAAGCGCACATAAGCCACTTTGTCCAGCTTCTTGAGCTCACGCATGACCAGTTCGCCGATGCGGGTGGAGGGCACTTCACGCAGGCCGAGGTTGAGAAGTTTTTCCTCGATGCGTTCGATGGCACTGTCAATCTGCTCGGTGCTGACCGGGCGCTTGCGCAGCGCCAGCTTCATGGAGGCCAGTAATTTGCTGCGCTCGTACTCGATGCGCCGGCCATCCTTCTTGACGATGGAGGGGAAATTGACGTCCGGACGTTCGTAGGTGGTGAAGCGCTTTTCGCAGGCGCCGCACTGGCGGCGCCTGCGGATGAAATCCCCATCCTCCGAAATCCGGGTCTCGACGACCTGGGTCTCGGAGTTTCCGCAGAAGGGGCATTTCATCGAACGGGCTTACTTGTAGACCGGGAAGCGAGCGGTCAGAGCGTTGACCTTGGCTCGCACGGCCGCGATGCTGGCTTCGTCGCGGGGATTGTCCAGCACGTCGGCGATCAGGTTGGCCGTCATGCGCGCTTCCTCGTCCTTGAAGCCGCGAGTGGTCATGGCGGGTGTGCCGACGCGCACGCCGCTGGTGACCATGGGCTTTTCCGGGTCGTTCGGGATGGCGTTCTTGTTGATGGTCATGTGGGCGGAACCCAGCACGGCCTCGGCTTCCTTGCCCGTGATGCCCTTGGAGCGCAGGTCCACCAGCATGACGTGGCTTTGCGTGCCGCCGCTGACGATGCGCAGGCCGCGCTTCGTCAGCGTCTCGGCCACGATCTGGGCGTTTTTCACAACCTGCTGCTGGTAAGCCCTGAAGCCCGGATCCATGGCTTCCTTGAAGGCCACAGCCTTGGCCGCAATCACGTGCATCAGCGGGCCGCCCTGCAGGCCGGGGAAGATGGCGCTGTTGATGGCCTTCTCGTGCTGGGCCTTCATCAGGATGATGCCGCCACGCGGGCCGCGCAGGCTCTTGTGGGTGGTGGAGGTCACCACGTCGGCGTGCGGGACCGGGTTGGGGTAGACGCCGGCGGCGATCAGGCCGGCGTAGTGTGCCATGTCCACCATGAAGATGGCGCCCACGTCCCTGGCCACCTTGGCAAAGCGTGCGAAGTCGATGTGCAGGCTGTAGGCCGAGGCGCCGGCGATGATGAGCTTCGGTTTCGTCTCGTGCGCCTTCTTCTCCATGGCGTCGTAGTCGATCTCTTCCCTGGCGTTGAGGCCGTAGGAGACCACATTGAACCACTTGCCGCTCATGTTCAGCGCCATGCCGTGGGTCAGATGGCCGCCTTCGGCCAGGCTCATGCCCATGATGGTGTCACCGGGTTTGAGGAAGGCCAGGAAGACAGCTTCGTTGGCCGAGGCGCCGCAGTGCGGCTGCACGTTGGCGGCGTCGGCGCCGAAGATGGCCTTGACGCGGTCGATGGCCAGCTGCTCGGCCACATCCACATGTTCGCAACCGCCGTAGTAGCGCTTGCCCGGGTAACCTTCGGCGTACTTGTTGGTGAGCTGGGTGCCCTGGGCAGCCATGACGGCGGGCGAGGCGTAGTTCTCGCTGGCGATCAGCTCGATGTGGTGTTCCTGGCGGGCGTTCTCGGCCTGGATGGCGGCCCAGAGTTCGGGGTCGGTTTGTTCGACGAGGATGTTGCGGTTGTACATGGCGGTCGGAAAAAACAGGTGTCCCCCGGTGGGGCGGGGGCTGCCCAGGCGAACGGCTGAACACAGGACAAGGCTTGCCGCCTCATCCCGTGGCACGCTTCCCGGTGGTCTGTCCACGTCAGCGTCACCTGACCTGGAGGGTCAGGCGCACCTATCGCCAGTCGCGTGCCCGACTAGTGTAGCGGAGAGCAGCAAGCGGGAAGTCGGGAGTCAGGAGTTGAGCAGGACCAGGGTTTCGGGAGCGACCGGCTTGGCCGGCGCCGTCACCGGGATGGGCTGGGCGGTCTGGGTCGGTACAGCGCGGCCCGATGCGACCTGGACCAGGCGCGAGTGCTCGGCCAGCACCTTGGCGGCGTAACCGCCATCATCCGGCAGGTTGGCGGCACCCACATAGATACGCAGGCCGCCTTCGATGGAGCCGGCGCGCCGGACGTATTCCTGCAGCACCAGGGCTCCGACACGCAGGTTGGCGACCGGGTCGAAGGCCGCCAGCTTGCCGCCGAAGGCCTCGTATTTGTCGCTGTGCACGCGGGTCATCACCTGCATCAGGCCCTGGGCGCCGACCGGACTCTGGGCAAAGGGGTTGAAGCTGGACTCGATGGCCATGACCGAGAGCAGCAGCAGGGGGTCGATGTCGATACGGCGGCCGATCTCGTAGGCTTCCATGACCAGCGCCGAGACCGGTTCCGGCGCCACGCGGTATTTCTTGCTCAGCCAATAGGCCACGGCGGCCTGCTGTTTGGGCAGTTCATGCGGGTGGGCTGCCGTGGCGCGTTCCACGGCCACGGGTTCGGGCTCGATGCCGCCGGTTTCGGATTGGCGGTTCTGGAGCCAATCCATCAACTGGACTTCACCTTCCCGGCGCAGCTCAGGGCGGGCTACCAGGGCAATGGTGGCGAAAAGGACGGCCAGCCCCAACAGTGCAAAGCTGTTGTGGATGGTGGCGAAGAAGATCTGGGAGATCTGGCGTGCGACGGATCGCAGGCCCTGGCCCATTTCTTGAAACGCTGTCATAGCACTTCCTCATCTCGCGTGGTGCCAAGTCTGGTTCTGTGACTTGTTCACAGAACCAGACCGCAGTCAGCACGTCTGGGTTGGTACGCCATCTGGATCGGCCTGGCGACGTGTTGCCGGCATGTGATCCGATGTAGCCGGGGTCGGCAGCGGGTTGGGGTATTCCCTAGTTCGGGGTGAAACGAATTGTAAGACCCGCCATATAACCAGTCAATAATATCAATCGTATTTGATTGGCTTTAAAATAAATAAAGAAGGACGTAACAGCTAAACTTCTTTAAAAAAATCAATAAAAATCAAATGCTTAGATAATTAATCTCAAAAATAGCCTGAGCTCTACTGTATTTTGTAACAGTGCCAGGCGGAGTCGTTTTTGGGACCTTTTGCGGATGCGTTTCAGGGCTCAATCGGAGGAAAGGCTTTCATTGATACGCTGATTTGAATCCGGTGACAGCGTGGCTAGACTGAATGAGCCTGTCACATCAGGCGCTTCTGCTGGAAGTAGCCGGCACACACCTTCAGGGTGCAGGTGCCAGCGCCAAACTGGCAATCAATGGTGGCAATCTCTTGCCGCCTTCGCATTGCGGGACCCGACTCTCCCCTTTGCGATACCCAGACGGCATGGGCTTGTAGCCCGCCGTCAGGCCCGGCGGGCTGGCTTCTGCCACCCGGCCGGGCTTTCTATTTGCGGCTTGGCACAGGGCAAAAATCCGCAGGGGCAGAGCAAATGAAGGCGACAATCAGCGCTTTCCATTTGCCAGCCGAGTCCGCACCGTGTCCTCTTCGACCCCTTCCGCCCCACATAAAGATACCCAAGCCCTGGATGAACTGACGGACGGTGCCTTTTCCGCACACACGGCCAGCGAACGCACTGCGCGGGTACGGGCCTGGCTGCAAAGCGAACCGGCGACCGAGCAGATGCAGCTGGTGTACCGCGAACTGAGTGTCAAGGACAAAGGTGCGGCCAAGCTATTGCGCGAGAAGCTGGACGAACTCAAGCGTCAGCGTGACCAGGAAGGCATGGCCGTCGAATGGGCCCAGAAAGCCCGGGCCCTGCTGGATGCCGCCCGACTCAACGTGGCGGATGCCCTGGCCTGGCAGCGCGATGCCGCCAAGGCCGGAGCGCCGCTGAGCCGTGAACCGCTGGCCTCCCTCAAGACCCGCCTGGCCGACCGCATCAAGGCCATCGAGGATGTGCAGCATCGGGCCCAGGTGCAGCGCGAGGCCGCCGTGTTGCTGGCCCAGCGCATCGAGATCCTGTCTACCAAATCCTGGCGCGATGCCCAGGCCGCCGTCGAAAGCCTGTCCAGCGATGTGGGGCACTGGCAGACCGAAGCGGCTGCGCTCCCCGCCGATGCCCATTGGGCCAGCATTGATCTGCGCTTTGCGCCGCAACTGGATGCTTCACGCGCGCAGCTGACCCTGGTCTGGGAGGCTTTCAGCGCGGCGCTGGAGCAGGCCCGGGCGGCGGCAACCGATCCGGCAGCGCCGCTGCCCCAGGTGCCGGTCTGGGCCGATGAGTTGCGCCAGGCGCGCGGCGTACCCGTCGAAGCAACGTCTGCTTCCAGGCCCAAGATCGACCCTGAAGTCCGGACCCAGGCGAATGCAGCCGTGCGCGAGGTGCTCGGCCGGCTGGAGCAGGAGGTGGCCCAGGGCCATGGCAAAGCCAGCACGGGCGCGGCCAATGCACTGCGCCAAGCCCTGAAAGAGCACGGTCGTCATATGGACAGTCAGCTGGACCGTCAGGCCCATGCCGCTCTGGCTGCGGCGGGTGAGCTTGAAGGCTGGCAGCGCTGGCGCGCCGACCAGTTGCGCGAGGAACTGGTGGCCAAGGCCGAGGCCCTGCTGAACCGGCCGGAAGGCCAAACCCTGGGTGGCCGCAAGACGCAGGAGTCCTTGCGCGAGTTGCGTGAGGCATGGAAGCAGACCGACCAAGGCGGTGTGCCCAACCACGGGCTGTGGAAACGTTTCGACGAAGCCTGCAACCAGGCCTACAAAGTGGTCGAGGCCTGGCTGGAGAAGGTCCGGGCCGAGTCGGCCGAGCACAGGGCCAAGCGTCTGGCCCTGATCGCGGAACTCAAGGCCTGGGGCGAGACCCAGGTGGCTGCAAGCGTCAGTGATTTGAAAGCCTTTAACCGCGAACTGCACCAGTTCGCCGAGCGTTGGCGTGAGGCCGGGCATCTGAGTGAAAAGGCGTTTGCCGAGATGCAGCCGCAGTGGAAGGCCGCCATGCAGGCCGCTGCCGCCCCCCTGGAGGCCGCGCAGAAGCTCAGTCTGCAGAACCGGCATGCCATGATCGAAGAAGCGCAAGCGTTGGGGACTGCGCCCGAGCTACGCATCGACGCCGTCAAGGCCCTGCAGCAGCGCTGGCAGGCCGAAGCCCACGCCGTGCCCCTGGACCGGCGCCTGGAACAGAAGCTCTGGGATGCTTTTCGCAAGCCGATCGACGAGGCCTTCGCGCGCAAGAGCGCGTCCCGCGAGCAGGCGGCCTCAGCCATGAGCGAACACGACAAGGCGGTGCTGCAGGCGTCCCAGGCACTGGATGCGGCCAACGCCAGCGGCGATGCGCAGGCCATCCGCGCCGCCATGGGCGCACTGGAAGCTGTGCTCAAAGGGGCAGCGCAGGCGCCGGAGGCCGTCCCGCAACCGTCTCCTGCGTCGACGAGCGAAGCACCCCCATCTCCGGTCGCCGCGCTGGCTCAGCCGCGCAAGCCCGTTGTGGCCGTGCGTGGCGATGACCGTCCAGGCATGAAGCGGGCCGAGCCCGCTGCGCCTGCGGGGCGTGGCCGACCGGGTGAACGACGCGATGCACCGCGCCGTGACGAACGTCGGCCCGAACGCGACGGCCGGCGCGAGTTCGGTCGTGAGCGCGAGGGGCCGCGTCTGGGTGATGCTGCCTTCCGCGCCCAGCGTGATGCGCTGGACCATGCGCAGGCCGCCCTCAAAAAGCTCGCGGTGCAGGCGCATGGCGAGGCGCTCACGCACCTGCTGACGGCCTGGGAGCAGCGCGATGCCGCCAAGCTGCCCACGGCAGCCGAGATCGGCGGGCGCGTGACACCGGCCGTGCGCGGCCTGTGGATACAGGCGCTCGCGGCGGCCCCCTCGGCCCCGGCGGACGAGACCCTGCTGCGCCTGGAGATTGCCGCCGAGGTGCCGACGCCGGCCGAGCAGATCGATGCGCGGCGTGCCTTGCAACTGCAGCTGCTGACAAGGCGCAACGAACCGGCGCCGGTGCAGACCTGGGGCCAGGACGTGGCGCGTGTGCTGGCGGCAGCTTATGACGTCAGTCGGGCACGTCGCCTGCAGCAGGCGCTCAAGGCCTTGCTCAAGCGCTGAGGTCAGCCCTGTTGTTCAGCGCCTGGCCTGGTAGTAGGCGTCGAACAGCGGCAGCAGCGAATCGAACTCGCGCCCAAAACGCGCACGGTTGACGAAATAGGCTTCGCTGCTCACGGCGAAGAATTCGTCGATGGCTTCGGCCCCGTAGGGGTCGAGCCAGGGGGGGGCACCGCCAAAGCGCTCGGCCTTGATCACCGCTTCCCGGAAGGCCTCATAGGCGGTCTGCAGCGTGGCCAGCCAGTGGCTGCGTGCAGCTCGGGCGCTGGGCTGGCCCATGAATCCTTTCGTTAGCGGTGGGCAGCCATCGGGCATGCCATCGCGCAGGTCGAGCTTGTGCACGAACTCGTGGATGACCACGTTGTAGCCGGTCTCGCTGGAAGCGGCCGTCACGTCGTGCCAGCTCAGCATCACGGGGCCCTCGTGCATGGCCTCGCCGGCCAGCGTTTCCTCATAATGATGCACCACGCCGTGCTCGTCCACCACCTCGCGCTGCGCCACGACCTCGTCTGGATGCAGCACGATGCCGACGAAATCGTCATACCAGCGCAGGGGCTGGTCACCGGGGCCGAAATGCAGCACGGGCAGACAGGCCTGCGCGGCGATGGTGAGCGCCATGGCATCGGTGATGAGCAGACCCTGGGCGCCGTGGAACTCCTTGTCCTCGAGGAAGAAGGTGCTGAGTTCGCGCAGCCTGGCGAGGTCGGAGGCTGGAAGCGCGCCCAGGAAAGGGCAGGCGTCCAGGGTTTGTTGCCACAGCGCGTCGGGAAGGCCGGTCTTTGGCCGGCGTTCACGCCTCATCAGGCGGCCGAGCCAGGCCCACATGCTCAGCGGATGTCCGCGGCCGGCAGCCGCTGGACCTGGACCGGCTCTTGCGGACCTTGCAAGGACAGGCGCAGCACTTCGGCACGTAGTGGCTTGGCGCCTGCATCCCAGTCGCTCAGCACGTGTCGCGTCAGGCCCTGGCCCAGATCATGGTCGGCCGGCTTGTGGGTGTGGCCGTGGATCAGGGTGGGGGCATGCGCGCTTTGCAGCCACGTACGCGCCATCGGAGCGTCAACATCGGCGTAGCTCACGCCGCTGCGTTTGCGCTCCTCGCTGTGTTGGCGCAAACCGCGGGCGATGTGCCGGCGCTGGGCCAGGGGCTGGGCCAGAAAGGCCTGTTGCCAGGTCTTGGTACGAACCTGGGCGCGGAAAGCCAGGTATTCGCGGTCGTCCAGACAAAGCGCATCGCCATGGCTCAGCAGCCAGCGCTCGCCGCCGAAGGCCAGCACCGTGGGGTCGTCCAGCAAGTTGCAGTGGGCGCGGCGCGCGGCCTCGGCGCCGAGGAGGAAGTCGCGGTTGCCGTGCAGGAAATACAGGGCGCAACGCTGGCCGGCGGCCTGCAGCTTTTCGATGCATTCGCGTTCGAAGCGGGCGTCTTCGTCGTCGCCGTCGAGTCCGTCGTCGCCAACCCAGACCTCGAAGAGATCGCCGAGGATGAGCACCGCATCGGCGCGGGTCTGGTCCAGGTAGCGCACCCAGGCCTGCACGGTCAGCGGTTCGCCGGCCTGCAGGTGCAGGTCGGAAATGAAATCGACCACCCGCCAGTGCGCCGGGGCTGACAGCTCGGCGAACCGGGGTGTGGTCGAGGTCATGGAGCCGGAGATCAGAGGGCGACAGCCTTCTCGATCACCACATCTTCCTTGGGCACGTCGCCGTGGAAACCCTTTTGACCGGTCTTCACGGCGGCGATCTTGTCGACGACGTCATTGCCGGCGACGACCTTGCCGAAGACGGCGTAACCCCAGCCCTGAGCCGAGGGGGCGGTGTGGTTCAGGAAGCCGTTGTCGGCCACGTTGATGAAGAACTGCGCCGTGGCCGAGTGCGGGTCATTGGTGCGCGCCATGGCCAGGGTGTACTTGTTGTTCTTCAGGCCGTTGTTGGCCTCGTTGTTGATGGGTTTGTCGGTGGCCTTCTGGGTCATGCCCGGCTCGAAGCCGCCGCCCTGGACCATGAAGCCGGGGATCACGCGGTGGAAGATGGTGCGGTCGTAGTGGCCCTTGTTCACATAGGCCAGGAAGTTGGCCACGCTGTCGGGCGCCTTGGCGGCATCGAGTTCGATCTTGATGATGCCGAAGTCGGCGATGTGGAGTTCGACGTGGGGATTGCTCATGGTGGTTTTCAGGGCAGCACGGTGGCCGCGTTGATGGTGATGGGGGTCAGGGGCACGTTCTGGTGCATGCCTTTATTGCCTGTGGGTGCGGCGCTGATCTTGTCGACGATGTCCATGCCTTCAACGACCCGCCCGAAAACGGCATAACCCCAGCCCTGTTGGGTGGGGGCGGTGTAGTTCAGGAAGGCGTTATCGGCCACGTTGATGAAGAACTGCGCGGAGGCCGAGTGCGGATGCGGCGTGCGTGCCATGGCCAGGGTGTACTTGTCGTTCTTCAGGCCGTTGTTGGCTTCGTTTTCAATCGGCTTCTCGGTCGGTTTCTGCGCCATGGCATCGTCGAAGCCGCCGCCCTGGACCATGAAGCCGGGGATGACACGGTGAAAAATGGTGCCCTTGTAATGGCCCTTGCGCACGTAGGCCAGGAAGTTTTCGACGGTCTTGGGCGCCTTGGCAGCATCCAGTTCGATCACGATGTCACCGGCGCTGGTGGCCAGCTTGACGCGCGGCGCGGTGGCGGCCTGCGCGTGCAGGGCGCCTGTGAACACCAGGCTGGCGCAGGCCAGCAGCAGGCTGCGGCGCAGCCCCGAAGAGAAAGACGATGTCATCCGATGATTCCTTCAAAGAAAATTTTCCATTCGCTGCCCTGGCGTACCCAGTACTGGCGCTTGGTGGGTCCGCTGCGCTCGCCGTCGGCCACCTCACCGAAGGTCACGACCATGGTGTCGGCGGCGTCGGTCCAGCGCAGATAGGACAGGTCCTTGAGCTGGATGGGCTTGCCGCGAGCCTTGTCGACTTCGCTGCGCAAGGCGGGCGCCCATTCGGCCAGGGTCTTGCCAAAACTGTTGAAGTCGGGCGTATAAAAGCGCAGCAGCTGATCAACGTCGCCGCGGGATTTGGCGCTGCGCCAGGCGTCCAATGCGTCCTCAAAGGGCTTGCGCTCAGCTTGCACGCTGTACGGCGCCACCCATTCCAGCCGCGGCGAGATGACCACAGGCGTGGTGCGGATTTCGACCGTGCGGGTCAGAAACTCAAGATCCGGATTGGACAGGACCACGCAGCCGTCGGACGCCAGCGGGGCGCGGGCGAACTGGTTGGGTGGCGTGCCGTGCAGCCAGATGCCGCGGCCGGTCTTGCCGCGCTTGCTGTCGAGCACATTGGGGTAGTTGATGGGCAGCGCCCCCGAGCCGTAGAAGTCGCTCAGTGACTTGGGGTCGAGATTGCTGACGATGAAGTACACGCCCAGCGGTGTGCGCGCATCACCTTCGACCATCTTCTCAATGCCGGATTTGCCGATCGAGATGTAGAAGTCGGCCACCAGCCTGAGCTGCTGCGGCGTGTTCTCGAACAGGTACAGGCGCGAGCGCGACGCGTCGATGGCGATGGCATGGCGGTTGCGTGGCGACAGGGCCAGGAACTGCGAAGGGAGGGTGCCGGCGGGGGGACGTTCCCGCAGGGCCTTGAGGCGCATCTGCGATTCGTACCGCAGATCGTCCAGGATCTCGCCTGCATGTCCGTTGGACAAGTCTGGTGGTACATCGCCGAAATCGCGCACGGGACGGGACTGGGTGGTCAGCAAATCACCATAGACCAGCTGGGCCAACTGGAAATGGGGGAAGTCACGCACCAGGCTTTCGGCGCGCTGCAAGGCTTCGCGCGTGCGGCCGGCGCCGGTCAGGCGGTAGACCTCGATCAGGCGTGCCTCGGCAGCGCCACTGATCTGGGAGGTGCTGCCCGGTTCGGCGCTCGCGGGGAAGGCCTGCAGTGTCCATGGCGCTTGCTTGGCGGCCAGCGCCATGGTCTCGACACGCGTCGGCACGCCGTTGGCCAGCGCCACGAGCACGATGGTGGCGCCTACGAGCAGCAGCAGAGGGCGAGGGCCTGGTTTCATGTCAGTACGGATCTATTCGGCGAAGCACCCCAGGGCTGGCGCGCGAGGGGCTCAGCCGCCACTGGATTCTTTCACGATCAGCCAGCGCTCGCCGGACTTGGCCAGTTCCAGCGTCTTGCGGCTCAGGACGGCCAGCGCATCAGCTTTGTAGTCCTGGCGGAATTTTGCCACGGCCCGGTTGCCATTGACGGTGATGTGCAGTTCGAACAGGTTGACCGTGATGCGTGACTTGCTGCTGATGCGCAGGCGACGCTCCTGTTCCCAGACGCTGCGGCTTTGCTGGCCCGGTGTGTCGAAGCCCTTGTCGTAGGCGGCGAGGTACTGGCTCATGTTCTTGTCGGACCAGGCGCGTGCCCAGGCATGCACCGCCCGCTCCACTTCCTGCTGACTGTTCGATGCAGCCAGCGGTGCTGGTGCGGCGGGCGCCACGGCTGTCGCGGCGGCCGGTGGTTTGGCTTGGATCGGTGCAGCGGTGACAGCGGCTGGTTCGGTCTGGGCAGTTGCCGGTGCGGCGGCCACTGCGACGGGCTTGGCAGGTAGCGCAGGCGCTGTCGGCCTGGCGGGCGTCGGGCCGCCGGGAGCTGCGGCCAGCAGGCTGCGGGGTTGGCTGCCGGGGACCGTGGAGAGTTCGCGGATCAGGGCCAGGCGTGCTGGCGGGCTGGCGGAGGCCGAGCCGTCGAGTTGCAGCGCTTTGCTGTAAGCCTGGCTGGCCAGGCGGGCATAGACGTCGGCCAGGTTGTCGTGCGCCGTCGCATAACTCGGGTTGGTGCGCAGGGCTTTTTCCAGGGCGATGCGAGCTTTGTCATATTGCCCCTGGGCGGCGTGGATGACGGCCAGGTTGTTGTAAGGCTCAGGCAGCTCGGGGTGATCTTCGCTGAGCCGCGTGAAGGTGGTCAGGGCCTCGGCCGGACGACCCGATTCGCGCTGGATCACACCCTTGAACAGGCGCATCTGGGGATCGCGAGGTTTGGCGGCCAGATGGCGCTCCACCCGGGCCTGTGCCTCGGCCAGCTTGCCATCGCGCAGTAACTGGGCCACGTCGCTGTACTCGTCAGCCCGGGCTGCGCCCAGGGTGAGGCAGGCTGCAAAGACCAGCAGATGGACGGGCAGCAGGGGGGAGGATGGGGCGCGACCGAACTTCATGGACAGGGGGAATTGTAGGGGGACAGGCCCCATGAAATGTCAGGCGAAAAGGGGAGGCGCGGCACGCGAACGAAGGCCATCACGGGCAATGCGTGCCCAGGGTGCTCAGCTTGGACCGCAGCGCGCTGTTGTTGGCATCCAGCTGCAGGGCCTTGCAGTAAGCCTGTGCGGCCAGCCGGGCGTAGACGTCACCCAGGTTCTCATGGGCTGTGGCGTAAGCGGGATTGGCGCGGATGGCCATTTCGAGGGCACTGCGGGCCTTGTCCAGCGCGCCCTGGGCGGCGTGGATGACGGCCAGTGCGTTGTGAGGCTCAGGCAGCTCGGGATAGTCTTCTGTCAGCTTGGTGAAGGTGGTCAGCGCTTCGGCCTGCTGACCCGAATCGCGCTGGATGACACCCTTGAAATAGCGCATCTGGGGATCGCGCGGCTTGGCGGCCAGGGCGCGGTCGACCCGGGTCCGGGCTTCGGCCAGCCGGCCGGCGCGCAGCATCTGGCTGATGTCGCTGTAGTCGTCGGCGAGCGCCAGGCCTGCGCTCAGGCTGGCGGCCAGCACCAGCAGACGAGCCAGGGCAGGAAGAGGGGTGCTACCGGGCTTCATAAGGGCTGTGCATGGGGTGGGGCATACCCGGTCCAAGGACGCTGGCCGGGGCTTTATACTGCGTGCGATTGTAGCCCCCGTCCTAGTTCCCACCGCCGCGCCCAGCCCTCGCACGCCGGTTTCTGATCTATCCATGAGTCTGCGCATTTACAACACGCTGTCGCGTGCGCTGGAGCCCTTTACCCCGCTCGAACCCGGTCATGTCCGCATGTACGTCTGCGGCATGACGGTCTACGACCTGTGCCATCTTGGCCACGCCCGGGCCATGGTGGCCTTCGACCTGGTTCAGCGCTGGCTCAAGGTCAGTGACTACCGCGTGACCTATGTGCGCAACGTCACCGATATCGACGACAAGATCATCAGGCGGGCGCTGGAGAATGGCGAAACCATCCGCTCCCTGACCGACCGCATGGTCGAGGCACTGCACCAGGACGCCGATGCCCTGGGCATCGAGCGCCCAACCCACGAGCCGCGCGCCACCGAGTACGTGCCGCAGATGCTCAGCCTGATCGGAACGCTGGAGCAAAAGGGCCTGGCCTACCGGGCCGGCAACGGTGATGTGAACTATGCCGTGCGCAAGTTCCCGGGCTACGGCAAGCTCTCGGGCAAGTCGCTGGACGAATTGCGCGCCGGCGAGCGTGTGGCGGTGCTGGACGGCAAGGACGACCCGCTCGACTTCGTGCTCTGGAAGTCGGCCAAACCGAGCGAGCCGGCTGAGGCCAGGTGGGACAGCAGCTACGGCCCGGGTCGCCCGGGCTGGCACATCGAGTGCTCGGCCATGAGTTGCGAGATGCTGGGCGAGAGCTTCGACATCCACGGTGGCGGCGCCGACCTGCAGTTTCCGCACCACGAGAACGAGATCGCTCAGAGCGAAGGGGCCACGGGCCAGCCGCTGGCGCGCTACTGGATGCACAACGGTTTCGTGCGCGTGGACAACGAAAAGATGTCCAAGTCCCTGGGCAATTTCTTCACCATCCGCGAGATCCTGGCCAGGTACGATCCGGAGACCGTGCGCTTCTTCATCCTCCGGGCGCACTACCGCAGCCCGCTGAATTACAGCGACGTCCACCTGGACGATGCGCGCGGCGCGCTCAAGCGTCTGTACACCGCGCTGCAGGCCGTCAAGCCCGCTGCAATTGCGATCGACTGGCTTGACGGGCATGCCGCGCGTTTCAGGGCGGCGATGGACGAGGACTTCGGCACGCCCGAGGCCGTGGCTGTGCTGTTCGAGCTGGCGACCGAGGTCAACAAGACCGGTTCTGCACAGTTGGCCGGCCTGCTCAAGGCGCTGGGCGGCTGCCTGGGTCTGTTGCAGGATGAGCCTGAGGGCTTCCTCAAGGCGGGTTCCACGCTGGACGAGACGGCCATCCAGTCCATGATCGAACAACGTGCCGCGGCCAAGCAAGGCAAGGACTTCGCCGAAGCGGATCGCATCCGCAAGGCCCTGCTGGAGCAGGGCATCGTGCTGAAGGATTCGCCTGCGGGCACCACCTGGGAGGTGGCGCAATGAGCACCGCCCCCACGGCCAAACCCGCCATGCCCGACTACTGGGACGAGGCGCGCAGGCACCTGATGAAAAAAGACCGGGTGATGAAGCGGTTGATCCCGCAGCATGGTGATGCCTCCCTGCAGACCCGGGGCGATGCCTTCACCACCCTGGCGCGCAGCATCGTGGGCCAGCAGATCTCGGTCAAGGCGGCCCAGACCGTCTGGGACCGTTTTGCCGAACTGCCACGGCGCATGACCGCAGCCAATGTGCTCAAGCTCAAGGTCGACGACATGCGGGCCGCGGGTCTGAGCGCCCGCAAGGTCGAGTACCTGGTGGATCTGTCCTTGCATTTCGACAGCGGGGCCATCCGTGTCGCGGCCTGGAAGGACATGGACGACGAGGCCATCATCGCCGAGCTGACGGGCATCCGGGGCATCGGACGCTGGACGGCCGAGATGTTCCTGATCTTTCACCTGCTGCGGCCCAATGTGTTGCCGCTGGACGACGTGGGCCTGATCAACGGTATCAGCCATAACTATTTCTCCGGCGAGGCCGTTAGCCGCAGTGATGCCCGTGAAGTGGCCGCCGCCTGGGCACCGTTTTGCAGCGTCGCAACTTGGTATATTTGGCGCTCGCTCGATCCGCTACCGGTCGAGTATTGACGTTTGGGGCCCGGGCGCTTCGGGAGCGGGCACACAGAACAAGGAGTTTCTCCATGGCCAAGAAGACATTTCTCGATTTCGAGCAACCGATCGCCGAACTGGAAGCCAAGATCGAAGAGCTGCGTTATGTGCAGACCGAGTCTGCCGTCGACATCAGCGAAGAAATCGACCAGCTCAGCAAGAAGAGCCTGCAGCTGACCAAGGACGTCTACAGCGACCTCAATCCCTGGCAGATCACCAAGATCGCGCGCCATCCCGAGCGTCCCTACACGCTGGATTACGTCAACGAGCTCTTCACAGACTTTGTCGAGATGCACGGTGACCGCCACTTTGCTGACGATCTGAGCATCGTGGGTGGCCTGGCGCGTTTCAACGGCCATGCCTGCATGGTGCTGGGCCAGCAGAAGGGCCGCGACACCAGGGAGCGCGGCCTGCGCAACTTCGGCATGAGCAAGCCCGAGGGCTACCGCAAGGCCCTGCGCCTGATGAAGACGGCCGAGAAATTCGGTCTTCCCGTGTTCACCTTTGTCGACACCCCCGGCGCCTACCCCGGCATCGACGCCGAGGAGCGCGGCCAGTCCGAGGCCATCGGCCGCAACATCTTCGAGATGGCGCAGCTGGAAGTGCCCATCATCACCACCATCATCGGCGAGGGCGGCTCCGGCGGTGCGCTGGCGATCTCGGTGGCCGACCAGGTGCTGATGCTGCAGTACTCGGTCTACTCCGTGATCAGCCCCGAGGGTTGTGCCTCCATCCTCTGGAAAACCGCCGAGCGTGCACAGGACGCGGCCGAGGCCCTGGGCATCACGGCGCATCGCCTCAAGGCCCTGGGTCTGGTCGACAAGATCGTCAACGAGCCGGTCGGTGGCGCGCACCGCGACACCAAGCAGATGGCGGCCTTCCTCAAGCGGGCGCTGGGCGACGCCTACCGCCAGGTCGCCGACCTCAAGGTCAAGGAGCTGCTGGAGCGTCGCTACGAGCGCCTGCAGAGCTATGGCCGCTACACCGACACCAAGACCAGCGGCAAGTAAGCCGCGGGTGCGGCGAAGAGCTCCGCCGGGCCGCTCCCAAGGAGCTCGCACCGCAGTGCGCAGCACGAAGGTACACCCGTGACCCGCATGCTGGCGCAGGCCCTGCAGGACTTCCAGCCCGGTCTGCCCCTGGCCGTGGCCTACAGCGGCGGCGCCGATTCCACCGCGCTGCTGCTGGCCTGCGCCGAACGCTGGCCGGGGCAGGTCAGCGCCATCCACATCCATCACGGCCTGCAGGCCGCAGCCGACGGCTTCGAGTTGCATTGCCGTGAGCTCTGCGCCCGTCTGGGTGTGCCGCTGCAGGTGCAAGGTGTTGATGCACGCCATGCGCCCGGGCAGAGCCCGGAGGAGGCCGCGCGCAGCGCGCGTTACCAGGCCCTGCGCCGGTGTGCCGAGGCGGCCGACCCGCCGATCCGTCACATCGCCCTGGCCCAGCATGCCGACGATCAGGTGGAAACCCTGTTGCTGGCGCTGAGCCGCGGCGCCGGCCTGCCGGGCCTGAGCGCCATGCCGGCCCATTGGGAGCGCGACGGCATCCGCTATTACCGGCCGCTGCTGGAAGTGAGCGGGGACCAGCTGCGCCAGGGCTTGCGCGAGCGTGGCGCAAGCTGGATCGAGGACCCCACCAACGCCGACGAGCAGTACACACGCAACCGCATCCGTGCCCGTTTGTTGCCGGCGCTGGAAGCGGCCTTCCCGCAGTTCCGTGACACCTTTGCCCGCAGCGCCGCCCATGCCGCCCAGGCCCAGCGCCTGCTGGACCAGGTGGCGGCCGAGGACCTGGCGCGCGTCGGTCTGCCGCCGCAGATCGGGCAACTGCGGGAACTGAGCCGCGAGCGCCAGGCCAATGTGCTGCGTCACTGGCTGCGCAGCGCCCACGCCACGGCGCCCAGCGCGGCCCAGCTGGAAGAGTTGCTGGACCAGCTGGCGGCCTGCACCACCCGCGGCCATGGCATCCGCCTCAAGGTGGGGGCGGGTTATGTCGAGCGGCAGGGGCAAGCACTGACTTGGTACAATTCCTAGGTTTTGCACGCCTGAAAACCAGGCTTGGGCAAGGCCTCCCCCCTGTAGACACCGGTCGCTGCGGCAAGCGCATGCGGCGGCCACCTATCCAACATTTTCAATGGCACTGATCGTTCACAAGTACGGCGGCACGTCCATGGGCTCGACCGAGCGCATCCGCAATGTCGCCAAGCGCGTCGCCAAATGGGCGCGCGCCGGCCACCAGATGGTGGTGGTGCCCTCGGCCATGAGCGGCGAGACCAACCGCCTGCTCGGCCTGGCCAAGGAGCTGGCGCCCGCGAAATCCAATGAGGCCACCAACCGCGAGCTCGACATGCTGGCCGCCACCGGCGAGCAGGCTTCCAGCGCGCTGCTGGCCATCGCCCTGCAGGCCGAGGGCATGGCCTCGGTGAGTTATGCCGGCTGGCAGGTGCCGATCAAGACCAACAGCGCCTACACCAAGGCCCGCATCGAGTCCATCGACGACCAGCGTGTGCGTGCCGATCTGGCCCAGGGCAGGGTCGTCATCGTCACCGGCTTCCAGGGCATCGACGAGCAGGGCCACATCACCACGCTGGGCCGTGGCGGTTCCGACACCTCGGCCGTGGCCGTGGCCGCGGCCATGAAGGCCGACGAGTGCCTGATCTATACCGACGTCGACGGCGTCTACACCACCGACCCGCGTGTCGTGCCCGAGGCGCGCCGCCTGCACACCGTGAGCTTCGAGGAGATGCTGGAGATGGCCTCCATGGGCTCCAAGGTGCTGCAGATACGTTCGGTCGAATTCGCCGGCAAGTACAAGGTGCCGCTGCGCGTGCTCTCCAGCTTCACGCCCTGGGACATCGACATCAACGAGGAAGCCAAGTCCGGCACCCTGATCACCTTTGAGGAAGACGAGAAAATGGAACAAGCCATTGTTTCCGGCATTGCATTCAACCGCGACGAGGCCAAGATTTCCGTGGTCGGCGTGCCCGACAAGCCCGGCATCGCCTACCAGATCCTGGGCGCCGTGGCCGAGGCCAACATCGAAGTCGACATGATCATCCAGAACATCAGCAAGGATGGCAAGACCGACTTCAGCTTCACCGTGAACCGCAACGACTTCGCGCGCGCCATGGACCTGCTCAAGGACAAGGTTGTCCCCGCGCTGGGCGCCACGGAAGTCGTGGGCGACACCAAGATCTGCAAGGTCAGCATCGTGGGCATCGGCATGCGCAGCCACGTGGGCATCGCCAGCAAGATGTTCCGCTCGCTGAGCGAGGAGGGCATCAACATCCAGATGATCTCCACCAGCGAGATCAAGACCTCGGTCGTGATCGACGAGAAGTACATGGAGCTGGCCGTGCGCGCCCTGCACAAGGCCTTCGACCTGGACCAGCCGGCAGCCTGAATTTCCGCCTGACAGCGGATCGATTCATGCGATAATCCCGCTGACCTTTCAGGAAACGTGACCGAGTGGCCGAAGGTGCTCCCCTGCTAAGGGAGTATGGGGTGTAGAGCCTCATCGAGGGTTCGAATCCCTCCGTTTCCGCCAAGAACAAGCCCCGCCTAGTGCGGGGCTTTTTTTTGACGGAAACGGAGGGATTCGAACCCTCTGGTTCGCTCAGAAACAGTCCGGGGGATTGTTTCTGGACGCGCGCAGCGCGGGGGAAGGGCGACGCTGAACAAGTCCTTGCCGCGTGCTGCATCGCACAAACGCAGCGCTCAGGAGTCAGTGGAAGCACTCCACCTTTCACCCCACCCCGCCTTGTCCATCTGCCGCCGATCCCGCTTGGTCGGCCGCCCCTGTTCGATGCTCAGCGCCGGCTCGGCGGCCAGACGTCGCTGCTCGGCCGCAGCCTCGCGCGTCAGCCGGCTGGCCTCGGTTTCCTCATAGAGCTGCTGTGCCACGGGGGCCGGGCCGCGCTGGCCGCTCAGGCCTTTCACCACCACGGTGCGAATGACGGCACCCTGGCGCACGCTGACCAGGTCACCGGGCCGTACCTCACGCGCAGGCTTCACCGTCTGTTCATGGACCAGCACGCGCCCCTTGGCGATCTCCTCGACGGCCAGCGAGCGGGTCTTGTAGAAACGCGCGGCCCACAGCCATTTGTCGATGCGCAGGGCATCCATCTCAGGGATAGAGCGGAGGGCGGAACATGCGGCTCACTGTACCATTGCCCCATGGAAAAAACGGACGTCCTGCCGCGCGATGCCCAGAGCATCCTGGAGCTGGCCGCGCGTTCCATGTTCGATCTTTTCGCCAACGCCAGCGAAGGCATGCTGCTGGTGGACCGGCAGGGCAAGGTGGTCTGGATCAACGAACAGTACAAACGTTTTCTGCCGGCGCTGGGGTATGCGCGCGTCGATGATTTCGTGGGCCATCCGGTGGCCAGCGTGGTTCACAACACGCAGCTGCACCATGTGCTGGAAACCGGCAAACCCATCCTGATCGACCTGCTCAGCAACCGCGCCGGCACCTTCGGGGTCAGCCGCATTCCGCTGCGCGACAGCTCGGGCGAAGTCATCGGCGCCCTGGGCATCGTGTTGTTCGATCACCCCGAGACCAATCTGCAGCCGCTGATCAACAAGTTCGCGGCCCTGCAGCGCGAGCTGGACGATGCCCGCCGCGAGCTGGCCAGTCAGCGCAGCGGCCAGCGCCGCGCCAAGTACACCTTCGCCAGTTTTGTCGGCGCCAGCCCGGCGGTGGTGGAGCTCAAACGCCTGGCGCGGCGCGCGGCGCAGTCGGGCAGCCCGGTGCTGCTGCTGGGGGAAACCGGCAGCGGCAAGGAGTTGCTGGCGCATGCCATCCATGCGGTGTCTTCGCGCCCCAACGGCCCCTTTGTCACCGTCAACATTGCGGCCGTGCCCGACACCCTGCTGGAGGCGGAGTTCTTCGGCGTGGCGCCTGGCGCCTACACCGGGGCCGAGCGCAAGGGCCGCGACGGCAAGCTCAAGCTGGCCGACGGCGGCACGCTGTTCCTGGACGAGATCGGCGATATGCCGCCGGGCCTGCAGGCCAAGCTGCTGCGCGCCCTGCAGGAAGGCGAGTTCGAGCCCCTGGGCTCCAACCGCTTGCTGCGCTTCGAGGCCAAGGTGATCGCCGCCACCTCGCGTGACTTGGGCCGCCTGGTGCGGGAGGGCAAGTTCCGCGAGGACCTGTACTACCGCCTCAATGTGCTGCCCTTACGCGTGCCCCCCCTGCGTGAACGCCGCTCCGACATTCCCGCCCTGGTCGAGGCTTTGGGGGAGGAGCTGGCCCAGCGCAGTGGACTGCCGCAGCCCGAGTACACACCCGAAGCCATGGCCCTGCTGACCGCCCAGCTCTGGCGGGGCAATGTGCGCGAGCTGCGCAATGTGCTGGAGCAGGCCGCCCTGCTGGGGGATTCGAGCCGCATCGATGGGGAGCGCATCACGCAGGTCTTGCGCGAAACCGGCATCGAGCAGCTGGAGACACCCCAACCCGTCGCCAGGGTGGCGAGCCCCGAACCCTCGGCCGTACGGCCGCTGGCCGAGCAGGTGGCTGAAGTGGAGCGCCGGGCCATTGCCGCTGCCCTGCGGGCCTGTGGCGGCAACAAGGTCGCTGCGGCCAGGATGCTGGGCATTGCCCGTGCCACGCTTTACGAGCGCCTCGATGTCGATGTCTGAAATTAGTGCATTTGTCTAAATATTAGACAATAAATTGCATTTTATGTAGACATTTTTTTGAGTAGAAAAAGAAATCTGAATGAAATCAATGGCTTTTGATGTGGCACGGTATCTGCTGATATGCATCCATAACATTCACATGAGGAGACCTCCATGCAACGTCGTCACTGGATCATTCAAGGTGGCCTGATCGGCGCCACTCTGGCCGCCACCGTCCTGGCAACGGGCGCACTCGCCCAGGGCAAGGACATCCGCATCGCCCACATCTACAGCAAGACCGGTCCGCTGGAAGCCTACGGCAAGCAGACCCAGACCGGTTTCATGCTGGGCCTGGACTACGCGACCGGTGGCACCATGGCCGTGGCCGGCCGCAAGATCGTGGTGATCGAGAGGGACGACCAGGGCAAGCCCGATCTGGGCAAGAGCCTGCTGGCCGCCGCCTACGGTGACGACAAGGTGGATCTGGCCGTCGGTCCCACCGCTTCGCCCGTGGCCCTGGCCATGCTGCCCGTGGCCGAGGAATACAAGAAGATCCTGCTGGTCGAGCCGGCCGTGGCCGACTCCATCACCGGCGACAAGTGGAACAAGTACATCTTCCGCACCGGCCGCAACAGCAGCCAGGACGCCATCGCCAACGCCGTGGCGCTGGACAAGCAGGGCGTGAACATCGTCACCATGGCGCAGGACTCGGCCTTCGGCAAGGACGGCGTCAAGGCCTTCCGCGAGGCACTCAAGAAAGCCAAGCTGGTGCACGAGGAATACCTGCCCCCGGCCACCACCGATTTCACCGCCGGTGGCCAGCGCATGATCGACAAGCTCAAGGGCCTGCCGGGCCGCAAGGTGATCTTCATCATCTGGGCCGGCGGCAATCCCTTCAAGATCGCCGACATGGACCTCAAGCGCCATGGCATCGAGATCGCCACGGGCGGCAATATCCTGCCGGCCATGGTGGCCTACAAGCAGTTCCCGGGCATGGAGGGCGCGGCCTACTACTACTTCGGCATGCCCAAGAATCCGGTCAACGAGGCCCTGGTGGCCCAGCATTACAAGCAGTTCAAGGCCCCGCCGGACTTCTTCACGGCCGGCGGTTTCAGTGCGGCCATGGCCGTGGTCACCGCGCTCAAGAAGAGCAACGGCGACACCGCGACCAACACGCTGATCAAGACCATGGAAGGCATGAGCTTCGACACGCCCAAGGGCAAGATGACCTTCCGCAAGGAAGACCATCAGGCCATGCAGAGCATGTACCACTTCAAGATCAAGGCCGATCCGGCTTTCGCCTGGGGTGTGCCCGAGCTGATCCATGAGATCAAGCCGGAAGAGATGTCCATCCCGATCCGCAACAACCGTTGAATGGGTGCTCGGCTACTGCGCGGCCGCCCGGCGTCGTTGGGCGGTGCTCGCAATCCTCACGTACCGCAAGTACGTTCCGGTTGCTGCGCTCCGTCCGCCTAGCCGGGCAGCCGCTCGCTACGCCGCTCCCCCATTCAATCTCCCCAACTACGGGGAACTGACTTCATGCTGGAAACCAGAAATCTCACGGTCCGCTTCGGTGGGCACGTGGCGGTCAACGCCGTCTCGTGCACCTTCGCGCCAGGCACCTTGACGGCCATCGTCGGCCCCAACGGGGCGGGCAAGACCACCTATTTCAATCTGATCTCGGGGCAGCTGACAGCTTCCGAGGGGAGGGTGCTGCTGGGTGGGCAGGACCTGTCTAATCTGTCGGCCTCGGCGCGCACGCGTGCCGGCCTGGGGCGGGCCTTCCAGTTGACCAATCTGTTTCCCAACCTCAGCGTGCTGGAGAACGTGCGCCTGGCGGTGCAGGCCACGCTGGACGGCCCGCACCGCCGCGGCCTCAACCTGTGGAGCATCTGGAGCGACCACGCGCCCCTGATGGCGCGCGCGCACGAGATCCTGGTTTCGGTGGCCATGGCCCATCAGCAGGACGTGACGGTGGCCAGCCTGCCGCACGGGGACCAGCGCAAGCTCGAGGTGGCGTTGCTGATGGCGCTGGATCCGCAGGTGTATATGTTCGACGAACCCACCGCCGGCATGGGCCATGACGAGGCGCCGGTGATCCTGAACCTGATCCATCAGCTCAAGCGGGACAGGACAAAAACCATCCTGCTGGTGGAGCACAAGATGGACGTGGTGCGTGAACTGGCCGACCGAATCATCGTGCTGCACAACGGCACCTTGGTGGCCGATGGTGAGCCGGCCGCGGTGATTGCATCACCCGTGGTCCAGGAAGCCTACCTTGGCGTCGCGAAGGAGCCGGCATGAGCGACAGCTTGTTGACTCTCGAAGGCGTACAGACGCACATTGGGGCTTATCACATCCTGCACGGTGTGGACCTGCGAGTTCCACGCGGCCAGCTGACCCTGCTGCTGGGGCGCAATGGCGCCGGCAAGACCACCACGCTGCGCACCATCATGGGCCTGTGGCGCGCCTCGGCCGGCCGCATCACTTTCGACGGCCAGGACATCACGGCTCTACCGACACCGGCGATCGCCGCACGGGACATCGCCTACGTGCCCGAGAACATGGGCATCTTCGCCGACCTCACGGTCAAGGAAAACATGCTGCTGGCCGCGCGCCAGGCGCGCCGCGCCGCCGACATGGATGAAGAACGTCTGCAGTGGATCTTCAAGCTCTTCCCGGCGGTGGAGAAGTTCTGGAACCATCCGGCCGGCAAGCTCTCGGGCGGGCAGAAGCAGATGCTGGCGGTCTCGCGCGCCATCGTCGAGCCGCGCCGCCTGCTGATCGTGGACGAGCCCAGCAAGGGGCTGGCACCCGTGATGATCGACAACATGATCGCGGCCTTCCAGCAGCTCAAGGCCGGGGGTGTGACCATCCTGCTGGTCGAGCAGAACATCAACTTCGCCAAACGCCTGGGCGACAGCG
This sequence comes from Curvibacter fontanus, assembly GCF_054780335.1. NCBI lineage: Bacteria > Pseudomonadati > Pseudomonadota > Betaproteobacteria > Burkholderiales > Comamonadaceae > Curvibacter > Curvibacter fontanus. The sequence continues at coordinate 296,611 of NZ_BAAGWN010000012.1, forward strand.
TGGCGGTCATGGACAACGGCCGTGTGGTCCATGCCGGCGCCATGCAGACACTGGCCGGTGACGAGGAACTGCAGCAGTCGCTGCTGGGGCTGGCGCTATGAAGATGAGCGCCGCAGGGCCGTCCCAAGGCGCGAGCGACCACTCGGGGGGCAGCGCAGTGCACGCAGTGACAAGCGTGGGGGTACCATGAAAAACTTCGACACCAAGCCTCTGCTGCTGGTGCCCGTGCTGGCGCTGGCGGCGCTGCCGCTGATCGGCTCGGGCTCGACCTGGCTCACGCTGACGGTGGCAGGCCTGGCCATGGGCATGATCGTTTTCATCATCGCCTCGGGCCTGACCCTGGTCTTCGGCCTGATGGACGTGCTCAACTTTGGTCACGGTGTTTTCATCGCCCTGGGTGCCTTCGTGGCCACCAGCGTGCTGGGCCTGATGGGGGACTGGACCGGCTCGCAGGAACTCTGGCGCAATCTCGTGGCCCTGCTGCCAGCCATGGTGGTGGCCATGCTCGTGGCCGGCGCGATCGGCCTGGCTTTCGAGCGTTTCATCGTGCGTCCGGTCTACGGCCAGCACCTCAAGCAGATCCTCATCACCATGGGCGGCATGATCATCGGCGAGGAGCTGATCAAGGTGATCTGGGGCCCGCAGCAGATTGCGTTGCCCCTGCCGGAGGCCATGCGCGGCGCTGTGCTGCTGGGTGATGCGGCAGTGGAGAAATACCGCCTGATTGCCGTGGTCGTGGGTCTGGCCGTCTTCGCAGCCCAGGCGTGGACGCTCTCGCGCACCAAGATCGGCCTGCTGATCCGCGCGGGCGTGCAGGACCGCGAGATGGTCGAAGCCCTGGGCTACCGCATCCGCCGCCTGTTCATCGGCGTGTTTGTCATGGGCAGCGCGCTGGCCGGGCTGGGTGGCGTGATGTGGGGCCTGTACCAGCAGAGTGTCATCCCGCAGATGGGTGCGCAGGTCAATGTGCTGATCTTCATCGTCATCATCATCGGGGGCCTGGGCTCCACGGCGGGCGCGCTGATCGGCGCGCTGCTGGTCGGGCTCATGGCCAACTACACCGGCTTCCTTGTCCCGAAGGTGGCGCTGTTCTCCAACATCGCGCTCATGGTGGCCATCCTGCTGTGGCGTCCCCAGGGCGTCTATCCGGTCGCGAACCGTTGAAGGCCCGCCCATGTTCGCTCGCCTCATCTCCAACGACCTGCCGCGCAGCCGCATCCTGGCCGTGCTGCTGCTCGCTATCCTGATCGCGCTGGCTGCGGCGCCCTTCGTCGTGCCTGGCGTCAAGGCCCTCAACGTGGCGGCCAAGATCCTGATCTTCCTGGTGCTGGTGGCCAGTTTCGACCTGTTGCTGGGTTACACCGGCATCGTCAGCTTTGCGCACACCATGTTCTTCGGCATCGGCGCCTACGGCATCGCGATCGCCACCACCCATCTGGGACCCACCTGGACGGCGCTGGGGGTCGGGCTGCTGGCCGCACTGGCGCTCACGCTGCTGCTGGCCCTGGTGATCGGCCTGTTTTCTTTGCGCGTGCGGGCCATCTTCTTCGCCATGATCACGCTGGCCGTGGCCTCGGCTTTTCAGACCCTGGCCTCACAGCTGTCGGAGTTCACCGGCGGCGAGGACGGCCTGAGCTTCAAGCTGCCGCAAGTGCTTTCCCCGAGCTTCGAGTTGTTCGAAGAACCGGTGCTGGGCACCATGATCGACGGCAAGCTGATCACCTACTACCTGCTCTTCGTGCTGGCCCTGGTGCTCTTGCTGGCGCTGCTGCGCACCGTCAACTCGCCCTTCGGCCGTGTGCTGCAGGCCATCCGCGAGAACGAGTTCCGCGCCGAAGCCCTGGGCTACCGCGTGGTGATCTACCGAACCCTTTCCAGCGTGCTGTCGGCCCTGTTCGCCTGCCTGGCCGGCGCCATGCTGGCGCTCTGGCTGCGCTACAACGGACCCGACACCTCGCTCTCCTTCGAAATCATGATGGACGTGCTGCTGATCGTGGTCATCGGCGGCATGGGCACGATCTACGGTTCAGCCATCGGCGCGGCGCTGTTCGTGGTGGCGCAGAGTTATCTGCAGGATCTCCTGCGTCTGGGCAGCGAGGCCGCGGCCAGCCTGCCCTTGCTGGCCGCTTTGCTGTCCCCCGACCGCTGGCTGCTCTGGCTCGGTCTGCTTTTTGTCTTGTCGGTTTACTACTTCCCGACCGGGGTCGTGGGACGTTTGCGGGCGGCATCCGCCCGTCGGATGGCAACGGGGGCGGCACGATGACTCCCCAGTCGAATTACCTGAGTTTGGCCGGTCGTGAGATTCACTACATGGAGTGGGGCGCTGGCAATGACCAGACCGTGATCGCCTGGCATGGCCTGGCGCGCACGGGGCGCGACATGGACGAACTGGCCGGGCACCTGAGCGCCCAGGGCTACCGCGTCATCTGTCCCGACACCCTGGGTCGCGGTTTGAGCCAGTGGAGCCCACAGCCGCAGCAGGAATACAACCTGGCCTTCTACGCGCGTCTGGCGGCCGATCTGTTCGAGCAGCTGGACATCACCTCGGCGCACTGGGTGGGCACCTCCATGGGCGGGGCCATCGGCACGGTGTGCGCCGCAGGCCGCCTCCAGCCGCAGCTCAAGGCCCGCATCCGCAGCCTGGTGCTCAACGACAATGCGCCGCAGCTGGCCGATGCCGCCATCGCACGCATCCGAGCCTACGCCGGCAACCCGCCGGCTTTCGAGACGGTGCGCGAGCTGGAAGCCTTTTTCCGTCAGGCCTACAAACCCTTTGGCTGGCTCAGCGACGCGCAATGGCGGCGCCTGACCGAGACCTCGACACGGCGCCTGACCGACGGGCGCGTGACCCCGCATTACGACCCGGCCATGGTGCAGCAGTTCGTGAACTACCCCGATGACTACCTGATCTGGGATCACTACGAACAGCTCGACATCCCGGTGCTCCTGCTGCGCGGTGCGGAGTCCGATCTCGTGCTGCCCGAGACGGCGCAGCGCATGCACACGCTGGGGCCGGGCCGCCAGGGCCGCTTCCAGCACATCGAGGTAGCGGGCTGCGGCCATGCGCCGGCGCTCAACGTGCCTGAGCAACTGAACCTCATACTGGATTTCATCCGCCGCAACGACTGAGCCGGGACGACATCAGGCCCAGGGAGCTTGGGCACAATGCTGGCTGTCCAATCGAGGAGACTTCATGGCATTGACGATCTACGGCATCCAGGCATCGCGGGCGGTGCGCCCGCTCTGGGTGGCGACCGAGCTGGGCTTGACGTTCGAGCACGTGCAGACCGATTACAGGGTCGGGACCACGCGCACACCGGATTTCATGGCGCTCAATCCGAACGGCCACATCCCGGTCGTCGTCGACCACCGGCCCGAGGGCGATGTGACCGTGTGGGAGAGCATGGCCTGCACGCTCTACATTGCGCGCGAGCATGGCGAGGCTGACGGTCTCAATCTGGTGCCCGCGACACCGCGCGAGGAGGCCGAAGCCCTGCGCTGGAGTTTCTGGGCCATCACCGAAGTCGAGAAGGACGCGCTGACCGTGCTGATGCACAGCTTCGCCATGCCGGTCGAGCAGCGCAAGCCCGAGCTGGCCCACGCGGCCGAGCAGCGCCTCAAGGTGCCGCTGCGCGTGCTGGAGCAGCACCTGGCGCAGCAGCAGGCGCGCGGTGAATCGCATATTGCAGCCGCGCGCTTTACCGTCGCCGACCTTTGCGTGGCCAGCGTGCTGCTGTGGGTGCGTGCGAGACGCGACTTGATGGCGCAGTACCCGCTGGTCAACGCCTGGCTGACGCAGTGCCTGACGCGTCCGGCCTACGTGTCGCTGCGGCCGCCGAAGAAAGCCTAGTTCTTCGCGCCTGCCGCCAGCGCGGCCGCGCGTGTCGCTGCCAGGGTGCTTGCATCCGGCGCCTGGCGGGTCGGCCAGCCGCCCAGGTGTTGCTCGCTGAGCCGGCCCAGGGCCGCGATCCAGTCGGCGCTGTCGTTGAGGCAGGGGATGTAGTGGAAGGCCTGGCCGCCGGCGTGCAGGAAGGCCTCGCGCGCTTCCTGCGCAATTTCCTCCAGCGTTTCCAGGCAATCGCTGATGAAACCGGGGCAGGCCACGTCCACGCGTTTCACGCCGGCCTGTGCCAGCTGGACCAGCGTGGGCTCGGTCGAGGGCTCCAGCCACTTGGCCTTGCCGAAGCGCGACTGGAAGGTCACGCGGTACTGCGCCTTGCTCAGCCCCAGCTCCTGCGTCAGCAGGCGCGCGGTCTTGAGGCACTCGCAGTGGTAGGGGTCACCGAGGTGCAGCGTACGCTCGGGCACGCCGTGAAAACTCAGCACCAGCTGGTCCGGCCGGCCGTGCTCCTGCCAGTAGGCGCGGATGCGCTGCGCCAGCGCGCCGATGTAGCCAGCGTCATCGTGGTAGCGGTTGATGAAGCGCAGTTCAGGCAGCGTGCGCACCTGCTCAGCCCAGTGGTAGGCGGCATCGCTGACGCTGGCCGTGGTGGTGCCGGAGTACTGTGGGTAGGCGGGCAGCACCAGCACGCGTGTCACGCCCTCGGCCTTGAGCGCATCGAGCTGCGAGGCGATGGACGGATTGCCGTAGCGCATGGCGTAACGCACCGTCACTTGGTGGCCCCGAGACTGCAGCCAGTCCTGCAGGCGTTGCGCCTGCTTCTCGGTCCAGACCTTGAGCGGGGAGCCCTCAGGCGTCCAGACCGTGGCGTATTTGGCGGCCGATTTGGCCGGGCGCAGGCGCAGGATGATGCCGTGCAGGATCAACCACCAGATGGGCTTGGGGATTTCCACCACGCGGTGGTCGCTCAGGAATTCCGCCAGGTAACGGCGCAGGGCCGCAGGCGTGGGTGCATCGGGTGTGCCCAGATTGCACAGCAGAATGGCCGTGGACGGCGCCTGGCCATGGGTGTGCGGAGGTTCGGGTTTGAAAGCCATGCGGTATTCTCGCCCACCTATGCAAGTCACGCTCGATGCCTCCCGGATCAAGGCCATCTCGCTCGATCTCGACGACACCCTGTGGCCGATCTGGCCGGTGATTGCGCGTGCCGAGCTGGTCCTGCAGGACTGGCTGCGTCCGCATGCGCCGGCTACAGCCGTCTGGCTGGCCGATGCCGAAAAGCGCCTGGCCCTGCGCCGCGAGGTGCAGGAGAGCCGGCCCGATATCGGCCATGACCTGCGGACCCTGCGCCAGGAGCTGATCCACCGCGCCCTGCAACGCCATGGCGAGGACACCACGCTGGTGGAGCCGGCCTACGAGGTCTTCATCGCCGAGCGCATGCGCGTCGAACTCTACGAGGATGCGCGCCCGGCCCTGGCCTGGCTGGCGCAGCGTTACCCGGTGGTGGCCCTGTCCAACGGCAATGCCGATGTGCAGCACATCGGGCTGGGTGAGTTTTTCCATGCCAGCCTGAGCGCGCAGGAGTTCGGCGCGGGCAAGCCCGATGCCCGTTTCTTCCATGCTGCTGCCCAGGCTGTGGGTGTGCAGCCGCACGAGGTGCTGCACGTGGGGGACGATGCCGCGCTCGACGTCGTGGGCGCGCTGGATGCAGGCCTGCAGACCGTCTGGGTCAACCGGGCCGGCCACGACTGGGCGCACGAAAGCCATCGCCCGCATGCGACCGTGGGCGACATGCAGGCGCTCTGTGCATTGCTGGGCGCGGGTGGCTAAGGCGCCGGCTGCAGCACCAGCGTGCTGCGCGCGGCAGCTTTCACGTCGGCCGGGTTCAGGTGCATGGGCTGGTAGCGGCCGGCGATGAAGTCCTGTGCCTGGTCGGCGTAGTGGGTGTCCAACAGCACGCCGCTCTGGCCCAGGGGGTTGATGCCCAGGGCCTTGCCCGCATCGGCGAAGTCGATCAACCGCCGCGTCGAGGGGCCGTAAACCACGCTCCAGGGGGCCGGGCCCAGGGCCTGTGCCAGGTTGTTGGGGACCTCACGCCCGCCCGGGGCTTGCAGCGGGCCGACGTCGAACAGCTTGTCCAGCGGCTTGAGGCGCCCCAGGGGATGGCCGTGGGTCAGGGTGTGGTTGTTGCCCCAGGTCCAGCCGGGCAGGGAGAGGCCGCGCAGGTCCTGCAGGTGTTTGAGGCTGGCGCGCCAGGCCTGCAACACGATGTCGTTTCGGCCCTCCTTCTGCTCGGTGCGGCGATCGTCCCACCAGGGCGAGCGCGGGTCGGCGGCCAGGCGCGGCAGGGCCTGATCGATGGCACGGGTGCGCAGCAGGTTGTTGAACTGCACCTCGCCCAGTTCGTCGGCCATGCTCGCCTTGAGCAACTCATAGACAAACTGGTTGTAGACCGTGGGGGCGATGCTGGCCGCGTCGTGGCGGCCGTTCCATTCGGCCATCTGGTCGATCAGCGCGCGTTCGATGGAGTCGGTCGCCCGTTCACGCAGCAGCGGCAGCAGGGGGCGCAAGACGCGCGGTCCGTAGTCGGTCTGTTCGTCGAGCTGCAGGGCCTGGCTGTTCTGCAGGTTCCACAGGGTGCCGGCGGGACGCAGCAGCTGGTCCAGGCGTCGCGCGCGGTCCGGCAGGTTGTAGTAACCCGGCACCGGCACGCCGCTGCGCGGCACGGGCTGGTGGTTGGCCGAGACGATGTAACCGCGCGCCGGGTTTTCTTCCTGCGGGTTGTCGGCGAAGCGGTAATAACCGGGTTTGTCGGCCTGTTCGCTGCCACCGTCGAGGATGAAGCTGGGGTTCACGTTGAGCGGACGCTGCACCAGCTTGGCCGCGGCCCACCAGCCGATATCGCCGGCTGTGCTGGCCCAGACCACGTTGAGGCCGGGCGCGTGGATCTTGCTGGCCGCGTTGCGCGCCTTGGGCAGGGTATCGGCGCGGTTGAGTTGGTAGAAGGCGTCGAGGATGGGGTTCTCGGTTTCCAGGAAAGCCCACCACATGGCGATCGGCGCCTGGCCCAGGCTGTCGGGGAAAGCCTGGTTGATGAGGGGGCCGTGGGGCGAGCGTGTCAGTGTGATGCTGACCGGATCGGCGTTCTTCACGGCGATGGTTTCGGTGCGGCTTTGCAACGCCACCCACTGGCCCCGGTACCAGACTTCTTGGGGCTTGTCCGGATTCACCTTCAAGGCCACCAGATCCATGTCGTCGTTCTGGAACATGGTCAGGCTCCAGCCGAAATTCTGGTTGTGGCCGAGCAGGGCAAAGGGGTTGAGCGCCTGGTGGTGGCCGTAGAGTTCGAAACCCGGGGCGCTGAGGTGCGCCTCGTACCAGACGGCCGGCAAGGAGTAGGCGATATGGGGGTCGCCGGCCAGCAGGGGCTTGCCGCTGGCGGTGCGGCGCCCGGAAATGGCCCAGGCATTGCTGCCCTCGAAGAGCGGCACCCCTGCGAGGTCCATGGCCTGCTGGCTGACCTCGGACGCACGCGCCAGGGCCTGCCAGTCGGCCGCGGCCAGCTTGCGCGCAGCGGTCTTTTGCGCCATCGGGCCGACCACACCCAAGGGCTGCCATTCCAGATCGAAGATTTGCAGATAGTCGGAACCGAGCTGGTCTCGCACATAGGTCAGCACGGGCTCGGTACGCAGCGTGGCGGCAAAGCTGTAGGCCAGGTAGCCGGCCACGGCCAGGGTGTCGACCGGCGTGTAGGGCCGGGGCTGGATGCGCAGCAGCTCGAATTCGACAGGCAGGGGGCGCGTGCCCTGGAATTCGTTGATGCCGTCCAGATAGGCCAGCAGGCCCAACCAGGCCGGGCTGTTGCGGTCGACGCGTTGGAGACTTTCCTCGGCATGGGCGCGCAGTTCCAGGGTGCGGAACAGGCGGTCGGTGTCGAGCAGCTTGGGGCCCAGGATCTCGGCCAGCTCACCGCGCGCCAGGCGGCGCACCATCTCCATCTGGAACAGACGATCCTGCGCATGCAGGAAACCCAGGGCGCGGTAGAGGTCGGTTTCGTTCTGCGCCTGCAGGTGCGGCACGCCGCGCTCGTCCCAGTCCACCAGGACCGGCGCCTTGAGCTGGCTCAGCATGAGCGTGCCGCTGCGTTGCGGCAGCTTGCTGCGGGCATGCCAGACACCGGCAGCGACGGCGATGGCCAGCATGGTGAGCAAGACGATGAGCAGGATGAACAGGATCTTGAATGTGCGTTTCATCTCTGCGGGGTCTCCTGGTTTTCAGCGGTGCTGTGGATTGTGTTGCGATGCCGGTACCCATGTCCATGCATGGCACCTTGTCTCATGCCTGCTTTGTATCACCTGGCGAGGGCCTGCACCGCCGTCAGGCCGCTGCGCACCGCGCCCTCGAGCGTGGCAGGGTAGGGGCCTGCGACATAGTCGCCGCAGGCCAGCAGGCCGGGTGCGATGCTCTGTGGCGGACGCAGCAGGCCGGGCGTGCAGGCAAAGGTGGCGCGTTTTTCGACCACCGTCTGTACGGCCTGCAGGTCCAGGTCCAGCTGGCTGCGGGCCTGCTGCAGGACCCGGGCCTGCAGCGTCTCGCGCTCTCCCTGGCTGGCGCTGACCACGAAGGCCAGCAGACCTGCGGGTCCACCGAGCCGGCCCCGGTCGAAGACGAATTGCGCCGGCTGTTGCCCGTCGTGACGCAGGGCCAGCATGGGGGCCGGCAGCCGGGCCTCTGCGGTCCAGGCGTAGACGGTGGTGATGGCCTCGAAGTGCAGGGCCGCGGCCGTGGCGGCCCAGGCTTGCAGCGCGGCGGGATCCGTTTGCGCAGCTGCGGCGCCGGTGACCAGGCGCGCGGCCTCGGTCGAGGGGCAGGCCAGCAGCACGCAGTCGAAAATCTGTTCATCGAGCTGCCACTGCGCGGCCTGGGCCTGCAGGGTGTGGATGCGCACGCCGGTGTGAACGGTGGCCCCGTTCTGGGCCAGCCAGCGCGCAGCCGCCTGCGGGAACAGGGCCGACAGATTCAGGCGGGGCAGCAGCAGCTGTGAGCCACCGGGAACGCCGAACAGCGCATCGCGCAGCACGCGCAGGAAGACCTGTGCGCTGGCCTGGTGGGCGGGTGTGTTCAGGGCCGAAACGCACAGCGGTTCGATCAGCTCCTGCATGACATGCGGGCCGAGCTGGCGGCACAGCTCGGCCACCGACAGCTGCGCTTTGCATTCGAAGTCCCGGAGTTTCCAGCCCAGGGCCGCGCGCAGCAGGCCCAGGCGCTGCTGCAGAGGCCAGCCGCCGTTGCGCAGGATGCCGGCCAGCACGTCCAGCGGCACGGGCAGGCGCGGCAGCTGCAGGCCGGCACCATCGGGAAACTTCAGGGTCAGGGGCAGACGCTGCAGCGCTGTGTCGGTATCCACACCGACCTGTCGCATGAGGCGCAGCGTCTCGGTGTAGGCGCCGATCAGGATGTGCTGGCCGTTGTCCAGGGCGACGGGGCGTCCATCGGGCAGGCGGCCTTCGAGACCGCGTGCCCGACCACCGAGGGTGCGGCTTGCTTCAAAGACGGTGACCTGATGGCCGGCTTGCGTTGCTGCTACGGCAGCCGCCATACCGGCCCAGCCGGCACCGACGATGGCAAGCTTCATGCACAAGGCCCTGGTTTCGCCGCCGGGCCGCCCCAAGGCGAAACGCGGCCCCCTTGGGGGGCAGGGAGCCACACGGAGTGGGCGACCGTGGGGGCCATGTCTATAGCTTCCCCAAGGCCTGCACGCGCCAGGCCAGCCAGAGCTTGCGCAGGGGTGTCAGGCTGGTGCGCTGGTGCAGCACCTGGAAGTTGTCACGCTCGATTTCGCGCAGCAGGGTGCGGTAGATGCTGGCCATCATCAGCCCGGGCTTCTGCGCGCGGCGGTCGACCTCGGGCAGCAGGGCCAGGGCTTCGTCGTAGAGGCTGTGGGCGCGCTCGGTCTGGAACTTCATCAGCGCCGCGAAACGCCCGGAATACTGGCGCTTGAGCACCTCGTGCGCCTTGACGTCGAACTGCTGCAGCTCATGGACCGGCAGGTAGATGCGGCCGCGCAGGGCGTCTTCGCCCACGTCACGGATGATGTTGGTCAGCTGGAAGGCCAGGCCCAGGGTGTGGGCGTAGCGCGTGGTCTGCTCCTGGGTCTGGCCGAAGATGCGCGCCGCCACTTCACCCACCACGCCGGCGACTAGATGGCAGTAGCGCTGCAGGGCCGGGTAGTCCAGGTAGCGGGTCTGCTGCAGGTCCATCTGGCAGCCTTCGATCACGGCCAGCAGGTGGCGCGCCTCGATGCCGTAGGCGGCGGTGTGTGGCAGCAGGGCCTGCAGCACCGGGTGCGCGGACTGGCCCGTGTAGGCGCGCTTCACCTCGGCCTCCCACCAGGCCAGCTTGGTCTGGGCCACGCCAGGGTCGGAGACTTCGTCGACCACGTCATCGACTTCACGGCAGAAAGCGTAGAAGGCCGTGATGGCGGCGCGGCGCGGTTTGGGCAGGAAGAGGAAGGCGTAATAGAAGCTGCTGCCGGAGGCGGCGGCTTTCTGCTGGACGTATTGCTCGGGCGTCATGGGGCGCATTGTCGCCGCTTCACATCCGCAGGCTGCGCCAAAAGAGCAGCGGGGCATCGCTGGCGCCGACCGTGGGGCGGTGTTGCAGGGTGTTGAAGCCCAGGGCCTCGATCTTGTCCAGGATGCGCAGGCCGCCTTGCACCACGAGGCGCAGTTCCCAGCCGGCGCGGCCCGGGATGCGGTGCACCAGTGGGGCGCCTGCCTGCATGAGCGATCGTGCCGAGCGCACCTGCGATGCAATCAGGGCCAGGATGCGGGGCGTCGGTGTGAGCTTGGCCAGTTCCGCGCGCGGCACGCCCTGGGCGCTGCAATCCGCGTCCGTCAGGTAATGGCGGCCGCGCGGGATGTCGCGGCTCAGGTCCTGCCAGAAGTTGATGAGCTGCAGGGCGCTGCAGATGGCGTCACTCTCGCGCAGCGCGGCCTCGTCCTGCACGCCGTAGAGGTGCAGGAGCAGGCGGCCGACCGGGTTGGCCGAGCGGCGGCAGTAGTCCAGCAATTCGGCCGGGTCGGCATAACTGGCCTGGTCACGGGTCTTGCGCACGTCCTGGGCAAAGGCGTCGAGCAGGTCGTCCAGCAGGGGAACAGGCAGGCGGAAAGCCGCCAGCATGGCCGCCAGCGGGTCGAAGACCTGCGGCCAGCGCCCGCTGTGGGCCTGGCCCTGGGCCAGGGCCAGCAGGTCGGCCCGGTAGGCGGCCAGATCGTCCAGGCGCTGCTGGGCCGGGGCCTCGCCCTCGTCGGCGATGTCGTCGGCCGTGCGGGCGTAATGGTAGATGGCGGCAATCGGCGGACGCAGCCGTGGCGGGCACAGCCAGGAGGCCACGGGAAAGTTCTCGTAATGTTCGACCGGCTGCTTGGGGATGGGCTTGTTCACGCCGGGGATTCTCACCCGGCTTGACAGGGATCGGGTTTTTACCTAGATTACTGACCAGTCGGTTATTAATTTCAAATTCACTACCGGAACCCCTGCCATGTCCGATACATGCCCTCGATGGCCCAGGCGCGCTGCCTGGGCGGCGCTGCTGCCCTTGGCCGCCTCGGCCCTGATTGCCTGCTCGCCTGCGGCACCGCCCGAAGAGCCGGTGCGAGCCGTCAAGGTCATGACCGTGCGCCATGCCAGCCTGAACGCCACGCAGGAGTTCGCGGGCGAGGTGCGTCCGCGCATTGAATCACGCCTGGGCTTCCGGGTGGCCGGCAAGCTGGTGCGCCGCGAGGTCGAACTGGGCGAGCGCGTCAAGGCCGGCCAGGTGTTGGCGCGGCTTGATCCGCAGGACTACCGACTGGCGACCGATGCGGCCCAGGCTCAAATGGGGGCGGCAGTGACCAACCGGGATCTGGCCGCCGCGGATTTCAAGCGGTTCAAGGAACTGCGTGAGCAGAACTTCATCAGCGGCGCCGAGCTGGAGCGGCGCGACGCGGCGCTCAAGGCGGCGCAGGCCCAGGTCGACCAGGCCCAGGCGCAGCTGGCCTCCCAGCGCAACCAGGGCAGTTATGCGACCCTGGTGGCCGATGCGGCCGGTGTGGTGACGGCCGTCGAGGCCGAGCCCGGTCAGGTGGTCAGCGCCGGCCTGCCGGTGGTGCGCGTGGCCCAGGACGGCCCGCGCGATGCGGTCTTTGCGGTGCCGGAAGACAAGCTGGCCATGATGCGCCAGGGCAGTGCAGTGGACGTGCGGGTCTGGCCCGGCCAGACCCAGCTGGTGGGCCGGGTGCGCGAGGTCTCGGCCAGCGCCGACCCGGTGACGCGTACCTACCAGGTCAAGGTGGCCCTGGAAGGCAAGCAGTCGCCGCCCCTGGGCGCGACCGTCACGGTCTTCCCCAAGCTGCGCAGTGAGCAGCGCCAGGCCGCCATCAAGCTGCCCACCAGCGCCTTGCGCCAGGACGGCCAGGCGACGGCGGTCTGGGTGCTGGACAGCCAGAGCATGACGGTGCGCTCGCAAGTGGTGCAGATCGCCACCGCTGACGGCAACGAGGCCGTCGTGGCTGCGGGCCTGCAGGACGGGCAACTGGTGGTGTCGGCGGGCGTGCATGTGCTCTCGCCCGGTCAGAAGGTGACGATCTACCGTGAGAAGGCGACCGGCACCATGAGCAGCGTGCCGCAGACGGCCGTGGACGCTACCCTGGGTAGCGCGACTGTGCCTTTGGCAGGCAAGTGAGGCGCGCATGAGTTCCACAGAACAGGCATCGACCGGCTTCAATCTCTCGCGCTGGGCCATCGAGCATCCCGCGCTCACGCGCTACCTGCTGGTGGTGCTCATGGTGCTGGGCTTCGCGGCCTATTTCCAGCTGGGCCAGGACGAGGATCCGCCCTTCACCTTCCGCGCCATGGTGGTGCGCACCTACTGGCCGGGCGCCACCGCGCAGCAGGTGGCCGAGCAGGTCACCGACAAGATCGAGCGCACCCTGCAGGAAGTGCCGGGCTCGGACAAGATCCGCAGCTATTCCAAGCCCGGTGAGTCGCAGATCATCTTCCAGCTCAAGGACTCGACCAAGGCGGCCGACGTGGCCAACACCTGGTACACGGTGCGCAAGAAGATAGGCGACATGCGGGCCACGCTGCCCGGCGGTATCCAGGGGCCTTTCTTCAACGACGAGTTCGGTGACGTCTACGGCGTGATCTACGCGCTGCAGGCCGACGGCTTCAGCGACGCCGAGGTGAAAGTGTTTGCCGACGATGTGCGCCAGCAGCTGCTGCGCGTGCCCGACGTGGCCAAGGTGGAACTCTTCGGCGTGCAGGACGAGAAGCTCTACATCGAGATTTCGCAAAAACGCCTCGCGCAACTGGGGCTGGACCTGAACCAGGTGCTGGCCCAGCTGGGCCAGCAGAACGCGGTGGAAAGCGCCGGCGCCGTGCAGACGCCGCTGGACGTGGTGCAGGTGCGTGTGGCCGGCCAGTTCGAGGCCGTGGATCAGTTGCGCGCCATGCCCATCCGCGGCAGCACGGGCAACCAGCTGCGCCTGGGCGATATCGCCGAGATCAAGCGGGGCTATGTGGACCCGGCCAGCATCAAGGTGCGGCACCAGGGCAAACAGGTCATCGCCCTGGGCATTTCCATGGCCAAGGGCGGCGACATCATCGCGCTGGGCAAGTCCCTGCGCAAGACCACGGACCGCATTGAAAAGAACCTGCCCGCCGGCATCGAGCTGGTGCAGTTGCAGGACCAGCCCAAGGCGGTGGCGACGTCCGTCAACGAGTTTGTCGGCGTGCTGATCGAAGCCGTGATGATCGTGCTGGTGGTCAGCTTCATCAGCCTGGGTCTGCACAAGCACCAGGGCGCGGACCATCTGCCGCTCTGGAAACGCTATTACGTCGACATGCGGCCCGGCCTGGTGGTGGGCATCACCATTCCCCTGGTGCTGGCGCTGACCTTTCTGGGCATGCAGTACTGGGGCATCGGCCTGCACAAGATTTCGCTGGGTTCGCTGATCATCGCCCTGGGCCTGCTGGTGGACGACGCCATCATTGCGGTGGAGATGATGGTGCGCAAGATGGAGGAGGGCTACGACAAGGTGCGCGCGGCCACCTTTGCCTACGAGATCACCGCCATGCCCATGCTCACCGGCACGCTGATCACGGCCGCCGGTTTTTTGCCCATCGGCATGGCCAAATCGGCCGTGGGCGAGTACACCTTCGCCATCTTCGGCGTGACGGCGCTGGCCCTGGTTCTGAGCTGGATCGTGTCGGTCTACTTCGTGCCCTACCTGGGCACGCTGCTGCTCAAGGCCCAGCCGCACCATCAGGCGGCCCAGCCTGATCCGGCCGGTGGCCCGCACGAACACTTCGACACACCCTTCTACCAACGCTTTCGCGCCGTCGTGAACTGGTGCGTGCAGCACCGCTGGCTCACCATCGGCGCCACGGTCCTCACCTTTGCGCTGGGCATTGCCGGCATGGGCAAGGTGCAGCAGCAGTTCTTCCCCGATTCGAGCCGGCCGGAAATCCTGGTAGACATCTGGTTCCCGGAAGGCACCTCCTTTGTCGCCAACGAGGAAGCGACACAGCGCGTCGAAAAGCGCCTGCTGGCACTGCCGGGCGTGAATGCGGTGAGCACCTGGGTGGGCTCGGGTGTGCCGCGTTTTTACCTGCCGCTGGACCAGGTCTTCCCGCAGACCAATGTCTCGCAATTCATCATCTTGCCGAAAGACCTCAAGACGCGTGAAACGCTGCGTGTGCAGTTGCCGACGTTGCTGGCCCAGGAGTTCCCCGAAGTGCGCGGCCGCGTCAAGCTGCTGCCCAACGGCCCGCCGGTGCCCTACCCGGTGCAGTTCCGCGTGGTCGGCGCCGATCCGGCCGTGCTGCGCGCCCGTGCCGACGAGGTCAAGGCCGTGATGCGCGAGAGTGCCAACACGCGCGGCGTCAACGACAACTGGAACGAATCGGTCAAGGTGCTGCGTCTGGAGGTCGACCAGGCCAAGGCGCGCGCCCTGGGGGTGAGCAGCCAGTCGATCGCACAGGCGGCGCGCACCCTGCTGGCCGGCCAGAACGTGGGCCAGTACCGCGAGGGCGACAAGCTGATCGACATCGTGCTGCGCCAGCCCCTGGACGAGCGCAACGCCATCACCGACCTGGCCAACGCCTACCTGCCGACCAGCAGCGGACGTTCCATCCCGCTGACGCAGATTGCCAAGCCGGTCTTCACCTGGGAGCCGGGTGTGATGTGGCGCGAGAACCGCGAATTCGGTATCACCGTGCAGTCCGACGCCGTGGAAGGCATGCAGGGCGCCACCCTGACGGCCGAACTGCTGCCCTCGCTGAGGGCCCTGGAGTCGAAATGGCATGCCGCCGGCTTGAACGGCTACCGCATCGAGGTAGCCGGCGCGGTGGAGGAGAGCAGCAAGGGCACGGGCTCGATCGCTGCCGGCATGCCCTTGATGCTTTTCCTCACCTTCACGCTGCTGATGCTGCAGCTGCAGAGCTTCAGCCGCGCCACGCTGGTCTTCCTGACCGGCCCTTTGGGCCTGGCCGGGGTGGCCGGTGCGCTGCTGCTGCTCAACCGTCCCTTCGGTTTCGTGGCCCTGCTGGGCGTGATCGCCCTCATGGGCATGATCCAGCGCAATTCGGTGATCCTGATCGACCAGATCGAGCAGGACCGCGCCAGTGGCGTGCCGGCCTGGGACGCCATCGTGGAGTCCGCGGTGCGCCGTCTGCGCCCCATCGTGCTGACCGCTGCCGCGGCCGTGCTGGCCATGATCCCGCTGTCGCGTTCGGTCTTCTGGGGCCCCATGGCCGTGGCCATCATGGGCGGGCTGATCGTCGCCACCGTGCTGACGTTGCTGGCGCTACCGGCCATGTATGCCGCATGGTTCCGCGTGAAACGCGGAACACCGGCATCTTCATGAATCCGCCCGCGGGGCTGCCGCGCAGCGCCGGACCCGCATGGTTTCGCGTGAATCGCGAAACACCGGCGGTGCCTGGTTTGAGGTGAAACGGCGGTCTCCTGGCGGGGTTAAAATAGCAGGTTGACCGATTTCATGGGGAGGTCTGTCGGACCTCCCCTTTTGTTTGGACCCGCGCGGGTGGCGAAATTGGTAGACGCACCAGGTTTAGGTCCTGACGCCAGCAATGGTGTGGGGGTTCGAGTCCCCCCCCGCGCACCAGTCCGGCCGCAGCAAAGCCTGCGGGCCGACCCCGTTTTTGAATTGATTGGAGTGAGTCATCATGGCCGTTACCGTTGAAACCCTCGAGAAACTCGAGCGCAAGATCACCCTGAGCCTGCCCCTGGCAGCCATCCAGTCCGAAGTCGAGACGCGCCTCAAGAAGCTGGCCCGCACCGTCAAGATGGACGGTTTCCGTCCCGGCAAGGTGCCCATGAACGTGGTGACCCAGCGTTACGGCTACTCGGTGCACTACGAAGTGCTGAACGACAAGGTCGGCGAAGCCTTTGCCCTGGCCGCCAATGAAGCCAAGCTGCGCGTGGCTGGCCAGCCCAGCATCACCGAGAAGGACGGCGCACCGGCAGGCGAGGTGAGCTTCGATGCCGTGTTCGAGGTCTATCCGGAAGTCAAGATCGGTGACCTGGCCGGTGCCGAGATCGAGAAACTGAACGCCGAGGTGAGCGAGAGCGCCATCCAGAAGACCCTGGACATCCTGCGCAAGCAGCGCCGCACCTTTGCCCAGCGTGCCATGGACACCGCCGCCCAGGACGGCGACCGCGTGACGATCGACTTCGAAGGCAAGATCGACGGCGAGCCCTTTGCCGGTGGCAAGGCTGACGACTTCCAGTTCCTGGTCGGTGAAGGCCAGATGCTCAAGGAGTTCGAGGACGCCGTGCGCGGCATGAAGTCGGGCGAGAGCAAGACCTTCCCCCTGGCTTTCCCGGCCGATTACCACGGCCAGGACGTGGCCGGCAAGACCGCCGACTTCATGGTCACCCTGAAGAAGATCGAAGCGGCCCATCTGCCCGAAGTCAATGACGCGCTGGCCAAGTCCCTGGGCGTGGCCGAGGGCACCGTGGCCGCCCTGAACGCCGACATCAAGAAGAACCTGGAGCGCGAGGTCAAGTCGCGCCTGGCGGCCCGCAACAAGCAGGCCGTCATGGACGCCCTGGTGGCCAAGGCCGAGCTGGACTGCCCCAAGTCCATCGTGCAGGCCGAGATCGACCGCATGATCGAAGGCGCGCGCGAAGACCTCAAGCAGCGCGGCATCAAGGACGCCGACAAGGCCCCGATCCCCGGCGAGATGTTCCAGCCCCAGGCCGAGCGCCGCGTGCGCCTGGGCCTGGTGGTGGCCGAACTGGTGCGTGTGAACAAGCTGCACGCCACCCCGGATCAGATCAAGGCCCATGTGGACGAGCTGGCCGCCAGCTACGAGCGCCCGGAAGACGTGAAGCGCTGGTACCTGGGCGACAACCGCCGCATGGCCGAGGTCGAGGCCGTGGTGATCGAGAGCAACGTCACCGACTTCGTGCTGTCCAAAGCCAAGGTGAGCGACAAGGCGATTTCCTTCGACGATCTGATGGGCCAGGCCTGATTCAGACGCCGTGATCCCGGCAGGTGGGGCTTGGCGCCCGGGCTTGCAGTCCGGGCGGCAAGCCCCATTTCATTTGGGGCCGATATTTTTCGGTAAAGTAGACCCCATATTTGGAGTGAGTATGAATCTGCGCAACAGTGCATACAACGGCGCCCTGGACACCCAGGCCCTGGGCATGATCCCGATGGTGATCGAGCAGTCGGGCCGCGGCGAGCGTTCCTACGACATCTATTCGCGCCTGCTCAAGGAGCGCGTGGTGTTCCTGGTCGGTCCGGTCAACGACCAGACCGCCAACCTGGTGGTGGCCCAGCTGCTGTTCCTGGAGAGCGAGAACCCGGACAAGGACATCTCCTTCTACATCAACTCGCCCGGTGGTTCGGTGAGCGCCGGCATGGCGATCTTCGACACCATGAACTTCATCAAACCCGACGTGTCCACGCTGTGCGTGGGCATGGCTGCCAGCATGGGCGCCTTCCTGCTGGCCGCGGGTGCCAAGGGCAAGCGTTTCTCGCTGCCCAATTCCAAGGTCATGATCCACCAGCCCCTGGGCGGAACCCAGGGCCAGGCCACCGAGATCGAGATCCATGCCCGCGAGATCCTCAAGACCCGTGAGCAGCTCAACAAGATCCTGGCCGAGCGCACCGGCCAGCCGCTGGACAAGATCGAGCGCGACACCGAGCGGGACTATTACCTCTCGGCCGACGAAGCCAAGGACTATGGCCTGGTGGACCAGGTCATCGCCAAGCGCCCCTGAGCGGCGGGCGAGCCTGTTGTTTTCTGGCGCCAGTCCCTAGTCGGGGACGGGCGCCGCATGGTTATCATAGATTCGGTAAATCCCGAGAAGGCGTTCCTCCCATGGCCGAGAAAAAAGGCTCTACCAGCGAAAAAACCCTGTACTGCTCTTTCTGCGGCAAGAGCCAGCACGAGGTCAAGAAGCTGATTGCCGGTCCTTCGGTCTTCGTCTGCGATGAATGCATCGAACTGTGCAACGAGATTATTCGTGACGAATTGCCGGCCAGCACCGAGACGACCGAAGGGCGCGGCAGCCTGCCTGCACCCTCCGAGATCAAGCTCAATCTGGACAACTATGTGATCGGTCAGGAAGCTGCCAAGCGCACGCTGGCGGTGGCGGTCTACAACCACTACAAGCGCCTGCAGCACAAGGAATCTTCGCGCAAGGACGAGGTTGAACTGGCCAAAAGCAACATCCTGCTGATCGGCCCCACCGGGTCTGGCAAGACCCTGCTGGCCCAGACGCTGGCGCGCCAGCTCAACGTGCCCTTCGTGATGGCCGACGCCACCACGCTGACCGAGGCTGGCTACGTGGGCGAGGATGTCGAGAACATCATCGCCAAGCTGCTGCAGAGTTGCAACTACGAGGTCGACAAGGCCCAGCGCGGCATCGTCTACATCGACGAGATCGACAAGATCTCGCGCAAGTCCGACAATCCCTCCATCACGCGTGACGTCTCGGGCGAAGGTGTGCAGCAGGCGCTGCTCAAGCTGATTGAAGGCACCATGGCCAGCGTGCCGCCCCAGGGCGGGCGCAAGCACCCGAACCAGGATTTCATCCAGATCGACACCACCAACATCCTTTTCATCTGCGGCGGCGCTTTTGCCGGCCTGGAAAAGGTGATCGAAAACCGCACGGAGTCTTCGGGTATAGGCTTCGGCGCCGCGGTCAAGAGCAAGCAGCAGCGCAGCCTGACCGAGGTGTTCAAGGAAGTCGAACCCGAAGACCTGATCAAGTTCGGCCTGATCCCCGAACTGGTCGGCCGCATGCCGGTGGTCGCGACTCTGGCCGAGCTGAGTGAAGACGCTATGGTGCAGATCCTGACCGAGCCGAAGAACGCCCTGCTCAAGCAGTACGCCAAGCTGTTTGCCATGGAAGGGGTGGACCTGGAAATCCGTCCATCCGCGCTCAAGGCCATTGCCCGCAAGGCGCTGACGCGCAAGACCGGTGCACGGGGCCTGCGCTCCATTCTGGAGCAGGCCCTGATCGACACCATGTTCGAGTTGCCGGGCATGAGCAATGTCGAACGCGTGGTCGTGGAAGAGTCCACGATCGAGGAAAGCAAGCCACCCCTGCTGGTTTACCGCGAGGCCGCCAAAAAGGCCTGATTCAAGCGGTTTTCCAGTCCTAACTTCATGGATACGACGACTCAGCCCGACTTATCATCAAAGCCGGGTTGAAAATTTCCATTCGCTACCCATATTCAGCAGACCCTTCAAAGGTTCCACCATGTCCGGTCATACCCCACTGCCTGCCATCCCCATCGAGTTGCCGCTGCTGCCGCTGCGCGACGTCGTGATCTTTCCGCACATGGTGATCCCGCTTTTTGTGGGTCGCCCCAAGAGCATCAAGGCGCTTGAATCGGCCATGGAGGCCGAGCGCCGCATCATGCTGGTGGCCCAGAAAGCCGCCGCCAAGGACGAGCCGCAAGTCTCCGACATGTTCGAAGTCGGTTGCGTTTCCACCATCCTGCAGATGCTCAAGCTGCCTGATGGCACCGTCAAGGTGCTGGTCGAGGGCCAGCAGCGCGCCCTGGTCGACAAGATCGTCGAAGGTGAAACGCATTTCACGGCCACCGTGACACCGGTGCAGGCGCCGGCCGAAACCGGCGGGACAGAACGTAACCAGACGAGCGAAATCGAGGCTCTGCGTCGTGCCGTGATGCAGCAGTTCGATCAGTACGTCAAGCTCAACAAGAAAATCCCGCCCGAGATCCTGACATCGATCTCCAGCATCGACGATCCGGGCCGCCTGGCCGACACCATCGCCGCGCACCTGCCGCTCAAGCTTGAAAACAAGCAGGCCGTGCTGAGCCTGGCCGAGGTCAAGGAGCGGCTGGAGAATCTGTTCGAGCAGATCGAGCGTGAGGTCGACATCCTCAACGTCGACAAGCGCATCCGTGGTCGCGTCAAGCGCCAGATGGAGAAGAACCAGCGCGACTTCTACCTCAACGAGCAGGTCAAGGCCATCCAGAAGGAACTGGGCGAGGGCGAAGACGGCGCCGACATCGAGGAGATCGAGAAGAAGATCAAGGCCGCCAAGATGCCGGCCGAGGCGCGCAAGAAGGCCGACAACGAGCTCAAGAAGCTCAAGCTGATGTCGCCCATGTCGGCCGAGGCCACCGTGGTGCGCAACTACATCGACACCCTGGTCGGCCTGCCCTGGAGCAAGAAGACCAAGATCAAGCACGACCTGGCCAATGCCGAGGAAGTGCTCAACGAAGACCACTTCGGCCTGGAGAAGGTCAAGGACCGCATTCTTGAATATCTCGCTGTGCAGCAACGTGTGGACAAGGTCAAGGCCCCCATCCTGTGCCTCGTGGGTCCCCCGGGTGTGGGCAAGACCTCGCTCGGTCAGTCCGTGGCCAAGGCCACGGGCCGCAAGTACGTGCGCATGGCCCTGGGCGGCATGCGTGACGAGGCCGAGATCCGCGGCCACCGCCGCACCTATATCGGCGCCATGCCGGGCAAGGTGCTGCAAAGCCTGAGCAAGGCCGGTACGCGCAACCCGCTGTTCCTGCTCGACGAGATCGACAAACTGGGCACCGACTTCCGAGGGGATCCGTCCAGCGCCCTGCTGGAGGTGCTGGACCCCGAGCAGAACAACAAGTTTGGCGACCACTATGTGGAGGTCGATTTCGACCTGAGCGATGTGATGTTCGTGGCCACCTCCAACTCCATGAACATTCCGCCAGCCCTGCTGGACCGCATGGAAGTGATTCGCCTCTCGGGTTACACCGAGGACGAGAAGGTCAACATTGCCCAGCGTTATCTGCTGCCCAAGCAGCTCAAGAACAATGGCGTCAGGGAAGAAGAGCTGCTGGTGGCCGAAGACGCCCTGCGCGACATCGTGCGCTATTACACGCGTGAGGCCGGGGTGCGCTCTCTCGAGCGAGAGATCTCCAAGATCTGCCGCAAGGTGGTGAAGGGCTTGCAGCTCAAGAAGCTGCAGCCCCTGGTCAAGGTCTCGGCAGAGAATCTCAACGACTACCTGGGTGTGAGAAAGTTCAGCTATGGCCGCGCCGAGCAGCAGAACCAGGTGGGGCAGGTCGTGGGGCTGGCCTGGACCGAGGTCGGTGGTGATCTGCTGACCATCGAGACCGCGCTGATGCCGGGCAAGGGCGTGATCACCCGCACGGGCTCGCTGGGCGACGTGATGAAAGAATCGGTCGAGGCCGCCCGCACCGTGGTGCGCAGCCGCGCCCGCCAGCTGGGCATTCCGGACGAATTCTTCGAGAAGCGCGACATGCACATCCACGTGCCCGACGGCGCCACGCCCAAGGACGGCCCCAGTGCGGGTGCCGCGATGACGACGGCCATGGTGTCGGCGCTGACCGGCATCCCCGTGCGCGGCGACGTGGCCATGACCGGCGAGATCACGCTGCGTGGTGAAGTCACGGCCATAGGCGGCCTCAAGGAAAAGCTGCTGGCGGCCCTGCGCGGCGGCATCAGGACGGTGCTGATTCCCGAGGAAAACGTCAAGGATCTGCAGGAGATCCCGGACAATGTGAAGAGCGGCCTGGACATCGTGCCGGTCAAGTGGATCGACAAGGTGCTCGACATCGCCCTGGAACGCAAACCGACGCCGTTGCCGGATGATGAGCCTGCCGTGACGGCGCCAGTGGCGCCGGCTGCTGCGCCGGCGCAGGAGTCAATCAAGCACTGAGACAAATAATCGGCGGTGTTTTGCAAAAGCAGAAAAATACCGCTATAATTTAAGGCTTGAAGCGCGGGAATAGCTCAGTTGGTAGAGCGCAACCTTGCCAAGGTTGAGGTCGAGAGTTCGAGACTCTTTTCCCGCTCCAAATTCCGAAAAGGGAAGCAAAAGCTTCCCTTTTTTATTGAAGGAATGGCCGGCTCTTTGGGGGTCGTCATGTTCAGCTTCTGGCGCGGTAGCAAAGCGGTTATGCACCGGATTGCAAATCCGTGTAGGTCGGTTCGACTCCGGCCCGCGCCTCCAGACTCCATGCGGGAGTAGCTCAGTTGGTAGAGCGCAACCTTGCCAAGGTTGAGGTCGAGAGTTCGAGACTCTTCTCCCGCTCCATTTCACACGCCTGGTGGCCTGCCCGGTCCGCAAGTGCTGCGGTCCAGGTGGGCTGATCGCGTCTTTTGCGGGACAATGCAAGGGCGGCATGGCCTCGATGGTGAAATTGGTAGACACAGCGGACTTAAAATCCGCCGCTTCCAGAGATGGGGCGTGCCGGTTCGATTCCGGCTCGAGGCACCAGATTTTCAATTTCCAATGTTCGTGGGTGATCGCGAACCGACACGCCCAAGGGCGATCATGACGAAGCGCGCTGCGCGCGCGGGTTCGATTCCGGTTGGCGAGGAGTTGACCCTGTTAGAGTGCCAGTGCGTATAGAGAGAACACCATGGCAAGCTACAACGCCCCTTTTGAAATCCATGTTCATGGACAGGTGCTCCTGCGCACCGACGTCGACTTCAACCAGCTGCAGGAAGCGCTCAAACCCCTGTGGCAGTACGCTGGGGCCCGCTCGCTGGCGGATGGCGCGCACAGCCATTACGAGGACGAGCCGGGCATACGCTTCGATGCCCAGGAACACATGCTCCAGCTGTGCTGGAGCGTGATCGGTGACGAGGACTTCCGCCAGTCGCTCGACGAGATGTGCATGAGCCTCAACGAGCTGTCTCAGACTGGTGCCGCCATCGAGATCACTTTTTACGATACCGAGTTTGACGAGGACGAGGCTGAGCCCGAGGCCCAGTCGCGCGACGATTTCATGGTGCTCTTCGTGGGTCCCAACCCTGCGGCCATCATGCAGGTGCAACGTGACCTGCTGGTGCAGGATGTCATCAGCCTGATGGAACGCCACTTCGACGCGGCCGAACTGAGCGGGGTGGTGAGCGAGGTTGATCGCCTGTTCAGCCAGCGTTTCGATTCACTGGTCAATTCCCTGGAGATCGGCAAGCCGCCTCGCGGTTCCGGTGGCCATGGAGGCCACGGTGGCGGACGCAAACCGCGACATTTGCACTGATTCCCCACTTCCGTGTGCCAGACGGCGACTCAAATCGGGTCGCTCGTGCTACTATTTTCATAGTTATGGTGCCACTCAAGGACTGACGCATGAACATGGCTGCTGCTGCTTCCGCCAAGCCGGCCGGCGCGCGCGCCGCCGGGCGTCCGGAGAAATTGCGTCTGGGCGACGTGCTGGTCCAGCAGCGCCTGATTTCGCAGGAACAGCTGCAACAGACCCTGGAGCTGCAGCAGCAGACTGGCCGCAAGGTGGGTCGCCTGCTGATCGAGAGCGGTGTCATCACCGAAGAATTGCTCGCTGACGCGCTGGCCCGGCAGTTGCGCGTTCCCTTCATCAATCTCAAGACCTATCCTTTCCGCGGTGACGTGGTCAAGCTTCTGCCGGAATCGGCAGCGCGGCGCTTTCGTGCCCTGGTTCTGGAGGACAAGGGCGACAGTCTGCTGGTGGCCATGGCCGATCCGCTGGACCTGTTCGCCTACGACGAGATCACGCGCCTGCTCAAGCGCAATATCGCGATCGCGGCTGTGCCCGAGAGCCAGCTGGCCCTGGCCTGCGATCGTCTCTACCGTCGCTCGGAGGAGATCAGCGGCCTGGCCCGTGCGCTCGAGAAGGACCTGGGAGATGCGGTTGACTTTGGCGAACTGACGGCCTCGGCGGGTGCCGAAGGCGCACCGGTGGTGCGCCTGCTGCAATCGCTGTTCGAGGATGCCACCCAGGTCGGGGCTTCCGACATCCACATCGAACCGATGGAATCCGGCTTGCAGATCCGCGTGCGTGTCGACGGCGTGCTGCAGACCCAGACCCAGGCCGAAAAACGCATCGGCGCTGCCTTGGCGCAGCGTATCAAGCTCATGGCGGGCCTGGATATTTCTGAGAAACGCCTGCCGCAGGATGGCCGTTTCAGCGTGCGTCTGAAGGAGCGGACCATCGACGTGCGCCTGTCCACCATGCCCAGCACCTATGGCGAGTCGGTGGTCATGCGTCTGCTCAGCCTGGACGGCGGCGTGCGCCAGCTGGACAAAGTGGGCATGCCACCGGCCATGTTGCAGCGCTACCAACAGTTGCTGGGCCGGACTTCGGGGCTGATCCTGGTCACGGGTCCCACCGGTTCGGGCAAGAGCACCACCCTGTATGCCTCGCTGGCCGAGCTCAACACCAGCGAGCTGAAGATCATCACGGTCGAGGATCCGGTGGAGTATCGCCTCTCGGGCATCACCCAGGTGCAGGTCAACGACAAGATCGAGCTTTCCTTTTCCAAGGTCCTGCGGTCTACCCTGCGCCAGGATCCGGACGTGATCCTGGTCGGCGAAATGCGGGACCCCGAGACGGCCGAGATCGGCCTGCGCGCGGCCATCACGGGCCACCTGGTGCTGTCCACCCTGCACACGCGTGACGCGGCCAGCACGCCCTTCCGCCTGCTGGACATGGGGGTGCCAGCGTACATGGTGGCCACTTCGCTGCAAGCTGTGATCGCCCAGCGCCTGGTGCGCATCAATTGCGAGGTCTGCAGCGAACCCCATGAGCCCGATGCCCATGAAACGGCCTGGCTGTCCGGCCTGCTGCAAGAGGGGGAGCGCATCAATGCCTTGCGGGGCCGTGGGTGCTCGACCTGCAACGGCACCGGTTACACCGGCCGCCAGGGGGTCTATGAGATGCTCGAAATGGATGCCGAACTCACCCAGTCGGCCAGCCGTTCGGACCCGGCGGCCTTCCTGCGTGCGGCCCGTGAACGCCTGGCTGGCCAGACGCTGACGTACCACGCCCTCGAACTTGTCCGCCAGGGCCGCACTTCGCTGGCCGAGGCCATGCGGGTGGGCTACGACCTCGAGGATTAGGCGCGACCATGGCTGTCTACGCATGGCGGGGGCGCAACACCCTGGGTGAACTGATCCAGGGCGAGCTGGATGCGGTATCCGAGGACGCCGTGGCCGACCAGTTGCTGGGCTTGGGTCTGGTGCCGGTGCAAATTCAGCCGGCGCCGCAGGTCCAGGCCCAGGAGAGCTGGTGGGAGCAGCTCAAACGCCGTTCCATCGACATTGAAGACGTGTTGATCTTCTCGCGCCAGATGTACACCTTGAACAAGGCGGGTGTGCCCATCCTGCGTGCCTTCGCGGGGCTGCAGTCGTCGACGGACAATCTCGCCATGGGCGAGGTGCTGCAGGACGTGCGCGCCAGCCTGGACCAGGGGCGTGACATGGCGACCTCCCTGGCGCGTCACCCCAAAGTCTTTGGCCCTTTTTACGTCGCCATGGTCAGGGTGGGCGAGATGACAGGTCGTTTGACCGAGGTTTTCCTGCGCCTGGCGGAGCACCTGGAGTTCGAGCGCGATACCCGGGCACGCATCAAGCAGGCCCTGCGCTACCCGACCTTCGTGATCGTCGCCATGCTGATCGCCATGGTCATCATCAATCTTTTTGTGCTGCCGGTGTTTGCCAGAGTCTTCGCCGGTTTCAATGCGCAGTTGCCCTTGATCACCCGCGGTTTGCTGGGATTTTCGAGCTGGATGATCACCTGGTGGCCGGTATTGCTGGCCCTGGCGGCGGCCGGTGTGGTGCTGGTCCGTTCTTACCTGAGCAATCCACAGGGGCGTTACAACTGGGACCGGCGCAAGCTGGCATTGCCCATCGTCGGGTCCATCATCCTCAAGGCCACGCTGGCACGTTTTGCCCGCAGTTTTGCCTTGTCCAGCCAGAGCGGGGTTCCCCTGGTGCAGGCATTGGCCGTCGTGGCTCAGACCGTGGACAATGCCTACATCGCTTCGCGTATCGAACAGATGCGCGCGGGTATCGAGCGCGGCGAGAGCATTTCACGCTGCGCTGCAGCAACCGGTGTCTTCACACCTGTCGTATTACAGATGATGACCGTGGGCGAGGAGACGGGGGAGTTGGACTCCCTCCTGTTCGAAATCGCCGATCTGTACGAGCGCGATACCGATTACGCCATCAAGGGGCTGTCCACGGCCATCGAGCCCGTGCTGCTGGTCTTCATCGGCGTGCTGGTGCTGTTGCTGGCGCTGGGCGTATTTCTGCCCCTGTGGAACCTGGGCCAGGCGGCCATGGGGCGTGGGGGCGGATAAAGCATGTGTAAACGCCCCGGTTCGTGTGACGTTTTCCACACGAATCGGGGCCGCCGTGGGTACGGGGCCGCAGCTTCGGGCCTATACTACGAAAGTGATAGCGGTGCTACTTGGTGCCGCACCCTTAGCAAGTTAATCCCTGATTGGAGCCTGTCATGAAGCAGCAACGTGGTTTTACCCTGATCGAACTGGTGATGGTGATCGTGATCCTCGGCATCCTGGCTGCCGTGGCGATTCCGAAGTTTATTGATCTGAGCTCCGATGCTGATGCCGCTGCAGTGCAGGGTGTTGCGGGTGGGGTTTCTTCTGCCAGCGCGGTCAACTACGCGGCCCGGAGTGCGAGTTCGACCAAGGGGACGTCAACCGCCAACATTGCTTGCCAGACAGCTGCGGGTGCCATTCTTCAAGGTGGAGTTCCTACTGGCTACACATTGGGAGGTACGGTGGGTGCGGCTGGCGTGACGACGAGCTGCACGGTCACATCGCCCAAAGGTGCGACGGCCACTGCCACCATCATCGGCATCTAAGTCCGGATGGTTATCGGCGGCGACACCGTTCGCTGCCGGCTCGATTGCCAAAGACAAAGGGCCCCGAAAGGGCCCTTTGTCTTTGATGCATCGAATGGAATCTGAGACTTGATCAGGGGCGTTGTGTTCTTGTGACGAGCGTGTAGTGTGATGTTTGCAATGTGGCGTGTCTTGCTGGTTTTCATGGACAATTCGCCAAATAGTACGCAAACGCGTTTTCGTATCGTCCCATCTGTGTGATCAGCTATGAAAAGCAGAGCACAATACGGGCTGTGCAAGTATCGATGTGATGGTCCTGCCAGATGATGCCGGTGAATAAAGATTTTCTGTCCAAGCTGACGTCCGCATGGGGGCTGCTCCGGTGGCTTTGACCCTGCCGCGTTTTCTGACTCGGCGTGGCCGGCAAGTCGAGCAGTTGGTGCTGGCCTGGGACGGCCAGGCCCTGGCTTACGTCCAGGCACGCCAGGACACGGACGACCGGTATCGCGTGCAGCGTTTCGGGGTGCTGCGTCCTGAGGGGGGCAAGCCCGGCGATGAACTGGCGCGTCAGCTGACGACGCTGGGTCTGCGCGGCAAGACGGCACGAGCCATGCTGAGGCCGGCGCAGTACCAGATGCTGCAGATCGATGCGCCGGCCGTGCCGCCCGAGGAGTTGCGCAAGGCCGCGCGCTGGCAGATCCGGGAAATGGTCAATATGCACGTGGACGACCTCACGCTGGATGTGCTCAAGGTCGGCGATGACAAGGTCCGGGCCTCGGGCAGCGTGTTTGTGGTGGCCGCGGCCAATGCCGTGATACGGGACCTCATGCAGACGGCTCAGGCGGCCCGCTGCGACGTCGAGGTCATCGACATTCAGGATCTGGCGCAGCGCAACCTGCAGTCGGCGCTGGCCCGTCGCACGGGGGGCGCCGAGCGTGCCCACGCCGCGATCGTGATGGTGGATGACAGCCAGGCCCTGCTGACCATCTGCGCGAACGAAGAGCTGTTCTACACCCGCCGCATCGATCTGGGGACGGGTTTCATGCAGGCCGCCTGGGGACAGACGCCTGCGGCCGCGAACGGCGAAGCCGATCTGGCGCTCACGCCGCCTGGGCAGGAGGCCGACCCGGCCCAGCGCCTGGTGGTGGAAACCCAGCGTTCGCTGGATCTTTGGGACCGTACCTGGCCCATGCTGGCGCTGGACCGCATCGGCGTGCAGGCAGGCTCTCGCACTGCTGAATTGGCCGCCCTGCTGGCCCGCGAACTGGGGCAGGCCGTGACAGCGCTGGACGTGTCGGCACAGTTCCCGGGGTTCGAGGGAGGCAGTGAGGCGGACCGGTTGCTGTGCTGGCCTTTGCTCGGTGTGCTGCTGCGCATTGAAGGGCGCAAGCTCTGAGCCGCAGAAAGAAGACCATGCCCCAGCAAATCAATCTCTGCAACCCGATCTTCCTGACGCAAAAGCGTTATTTCTCGGCGTCCACCATGGCGCGCTCGCTGGGCGTGTTCGTGCTGCTGGGCGGCCTGCTGTCGGGCTACTGGTCCTGGACCCTGCAGTCCCTGAGCGCGGGATACCAGCAGGCGGTGAGCAGCAACCAGCGTGAAATTGCACGCCTGCAGGCCGCCATCCAGATCAACCGGGCGAATGCGGCGCCAGCCGATGCTGCCCAGCTGAAGGAATTGCAGGCCCGGCAGACCGAGCTGCAGCAGCGCGAACTGCTGTTGCGCGAGCTCAGGCGCGGGCTGCTGCGCGAAGGCTACGGGCATGCGGCCCGCCTGCAGCTGGTGGCCCGCAGCATCCCGCCGCAAGCCTGGGTGACCGAAGTCCGCGCCGACGACCTGCGCCTGGAACTCAGCGGCTACACGCTGGAGCCGGCCGCCCTCAATGGCTGGGTGACCAGGCTGTCGGAGAGCCCCCTGCTCGAAGGGCAGCAACTGTCCGTCGTCAAGGTGGAGCGCGTGAAAACCGAGCAGCGTGCCGCTGGCGCCGCAGCCGTACCGGCGGTTTCCGGGCCGCTGTGGTCCTACACCCTGGTGACGGCCTTGCCCCCCCAGGCTGGCACGGGAGGCAAGCCATGAAGGCCTGGTGGACCAAGCTGGCCGCACGCATCGATGCGCTGAGTCTGCGCGAGCGGGCGTTCCTGTTTCTGACCCTGATCGTCCTGTCCATGCTGCTGGCCAATGTGCTGTGGCTGGCGCCGGTCCAGGCGCTGCATCAGCAGATCGCGCAGCGTTTTGCCGCACAGGATACCGAGTTGCAACGCCTGCGCGATGAGCTCAGGAACAGCGGCAACGAGACCGGGCCGGGCCAGCAGGTGCGCGAGGAACTGGCGCAGGTGCGCGAACGCCTGACGGTCGTGAACCAGGAAATCGCGCAGATGCCGCTGGCGAAAGCGGACGGGACGCCCCTGACCAAGGTGCTGGTGCATTTCCTGCGCCGGCACGAGGGCCTGGTATTGGTACGCACCGCCACGCTGGCCCCCGAAATCCGCGCCGGGCAGGAGGCCACGGCGGCGGGCATGACGCGCCAGGGCCTGGAGCTGACCGTGGCCGGCTCATATCACGAACTGACCCGTTATGTTCAGACCCTGGAGCGCGCCTTGCCGGCCTTGCGCTGGGGTGTCATGAAGATGAGCAGTGAACGTCAACAATCGGCCGAGCTGACCTTGCAGGTCTGGCTCGTGGGAGCTGCGCCATGAGCGGCTTGCGGATCGGTCTGGCGCTGTTGCTGCTTTCGGCCTCACTGGGGGCTCAGACCTTGCGCGATCCCACTTTGCCGCCGGGTGGCGGCGGGGGCGGGGCGGCTGCGCCGGCCGCCCGTGCCAACCAGGGGCGCTGGCCCGTGATTGTGGTGGATGGCCGGCCCCATGTGGCTGTGGGCACCCGCCTCTACGCCGAAGGCCAGATGCTGGGCCGGGCCCGCATCGAACGCATCACCGAAACCGAGGTCTGGCTGCGCGAGGGGCGCGCCCTGCGCAAGGTTCCGCTTTATGCGGGTGTGCTGCGCCGCAGCGTGCCTCCTGAACAGCCCTGAATTTCACCTTTATGCATGAAAATGGCAACATCATGACCGCAACGACGACCACCCGTCTCCTCCGCCGGCCAGCAATGCCCGGGCTGATGCCCGGCCTCGTCCTGTGCCTGGGTCTGCTGGCAGGTTGTGCCGAGCGGCCGCGCCGCACCCCCGACGTGGCTGAAACGATCCGCACGGAACTGGCAGCAGCACCCAAGACCGCCGCCAGTGGCACCGTGCCCGCACGCGTCAGTGACGCGCTGGCCGAGCCGGCGCCGCCGACCGTGCCGGCGCCGCCCGAGCCGCGCCTGGACCTGCTGGTCAACAACGCCAATGCGCGCGAAGTCTTCCTGGCCCTGGTGGCCGACACGCGCTACAGCATGCTGATGCATCCCGATGTGACGGGGGGCATTTCCGTGACGCTGCGCGGCGTGACGGTGAAAGAGGCCCTGGAGTCCATCCGCGATGTCTACGGCTACGACTTCCGTATCGAGGGGCGCCGCATCACCATCTACGCGCCCACGCTGCAGACGCGCATTTTCACGCTGAACTACCCGCATGCGCAGCGCATCGGACGCAGCGAGGTGCGTGTGTCCTCCGGTTCCGCGCCGGCCAACACGGGCGTCGTGGGCGCTACGGGGGTGGCTACCACGGCGATGGCGCAGCAGGGTGCCGCTGCCCAGAGCACCCAGCGCCAGGGCGAGAGCAGCCGCATCTCGACCGATTCGAAATCGGATTTCTGGACCGAGCTGTCGGATGCCGTGCGCGGCCTGGTGGGCAAGGGTGAGGGCCGCAACGTGGTGATCAGCCCGCAGGCCGGCATCATGGCCGTGCGCGCCATGCCCGAGGAACTGCGCCAGGTGGAGCGCTTCCTGAAGGCGACCCAGGTGGCGGTCGAGCGCCAGGTCATGCTGGAAGCCAAGATCGTCGAGGTCGAGCTGCGTGAAGGCCAGCAAAGCGGCATCAACTGGGGCGCTTTCGGCTCCGACAGCAATGGCACCGGTCTGCTCGGCGTGCTGGGCAGTGGTGTGGCGACTTCCAACGCGCTGCTGGCGTCCGGTGCGACTGCTTCGGGGGTGACGCCGGTTCGGATTCCTTCGGTGGCCGCGGGCGGCGGCCTGTTCGGCCTGGCGCTGGCCACCAGCCAGTTCGCGGTCGTTATGGGTTTCCTGGAGTCGCAGGGTGATGTGCAAACCCTCTCGAGCCCGCGTCTGGCCACACTCAACAACCAGAAGGCCGTGCTCAAGGTCGGTGCGGACGATTATTTCGTGACCAACGTCACCGGCGGCACGACGACCAGCAGTGGCGTGGCCGGCGTGGCCGGCAGCACCACGCTGCCCACGCTGACGCTCACACCCTTCTTCTCGGGCATCGCGCTGGACGTGACACCGCAGATCGATGACGGCAGCAGCATCATGCTGCACATCCATCCCTCGGGGACCACGGTCACGGAGAAGACCAAGGACGTGGACCTGGGCAGTGTCGGCCTTTACCGTCTGCCGCTGGCTTCCAGCAGTGTCAACGAGACCGATACCATGGTCCGCCTGCAGGACGGCAATATCGCGGCCATCGGCGGCCTGATGCAGATCTCTTCGAGCCGAAGCGCTTCGGGCGTGCCGGGGTCGACGGCCGAGGGCAATCCCTTCGGTTTCCTGCTGGGCAACCGCGCCAGCGCCGCCCGCAAGAAAGAGCTGGTGGTTCTGATCAAGCCCACCATCATCCGCACCGCGCAGGACTGGGAGGCGCAGACCGAGCGCTCGCGCGCCGCGCTGGAAGACATCGATGCCAGCCGTCGTCGCGTGATCAGGCTCGAAGGTGCGGGGCCGGATTCGCCTGCGACGCCTGCGGCCAGGTAAATCATGTACCTGCGGCACTTTTCCCTGCGTGAACTGCCGTTCTCCATCACGCCCGACCCGGCTTTTTTCTATCCGCACGAAGGGGCGCAGGCGGCGTTGAACACCCTGCTGATCGCCCTGCGCAGTGGCGAGGGCTTTCTCAAGATCGTGGGTGAGGTCGGTTGCGGCAAGACCCTGCTGTGCCGCCAGCTGCTGCGCAGCCTGCAGGACGAATTCGTCACCGCCTACATTCCCAACCCCGACATGGGGCCGGATGATCTGCTGATGGCCCTGGCGCGGGAGCTCGGTATCGAGCTGGTGCCCCCGCTCAGCCGGCACCAGGTGCTGTCCAGCCTGCAGGAAGGCCTGCTCAGGCACGCCGAGGCCGGGCGCTCGGTGCTGGTCTGCATCGACGAGGCGCAGGCCACCCGCATGGCCACCCTGGAGAGCCTGCGACTTCTGTCCAACCTGGAAACCGAGAAGCGCAAGCTGCTGCAGATCGTTTTGTTCGGCCAGCCTGAGCTCGATGAAATTCTGGCGCGCCCGCAGATACGCCAGCTCCTGCAGCGCATCACCTTCAGTGAATACCTGGGAGGCATGCAGCCCGAGCGGGTGGGGGCCTATCTGGCGCACCGCCTGGCCGTGGCCGCCGCAGACGGCTTGACCGATATCCGCGTGTTCGAGCCTGCAGCTGCCGTGGCCCTGGCACGTTACAGCCGTGGCGTGCCGCGCCTGGTCAATGTGCTGGCCCACAAATGCCTGTTGCTGGCCTTCGGCGAAAACACGCATCGCGTGCTGGAGCGCCATGTGGCGCTGGCCGCAGCCGATACGCCTGGGGTGCAACTGCACACGGGACGTGGCTCACGCTGGTCCCCCGCCCGTTGGTGGCGTCGTCTGCTGGGGCCGCGTTCCGTTAAACCGCAAGCAGGGGGAACAGTGTGAGCGTCATCAACAAGATGCTGCGAGATCTCGACGCCCGGCGAGCCGATGGCGCCGTGCCCGACTATCCGCGCCAGGCCAGTCCGGCCGCCATGCAGGGCACGGCCAGCGTGGTGACGTCTGCGCAGCGCCGATCCTCCGCACCTTGGTTGTTGGCTGTCTTGCTGCTGTTGACTGCAGGCGCAGCGGTGTATTGGCGCCTGGAACCGGGTGCGCCTGCCGTGCCAACGCCGGCGCCGGCCGAACTTCCGGCCAGTCCGCCGATGCCAGCCGCTTCGGCACCGGAGCCGGTAGCCAGCGCAGCGGTCGAGCCTGCCATCGCGGTGAGCGAAAGCGCTGCTGTGGTCCCCGTCGAACCGGTGGTTGCGGCGGAACCGGTGGTAAGCCGCAAGAAGAAACGACGGGCCGAGGCGGACGAAGCTGAGGCGAAAATTTCCGCGGCAGCCGAGCGCAAGGAACGGCTCAGCAGAGAACGCGTCTCGTCCTCCATCCCCGACCCGGTGACACCCGCGCCGGCAACTGCCAAGGCCGAGGCCGCCGCCCTGCTTCCCTCGGCAACCGCCAGCGCCCCTGCGACCAGCCTGGCGCTGCAACGCAGGCAGAGCCTGGCCCAGGAAACGCTGGCTCAGGCCCAGTTGCTCTGGAATGCAGGTTCCCGCGAGCCGGCCCTGGAGCTGGTGCGCGAAGCGGTGACGGCTGTTGAGCGCAGTCAGCCGGTCGATGTTCCCTTGCTGGCCCAGCTGGTGCGCGAGCAGGTGCGCATGGAACTGGTCCAGGGCCGACCGGCTGCGGTGCTGTCCCTGCTGGGACGACTGGAGCCGATGCTGTCGGGGCAGGCCGATCTGTGGGCGGTGCGGGGCAACGCGGCCCAGCGCCTGGGACGTCATCAGGAAGCCGTCCAGGCCTATCTGGCGGCCTTGCAGCTGAGGGCTGGAGAGCCACGCTGGATGCTGGGGGCAGCGGTGTCGCTGGCTGCCCTGGGCCAACTGGACGCAGCCGCCCGGCAGGCTGAGCAGGCCCGTGCGCTGGGGCCTGTGAGTCCCGAGGTGCTGGCGTATCTGCGCCAGGCGGGTGTGCTGCTGCGCTGAGCCGGTCACAGCAAGCATCTTCGGTAAAATGAGTCGCACACACTTCGCCCCGTGCGAGGTTGAACCACAGCACATGCTCAAGCGTATCCGCGTCGACCAACTGATCCTCGGGATGCACATCAAGGAGTTCTGCGGTTCCTGGATGGAACATCCTTTCTGGCGCAGCGGCTTCCTTCTCAAGGATCCCAAGGACCTGGAACGCATACTGGCCAGCAGCATCAAGGAAGTCTGGATCGACAGTGACAAGGGCGGTGATGTGCCCGCGGGCCAGAACGCTGTGTCCGAGGCGCAATCCGAAGCTCAGGTCGAGCGGGAGTTGCTGGCGCTGGTGCAGGCCCAGCGGCGGACGGAGCCGGTGACCGTCGCGGTTGAATACGAGCGGGCGGTCCGGATCTGTCTGCAGTCCAAGAAAGCCGTAGTCTCCATGTTCCAGGAAGCGCGCATGGGCAAGACGGTCGATGCCGCCGGCGCCCAGCGCCTGGTCGACGAGATTTCCGACTCGGTCTCGCGCAACGCCAGTGCGCTGATCAGCCTGGCGCGCCTGAAGACGGCTGACGACTACACCTATATGCATTCGGTGGCAGTGTGCGCGATGATGATCGCGCTGGCACGCCAGCTGGGTCTTGACGAGGCGCAGACGCGCTCGGCCGGCCTGGCCGGCCTGCTGCACGATCTGGGCAAGGCGGCCACGCCGATGAAGGTGCTCAACAAGCCCGGCAAGCTGACCGACGCTGAGTTCACCATCATCAAAAGCCATCCGCTCCAGGGGCACGCCATGCTGATGGCCGTGGGCAATGTGGACCCGATCGCGCTGGACGTCTGCCTGCATCACCATGAGAAGACCGATGGCTCGGGTTATCCCGAGGGGCTCAAGGATGCGGAGATCAGCCTGTTTGCCAAGATGGGGGCGGTGTGCGATGTCTACGATGCCATCACCTCCAACCGACCTTACAAGAACGGCTGGGATCCGGCCGAGTCCCTGCGCAAGATGGCCGAGTGGTCCAAGGGGCATTTCGACCAGAAGGTGTTCCAGGCTTTCGTGAAGAGCCTGGGCATCTATCCCATCGGCTCGCTGGTGCGCCTGACTTCCGGGCGCCTGGGGGTGGTGGTGGAGCAGTCGAACAAGGCGCTGACCGCGCCGCTGGTCAAGGTGTTTTACTCCACCAAGGCCAGCCTGCGCATCACACCCGAGATCCTCGACCTGTCGGCACCCAGTTGCCATGACAAGATCGCCGGTCGCGAAGATCCGGCGCTATGGAAATTCCCTGACCTGGACGCGCTCTGGTCAGGGCTGCCCGACAAGCCCTGGTAAGGTGTGAGCAGGCCCTAGCGCCGCTGGTATTGCGTGGCGCCGAACATCATCTCGCGCGCCTTGTCGTCCACCAGGGGCTTGCGCTGGTCGGCCAGCACCTGCACGCCGCGCACCACGGCCGGGCGATCCGCGATGGCATCGAACCATTGCTTCAGGTGTGGATAGTCGGCCCAGTCGATGCCCTGGTTCTTCCAGCTGCGCAGCCAGGGGAAGATGGCGATGTCGGCAATAGAGTATTCGTCGCCTGCGATGTAGCGGTGTTGCGCGAGTTGTTTGTCCATCACGCCATAAAGGCGCTTGGCCTCGTTGGTGTAGCGGTTCACGGCGTAGTCGATCTTCTCGGGTGCGTAGATGCGAAAGTGATGGGTCTGGCCCAGCATGGGGCCGACGCCGCCCATCTGGAACATCAGCCATTGCAAGACTTCGAATTTCTGCCGGTCCGTCTTCGGGAGGAACTTGCCGGTCTTGGCGGCCAGGTAGAGCAGGATGGCGCCTGATTCGAACAGCGAGATCGGCCGGCCGTCCGGGCCCTCGGAGTCGACGAGGGCCGGGATCTTGTTGTTCGGGCTGATCGCCAGGAACTCGGGCTTGAACTGGTCGCCCGCGCCGATATTGACTGGGTGCGCGCGGTAGGGCAGGCCGCATTCCTCCAGCATGATGTGGACTTTGTGACCGTTGGGCGTGGCCCAGGAATAAACGTCGATCATCTGCATCTCCAAATTGTATAGACCGGGGACATGGGTAACGGGTGTGCCAGGACATGGGTAACACCTTCGACTCAAGTATCAGCGCGCAGCGCATGCAGGTCGATCTGCATGAAGCGCTGATGGCAGAAGTACACATCATGC